>VBKW01000433.1:0-3006 GCA_005879405.1 Deltaproteobacteria bacterium
CCCGCTGGGTGTTTCCCATCGACTCACGTCGACGTTCATGAGGGTGCCTCTGCCGCGGCGCGTCGAGAGGCAGGTGTTTGTCGTTGACCGGCGTGCCGCCTTCGCGTTACGGCACTCGTTGCAGGAGGCGACGCAATGGCGTTCTCACCCCCAAAGATCGCTGCCGCGCTCGGCGCTGCCCTTCTCTGCGCGTCGGTCGCGGACGCCGGCCCCGGCGCGCTCGACCCGACGTTCGGCAGCGGCGGCAAGGTCACGACGGCGATCGGCACCAGCGCGTTCGCCAGCGGGGTCGTCGTCCAGCCGGACGGCGCGATCGTCGCGGCGGGCGGGTCGTCGCTCGGCTTCGCGCTCGCGCGCTACACGTCGGCGGGCGTCCTCGATCCCACGTTCGGGACGAACGGAATCGTGACGACGGCGATCTCGACGACGGCGGTCGTCGCCGGCCTCGTGCTCCAGGCCGACGGCATGCTCGTCGCCGCCGGATGGAGCTCGGATGGCACGAACGACACGGTCACGCTCGCGCGCTACCAGACGAACGGCGCGCTCGACCCCGGCTTCGGCGTCGCCGGCATCGTGACGACGACGGTCGGCACCACCTCGCGGGCCGAGGCGATCGTGCTGCAACCTGACGGCAAGCTCGTCGTCGCCGGGCGCACGGGAGCGGGAAGCGCCGCCGACTTCCTCCTCGTGCGCTACGACGCGCTCGGCGCGCTCGATCCGACGTTCGGCACCGGCGGCGTCGTCACGACCGCAGTCACGGGCTTCTTCGACGAGGCGCGCGCGCTCGCGCGTCAGGCCGACGGCATGCTCGTCGCCGCCGGGCTCGCGTCGCGCGCGACGCCGAACCAGCCGGACTTCGCGCTCGCCCGCTACGACGCGAACGGCGCGCTCGACCCGGCGTTCGGCAGCGGCGGCATCGTCGTCACGCAGGTTCGGCCGTCGGGCGGCAATTCGGTCAACGCTGTCGTCGTGCAACCGGACGGCAGGATCGTCGCGGCCGGCGCCGACGGGAACGGCATCGCGATCGCGATCGCCCGGTACACAGCCGGCGGGACGCTCGACGCGACGTTCGCGACCGGCGGCATCTTCGCGCCCGGCGGGGGAGGGTCGACCGTGACCGGCGTGAGCGCGGGGCTCTTTCAGCCGCCGGATGCGATCATCCTCGGCGGCGCCTTCGTGACGATCACCGGGATCTTTCCATCGCTGACGTCGAACTCCGATTTCCTCTTCAGCCGCATGCGGGACGACACGCCGGCCTTCGACGTCAACACGGTCGTGGACTTCGGCACGACCTCCGACTCGACCGGCGCCGTGGCGATGCAGTCGACCGGGATGCTCGTGGCCGCGGGCGGCTCCGGCGGGAAGTTCGCCCTCGCGCGCTACGACGCGTCGCTCTGCGGAAACGGGCTCGTCGAGGCCGCCGAGGAGTGCGACGACGGCAACACGACCGACGGCGACGGCTGCGACTCGAACTGCACGTTCACCGGATGCGGCAACGGTATCGTCACCGCGGGCGAGACCTGCGACGACGGGAACACGCTCGACGGCGACTGCTGCTCGTCCGCGTGCCAGATCGCGTCCCCCGGCGCGCCGTGTACCAATGACGGCAACGCCTGCACCGACGACGTGTGCGACGCGAACGCCCACTGCACGCACCCCGCGAACACCGCGCCCTGCGACGACGGCGACGCCTGCACGGAGAACGACGTCTGCGCGGCGGGCGAGTGTCACGGCAGCGCGGTGACGTGCCCCGTCTGCGAATCCTGCAGCCCCGTCGACGGGAGCTGCATCGACATGCCGCAGACGCAGTGCGGGCACGTGACGGTTGCGGGCGCGTCGCACCTCTCGGTTCGCGCGACCGGTGATCCCGCCAAGAATTTTCTCTACTGGAAATGGCTGAAGGGCTCGGTCTCCGGGTTCGGCGATCCGATCAATACCGACGACTACACGCTCTGCGTCTACGACGAGTCGGGCGCGAGCCCGGCGGTTTCGGCGCGCGCCGCGGCGCCGCACGGCGGCACCTGTACCGGCGCTCCGTGCTGGGCACCGTCGGGAACCTCGAAGTTCAAGTACTCCGATCCCGATCGGACGCCGGACGGCATCGACAAGATCCTGCTCGCCAGCGGGATCACCGGCAAGTCGAAGGTCACGCTCAAGGCGCGCGGCGCGAACCTCGCGCCCCCGGCGCTGCCGCTCGGGCTACCGACGCGCGTCCAGCTCCAGTCGAGCAACGGCGGATGCTGGGAGGCGCTCTTCTCTGCTGCCGGCATGAAGAAGAACGCCACGGACGCGTTCAAGGGGGTCGGACAGTAGGGTGGACGTCGGTCGCCGACGTGACGTACGGCCACAGCCACCACTCGGCGGGGTCATCGGCGATGAAGCGTGCGAGCGTGACCCCACGGTAGCGGGCGCGCCACTCATCATCGAGGGGACGCATGATACCTGTCGCCGTCACGCCGCGGCTCGGCTTCGCCGCCGACCTCCGATCGGCGGCCCACGCGCTCATCAATCAACCGTCCCTGTTGCTCGTCTCGCTCGTCGTGGCGCTGCTCTTTGACCTGTTTCCGCATTCTTTGCTGGTCTCGCGTCGGTCCTCGATCCAGAGTCACTGCGCCGCGCTGACGCTGCGACGGCGCCCCTCTCGCTTCGAGTGGGCAGCGCGGCGCTGCTGATCCTGATGGACTTCACGCTCACGTTCGTCCCGCCGGCACTCGCGTATACGGCCCGTTCGGCACGGCGTGCTTTGGTGATTGGCATCGCGATGATCCGCCAGACGTGGCCTCGGTCGGCGTGGTACGTTCTCTTCCCCCCTCTCGCACTGAGTCTCCTGAACTATATCTTCCCGGTGAGCGATCTCAGGTTGGAATTGCTGCTTACGTCCGTTCTGGTGCTGGTCACCCTTCTCGCCAAAGGTGCGATTGCCGGCTTCTATCTTCGCGAGCGTGGCAGTTACAGTGACGATGGAGCCGCCTACATCCCTCCCCAAGTCCCTGAACCGCCGACCGC
>VBKW01000433.1:3069-6147 GCA_005879405.1 Deltaproteobacteria bacterium
CTCGTGGCCGCTGAGTGAGCGGAGACGATGTGTTCGTTCGTCGCCGTCGCGGCATCGAAACACAATGACCGCCTCGCCGTTTCCTATCGACACAGCATCATCCGACGGGGACGAGGCCCCGCCGTCTGGGTGTCCGCCGATCCCCGAACCGTGAGGCGAGTCCGTTCTACGACAACGACGTCATGCCGCCGCCATGGGACGCGTCATGCGTCACGGACAGTCGTTCGCGGTGAGGAACGTCGCCGACCCTTGGTTCGACGCGAAGCAGTTCCCGTTCACCGTGTCGTCGTGGATGAAGAAGAGAATGTTGTCGGCGAGCGGCGTCTGGTTTGGCGGCGTCGAATGGAGCCGACGGCGAGCGCCACGCCGACCCCGGCGCCGACCCCCGCCTAGGGGCTTCCGCGACAGGTGCGGGGGGAGGCGCGGCGGGGTGCTCGCCGAGACGTTGCCCAATGGACGGCGTCGGCTATGCTCCCGCGCGTGACGCACGAGCACGCGCGTACGCTTCTCCCGAGGTACGCGGCCGGCGCGCTCGACCTCGCGACGGCCGCCGAGTTGCGACGCCACATGACGGGGGGCTGCGGCGAGTGTCTGCACGAGCTGTTCGCTCGGCAATCGCCGCGACGAGCGGAGCCGCGGCCACACCCGCCGATTGCAGCCGACGACGGCCGCGATCGGACGGCTGCCGCGCGACGTGTGGTGGACGCGGCCCGCACACGAGGCGCCCTCCCGGCCGCGCCATCGCGCCGCGTCGCGCGGCCGCGGCCCGCGGCCGTGGCGGCCGCGGTGGTCGTCGCGGTGTCGGTGGCGATCGCGTGGACGATCGGGCGCTATGCGACCGACGGTCCGTCTACACGCCTCGCGACGCGGGTTGCGGCCCTCGAGATCGATCGCGCCGAGCTGGCTCGTCGGGTCGCGAAGCTCACGCGCGACCTCTTCACGACGCGCAATACGACGCCGTTCATGGCCGCGCCGAACCCTGCGGACGGCGTCGATGCCGTCGCACGGCGCGGTGACGACGCGCGCCGGGCGACGACCGCCCCGCCCGTCGACGACGGGCTTCTGACCTCGATCCGCTATTCGCAGGACGACACGCTCAGCATGCGTCTGCGAAGCGCACCGTTGCCGAGCGTCCTGGAAGAGATCGGCCGGCAGTCGGGTGTCACGATACGCGCGCGCGTGCTCGATACGCGCACGGTCACCGTTGCGTTCGAGGACGTGCCGTTCAAGCAGGCGTTACGGCGATTGCTCGGGGTACAGAATTTTCTGTTGACCTACGACGGACCGCGGCCGCGCTTGCTCGAGGTATCGGAGACACCGACCGTGCCGCCCCTCGTCGGCACGGCATCGGACCATACGCTCGGGTCCGACGCGCCATCGGACACCGGGCCGCCGCAATCCGTTGCCGCGGTGCTCGACCGGGGACCCCCGGTCGCGCTCAGCGACACGCTCCGCGCGGCCCTCGGCACCAGCGCGATGCCGCTGCGGCAGCTGCTCGACACCGGCATCAACCACGTCGACCAGGGGATTCGCGCGAGCGCGATGCGCGAGGCCGTCGCGGCGCTGCAAGCGGACCCGAATCTTCGCGCTGCGATGTTCGGAACCCGTCCGGGAATGAAGGGCGGGATTTTCGGCACTCTCGTCGAGGGCATGGACACCGAACGCGCCGAGGAGATGTTGTTCTACGTCGCAATCGGCGCGCGCGACAGCCAGGTGCGCAACGACGCCGCGACGTTGATTCAACAGGTCGCGATGGCGGGTACGCGTCGCGACGGCTGAGCGTCGTCGACGCGGGATTGCCTCAGCAGGCTGAGCGTCGTCGACGCACGCGATCGCGTCAGCAACGTTCAGCACTTCGGAGCGGGCCGCCCGCTCACTCCGATTTCGATCTACGAACAGGTCACGTTGCCAGGAGGTACGCGCCCGTCGATGCGACTGTGATCGAGTACGCTTTTCTGAGCATGTATCGTCCCTCCTTGGTTCCGGACTTGTCTCCGGGGGTAGGTGACGCGGGCGGGCGGCCCATACGCTCATACGAGCTGTGGTGACACTTTCCTGGCGCGTGCGGCTAAGCAATCCCGTCGAGACGCTCGACGACGTCTGCAACGTCCCGGTGGGGACGGGGATCCTGCTGCTCGCGGTCGACGCCAATCAGGTCGATCACAACAACGTCCTCGATAACGACTCGTTCGGCATCGCGGTCGCCAACTTCTGCACCGGCAACCACCTTCCGCCGGGCTGCACGGGCGGCGCGATCGACGAGGATCCGAACGACGACGTCGTGTCGCACAACAAGGTGTTCGGGAACGGCGGCAACGTCGATCCGAAGGTCGATCCGGTGTTCGCGGTCGACCTGGCGTGGGACACGAGCGGGACGGGGAATTGCTGGGAGCACAACAAGCACGGCACGGAGTTCCCGTCGCCGCTGCCGACGTGCCACTGAAGGCGGGCGAGCAGACCGCGCGCGCGCCGCGCGACAACGACGCGCATCGGTTTCCGTATCGGTGAAAGGCGTCGTCATTCGTGACGGCGCCGTCATTCTCGTCGAGAACGGCCGCCACGAATGGGAGCTGCCGGGCGATCGCAGAAGAGCTGCGACTCGCGGTCTCACACGTTGATGCCTTGTCGACGACGTCATGCGACCCCACGAGTTGACCTCGTGCGCTCGATCGGAGAGAAGAGCCGGCGGAGGGGCTCGCGATGAACCGCGAAGACTGCGTTCTCTTCAGTGGCGCCGCCGGTGGCGCGGAGGCGGCGTTCGGTGCCGCCGCGGAACGGCACGGCATCGAGGAGGTGAACTTCACCTTCGACGGCCACAAGGACGCGCTCCAGCGCGGCATCCGCGTGCTGACGCACGCCGAGCTGCAGCACGGCGACGTGAGCCTCGCCTACGTCGCGAAGCTCATGCACCGGCGCTATCCCGACACCGCGATGTTCAAGAAGGTCCTCCAAAGCATCTGGCACCAGGTGAACAACGGCCAGGAGATCTACGTCGTCGGCGTCATCCAGAAGGACGACACGGTGAAAGGCGGCACCGGCTGGGGCGCCGAGTTCGCGAAGCTCTGCAACAAGCCGCTC
>VBKW01000095.1 GCA_005879405.1 Deltaproteobacteria bacterium
AGCGGCGCGCGCTCCCCCCCGTGGGGCTCATCTTGTCCGACGCTCAATACGCCGACGTGGACGCCGGCGAGGAACGCCTCGCGCTCCTCGCGGGTCATCGCTATCGTTGCCATTGCGTGCTCTCGTCCATGCGCCCTGTTACGCGCGTGGACGACGCGTGCGCAAGCACCGCGTTCACGCCGACAGCGAGAAGCCGTCCTCGATCAGCGCCGGCACTTCGGCGCGTGGGATCACGTCGATGAAGTCCGTGCGGTTACAGTCTCCGTGGTGCCCGGGCACCTCGAATCGTCACGGGTTGCAGGTGGCCGGGATCGTCGACGTGTTCGGGTTCGTGCAGAGCGGGCCGAGTCCGGTCGTCGCGTCGGGACGGCTGATGAACGCCAGCGGCCCGGCGTTGTGCTCGCCGTTGAACGGCGTCGTACCCACGAAGCCGCACGCCGCCGCGTCTGCGGGGTCGTTGAACCAAAAACCCACGTGCAGCGTTTGCGTGGGGCTGAGCCCGACATCGGGATCGAAGCCGAAGATCTGATCGAGCAGGATCGTGTTGATCTCCGCCTTCGACGGGTGCCGCGACGTCTCGATGTCCGACTGATACCAGGCGAGCCCGAAGTTGGTGAACCCGGCGTCGGGGCTGCCATCTGCCTGCTGCGGGCTGCGCTGGACCGTGAAAAGATCGAAGCCGAGCCCCGGCTTGAAGTGCTTGAGGACGACCCGCATATGGTCGTTCCGGAGACCACGGCGGACGGTGACGGTCACCGTCGGCGGCTTCCCGCCTTCGGCGGTGAGGCACGCAACGAACGCGGGATTCGGGAACAGCTGGAACGTGAAATTCTTGTCCGAGGGGCTCGCGGCGAGCGCGGCACCTGACGCGGCAAGAAGCAAGGCGAGCGAACCGAGGTAGCGAGCGGGATGCATGAGATCTCCTTTGGCGAGAGGATCATGCGCCGTTTGGCGCCGCCGTGCAAATCCGCCGCGTTCGCGCGTAACGCGGGCGGCGTTACCAACGTGACCGCGTGACCGACGCTTACGGCGTGACCGTCACCGTGTGCGCCGGTGAGAAGAGAATCCGCCCCGAGGCGCTCTCGAAGCCGCCGAGCGGCAGATCGAAGCCCTCACGCTTCACGGTGCCGAGCGGCGACGCTTTCTCGGTGCCGTAGAGGAGCGCGGCGGCGAGCGTATAGTCGCCGGGGTTGCTCGGCGCTCGGAGCGTGTAGGCGACGCTCGCGTCGCCGTACGTCTTCGCGACCGCGTCACCCTTCATGCCGTAGACCATGACGTAGTTCAGGTTCTTCGCCAGGCCCGGCGCGCGCTTGTTGGTCCACGTCGTCTGCGGCTTGCCGTCGGGGCCGGTGACGGAGGGCGCGGCGGTGATCGCCCAGCCGTCGGCGGCAGGCGAGCGCGACTGGTAGCGCAGGTCGGAGTCGAGGAGCATGACGCCGACGACCGGCCCCGCGCCGCCGTGCGCCTTCGCCGTGACGGTGAGCGTCGCGCCCGCTTTGACGCTCGTCGGCACCTCGAGCGTGATCGTCGTCGCCGCATCGACGGCACGCACGTGCGCGACGAGCGCGGTTCGGTTGGGGGCGGAGAGCGTTGCGTACTTGCCTTTGCCGCTCGCGATCATCGCCACGTGCTTCGCGTCGACGAGCTCGTGGGCGGCTTCTTGCTTGGCGACCTCACGCAGCTGCGACTCCTGGCGCGAGCTGTGACACCCGGCGCAAAACGGCCCGGCGTCGGTCACGTACTCGGTCGTACCGTTCGGGTATGCCGCCGCGAGGGGCGGCGTCCAGACGCCGCACGCGACGATGATCACCCCTCCCCATCGTGTCGCCGTTCGCATGTCGCACCTCCGCGCGCCCGCTGCGCCGACGCGAACGATACGAACCGGCTGGTTCGGAGGCAATCGTGTGCCGCCCGCGGGTCGCGACGCAGCTCGGTACTGGGTCAATTTGCGTCGCCATACTTCGTTGCTCGGTCGTTCGCATGCTCGGCGTAGCTCCCGCTACGCCTGCGCTGCTCGCTTCCCTCGCGCCTCGTCTGGCTCGCAACTTGACCCAGTCCCGGTCCGAGCAAACTGACCCAATACCCGCAGCTCCGAGTCGCTACCCGCGCGCGCGGACTGTTGCTAGTGTCCCAGACTCGGGACACTAGGAGAGCGGCGCACAGCTCGATGTCACGACGCAACCCCTCTCGACGGCGCGCCCGCGTGCGATCGCCGGGCGACGCCGCGCACGTCCTCACGACGTACCCGCTGCCGCCGGCCGCACGCGCCGCGCTCGGCACCATGCGGCTCGCGACCCATCGCGGGCCGCAGCCGATGCCGGCGGCGGCGTTGGCGCGTGCGGTCGGCCGCATCGACGCCCTCTTGTGCCAGCTCACCGACCGCGTCGACGCCGCGCTCCTCGCGCGCGCGCCGCGCCTGCGTGTCGTGGCGAACTGCGCCGTCGGATACGACAACGTCGATCTCGCCGCCGCTGCGGCGCACGGCGTCGTAGTCACCAACACCCCCGACGTCCTCACCGAAACGTCCGCCGACCTCGCGTTCGCCTTGATTCTCGCCGCCGCGCGTCGCGTCTGCGAGGGCGACCGTCTGGTGCGCGCCGGGCGCTGGCGCGGCTGGTCGCCCGATCTGCTCCTCGGCCGCGACGTCCACGGCGCGACGCTCGGGATCGTCGGCCTCGGCCGGATCGGCGCCGCCGTCGCGCGCCGTGCGCGCGGGTTCGGCATGCGCGTCCTGTACCACCAGCGCCACCCCGCGCGGCGCCCGCCTGCCGGCGCGCTCCGGGTGTCGCTCACGCGGCTCCTCGCGACGGCCGACGTCGTGTCGCTGCACGTGCCGCTCACCGCGGCGACGCGCCACCTGATCGGCGCCCGCGAGCTGGCGCACATGCGTCGCGACGCGATTCTCGTGAACACCAGCCGCGGGGCGGTCGTCGACGAGGCGGCGCTCGCGCGGGCGCTCGCACGCGGCCGGCTCGCTGCGGCGGGGCTCGACGTCTTCGGACGCGAGCCGCACGTGTCGCGCGCGCTGCGCGCGCTGCCGAACGTCGTGCTGACGCCGCACGTCGCGAGCGCGACGACCGCGACGCGCGCGCGCATGGCGGTCGTGGCCGCGCGCAACGCCGCCGCCGTGCTCGCCAGGCGGCGCCCGCCGAATCCCGTGCCGCTGCCGGCGCCGATCGGTTGAGCCGATCGGTTGACCGTGCGCGGCGGCTGCGATTAGCTCGCCGCCGCGGCGGGAGACACGGCGTGGCGTATTGGCTCTTCAAGACCGAACCGAGCAGTTACTCGTTCGCGCAACTCGAGCGCGACGGACGGACGACCTGGGACGGCGTCGCGAACGCGCTCGCGCGCAAGCACCTCGGCGCGGTGACGCGCGGCGACCGGATCCTGATCTACCACACCGGCGACGAGAAGGCGGTCGTCGGCGTCGGCGAGGCGACGTCCGATCCGTATCCCGACCCGAACGCGCGCGGCGACGCGCGCGCGGTCGTCGTCGACATCGTCCCGAAGGGACGGCTCGAGCGGCCCGTCACGCTCGCCGAGCTGAAGGCGCGGCCCGGGCTCGCCGCGTTTCCGCTCGTCCGCTTGCCGCGCCTGTCGGTAATGCCGGTCCGCGCCCCCGAGTGGAAAGAGATCGAGCGGCTGGCGAAGGCGTGACGGTACGCCGGGCCGGGCGTCGCGGGCGTGGAAGCCGTATCCTGGTGATGCTCCCCGTCGCCACGCTCCTCGCGCTGCACGGTATCGGTCACGCGCGCGCCGCCAGCACGCCCGTTACCCGAGCAACCCCGAAAGGGATCGCCCGCCCTCGTCCAACGCCGCGCCCGAGCGCGACGGCGGCGCACGTCGCGTCGACAGCCGCGGCGCCGACTGTCGCGCGATATCGCGTCCGTGACGGCTCGATGACCGACCTCGGGGCCGGTCGGCGACATCGTGCACGGTCGGCGGCGGCGTCGCGGGCGCGATCTTCGGCGCGCCGATTCCGCTCTCGGCCGGCGGCGTCCCGGCGTGTGTCGTCAGCCGACTCCGCGCGCCGCTCGCCGGGAGCGTCGAGCCGGAAGCCGGCTGCGGCGAGCTCCGCCTCGCGCTCACGTCGACGGTCTATACCGGCCGCGAGGTGGCGGAGCCCTGTCCACGCTGCGTCGGCGACGGCACCGCGAACGACGGCCGGAAAGACGGCCGTTGCGATGCGGGTCCGAGCGCCGGCGAGGCGTGCGACGCGAACGCGGCGAGCGCGCTCTTCGGCGCGACCTCGAACGACTGCCTGCCGCCGCCGGCGAGCATCGTCGGAACCCTCGCGATCGACCTCGCCCCGCTCACGACGGACGGCGTTCGTCTCGCGGCGGAGCGCCCGTGCGGGTTCCATCGACCCGGTCTCGCCGACCACTGCGCGTGCACCGGGCAGCGCCAGCCGTACGACTGCGCGTCGGGCACGTGCGGCGCCGACGAGCGCTGCGAGGCGCCGGTCGAGGGCGTCTGCAGCGACGCGCCGTTCCGCGGCTGCACGTTGGGCAGCGGGACGACCCAGTGTGCACCCGCGGGCGGCACCTGCGAGCCCCGCGTCCGCCCGTGCTTCGGCGACCTGATTGCCGCGACCGGCGCCTGCGATCGGGTGCATCCGACCTACGTCGCGATCTTCTGCGCGCCCGCGACGCAGGCGCCGGCGATCAACGCGACGGCGGGTCTCCCCGGCCCCGCCCGCCTGCGGCTCGAGCTCGAGGCGTTGCCGCCGCCCGTCGCGGTCAAGTGAGCCGCGTGATCAGCGCCGCCTGGTCCGGAAACTGACGCAAGAGCGCGGCGCGATCGGCGAGCTCGAAGTCGGCGTCATCGAACCCGGGCGCGACGGTGCAGCCGGCAAGCGTGAACGAGCCGGGATCGCGCACGCGCGCGCCGAACCACGCGCCCGCCGGCACGACTGCTTGCAGCGTCTCGCCCTGCTCTAGCTCGCGCCCGAGGACGATCTCGCACGCAGTGACACCGGGCTGCAGGATCGCGATCACGAGCGCGCCGCCGGCGTAGAAATGCCAGAGCTCGTCCGAGCGCAGCCGGTGCAGCCGCGACACCTCGTTGCTCGGGAGGAGGTAGTAGATCGCCGTCGAGAACGCGCGTGCCCCGGGAAAGCGCGCGGGGAGCGCGCCGGGCGCGACGACCTCGGGCGACCGATAGGTCTCGCGGAAGTAGCCGCCCTCGGGATGCGGCGCGAGCTGCAGACGCTCGATCCAATACGCAGCGCTCTCGGCGGCGGCCATGGCTCTTGACGATCGTTATGGGATCGGAGAGCGTGCGATGCAATGCGGATCATCCTGGCGCCGGCGGTCTGGGCGGCCTCGTGACCTCCGGCGCGCTCCAGCACCGGACCGAGCCGCTCGCCGACACCGCACCGTCCGTCCTCGTGATCTTCGCGCCCACCGAGCGGAGCGCGCGCGTCGCCGGCCTCACATTGGTCGCGCGGGCGGTGTTCGCGGGCGCCCGTGCCGGCTTCGCACGCATCGTCGTCCTCACGGGCGGCGCACGTCGCCGCCTGCACCGGATCGTCGACGATCCGCGGGCGCGCGGCGCGGCGGTCGAGGTGTGCGAGCGAGTGGACCTGTCCCCCGAGGCGGTGGTGACGTTGGTCGCGCCCGACGTGCTCGTCTCCGCCGCGGCATTGCACCGTCTCGCCACGGCCGCCGGCGTGCAACCGACGATCGCGTGCGACGCCCAGCGTCCGCTGCTTGCACGCTGCCGCGGCCGCGACCTCCTCGGCGCCGCGACGGCGGCTGGTCGGCATCGCGGCGCACGCGCGCTCGGCTCCCGCGATGCCGACGACGCGTTCGCAGCGCTGCTGCCGACGGCCATTGAGCAGGCGCTCGCTGCCGCCGCGCCCTGCATGCACGTCGCCTCGCACCGCGACGCCGTCGCGGCCGAGATGGCGCTGTGCGCGGAGCTGCGCGCGGCCAGCGCGGCGACGGACGGCGCATTGGCGCGGCTCATCGACCGTCGCGTCTCGTGCCGCGTGAGCCGCTTCCTCGTCCGCGCGACCCCGCTCCGCCCGAACCACGTGACGCTCGTCGGCACCGCAATCGGTCTCGCGGGCGCCGCCCTGCTCGCGCGCGGCACGTACGCCGCCGGCGTCTTTGGCACGCTGCTCTTCCTCCTGGCGGCGATCGTCGACGGCTGCGACGGCGAGGTCGCGCGCCTCACCTTTCGCGAGTCGGCGTTCGGGCAAAAGCTCGACGTCACGACCGACAACCTCGTCCACCTGGCGATCTTCGTTGCGCTCGCCGTCGGCTTGCAGCACCGCACCTCCGACGGCCAAGTCGCTGTGCTCGCGGCGCTGCTGGTCGGCGGTTTCGCGCTCGACGGCGCCCTCTCCTACTATTTCCTCGTGGTCCGCACCGACTGGAGAGCGCCGAGCCCCACCGCGGCGTCGTGGCATGCGCGCCTCCGCGACCAGGTCCTGCACGGCCTCGAGGGATTGATGAATCGGGACTTCGCCTACCTCCTCGCGGTGCTGGCATTGATCGATCGTCTGCACTGGTTCCTCTGGGGAGCGGCCATCGGGAGCTGGGCGTTCGCGGCTCTGTTCGTCGTCCTCTACGCGGCGCGGAGCGCGGAGGAGCATGCCGGCACCGGCTGAAACGCTCGCCGACCTCGCGGAGCCGGCGCCGCGGCGCCCGTGGCGCCTGGTCGAGCGCACGCTCGTCGTGGCGGGGCTCGTTCTGCTCGCCGGGCTCGTCCGCGCTCTCGGCGGCACGACGCTCGTCGCCAACCTGCGCGTCGTCGGCTGGGGCATCGTCGCGATCATCGCTCAAGAGATCCTGGCGATCGTCGCGAACACGCTCGGCTGGCGCGCGGCGTTTCCCGCCGGCCGGCCGACGCCCGCGTTCGCGCAGCTCCTCGCGGCGCGCATCGCCGGCGACGCCGTGAACTACGTCACGCCGACCGCGACGCTCGGCGGCGAGTTCGCGCGCGCGCGGCTGCTCGAGGGGCGCGCCTCGAGCCTCGACCTCGCGACGTCGATCGCGGTCGCGAAGCTCAGCCAGGTCGTCGCGCAGGTCGCGTTCGTCTGCGTCGGCCTCGTCCTCGTGCTCGCGGTCGTCCCGCTCGCGAGCAGCGTTCGGCTCGGCCTCGTGACCGGCGCGGTGGTGCTGTCTGCGCTCGTCTGCGTCTTCGTCGTCGCGCAACGGCGCGGCATGTTCGGGCCGCTCGTCGCGATCGCGACGAGGCTCGATCGCGGCGGCCGCCTCGTGGACGTCACCGCCCGCCTCCGCCGTCTCGACGACGAGATCGCGCGCGTGCACCTCGAGCGCCGCGGTCCGTTCCTGGTGTCGTGCGCGTGGTTCTTCGTCGGCTGGGCGCTGGGCGCGCTCGAGATCGACGCTCTTCTTCGTTCCGGGAAAGCTCGGTACGCAGGAAGGCGGCAAAGTGCTGATCTTCACCGCGCTCGGCCTCGATCCGACGAAGGGGCTTTCGGTCGGCGTCCTGCGCCGGATCCGCGAGCTCTCGTGGTCGCTCCTCGGCCTCTTGATCCTCGGCCGGTTTCAGCTCCCGGGCGGGCTCAGGAAGCGGCCGGCAGCCGCTCCGCCGGCTCCGCTGCCGGCGGAGTGACGGCGGCGGGCGCTGCCGCCGGCAGCGCGAGGCGCACCAGGCGTCCGTCGGCGCCGATGCGATACGACCGGCCGCGCCACTCGACGCGGTCGCTGGCGAAGCTCGCGACCCATAGCGCGGTGCCGACGAGGTCGCGCAGCGGCACGAGCCAGAGCATCCACCCGAGCCGCGCGCCGAGCGCGCGGACGCCGAGCGCGGCGGCGACGAGACGCGACACGAGCACGGCGGCGACGGCGCCGAGCCGCAGCAGCGCAACATGGCCGACGGAAAGCATCGCGAGGAGCGCGAACGTCGTCCCGTGGGTGACGATGTTGGCGGCGTAGCCGACCGGTGCGCAGGCGCGCGTGGTGCGCGCCCAGCGCAGCTGATGGCGGACCGCCGCCGCCACCCCGCTGGGATTGGGGTCGGTCTCGACCACGTAAGGCGCGACGACAACCCGTTCGCCGTGCTCGATGACGAGCTCGGCGAGGCGGTGGTCATCGGCGAGGTAGCCGGCCAACGCCGCGAATCCGCCGATCGCGTCGAGCGTGTCGCGCCGCAGGAGGAGGCTCGCGCCGAAGGCGACATCGCCGCGGCCGAGCGCGGTCGCGACCATCACCGACGGGACGAAATCCGTGTTGATGCAGAGCGCCTCGAACGTCTGCGCCAGCGACCGCGGGCGTGGCGCGCGATAGTAGCACGTGACGAGACCGACGGACGGGCGCTGCAGGGCCGCGACGAGCCGAATGAGATAGTCCTCGCCGACGCGAACGTCGCTGTCGATGGCCGCGACGACGTGATGACGCGCCTCGTGCGTCAGCGCCTCGAGCAGCACCGCTTTGCGATTCGGCCCGCCGCTGCCGACGGCGGTGACGACGCGGAAATCGACGAGCGGATGCTCGCGCTGGACCGCCCGCGCGACGGCGAGCGCGGGGTCACCGGCGTCGAGGCTGCCGGCGACGATTTGCACCGGCCCTGGGTATCGCAATCGACAGTACGCGGCGAGATTTTCGGCGAGCGTCGGCTCGAACCCGGCGAGCGGCACGAGGACCGACACGCCGGGCGCGCGTTCGAGCGGGTGCACGGCGGTCCGGGCGCGGCGCCGAAAGCGCGCCGCGACCAGCGATACGGCGACGTTGTAGGCCGCCGACGTCGCAAGCAGCACAGCCAACACGTCTCGCGCAGCGCCGGCGGCACTCAGCACGTCGTCGCCTCAGGCCGCCGGCGTCGGGGCCGCCGCCGATGTCGGGGTCGCCACCGTCGACGGCTGCGACGTCTGCCCCGCGCCCACGGTGCGGGGCCCGTTCGCCGCTCGGCGACGGCGCCACATCGTGCGCAGGAAGTCGCGTCCCTCGCTCAACATCCGTCGCCGCTCGTGCGGGTCGCGCATCATCTTCCGCACGCTGCCGACGATGTACGTCGGACGGAAATAATAGCTGCGATAGAACCGCTCGACCGCGGCATAGATCTCCTCGCCGGAGAGCGACGGGTAGCTGACGGCGCATTTTTGATAACCGCTCGTATCGACCATCTGATCGACCGCGAGAAAGCCGTTGTTGCGTACCCAGTCGTAGAAGTGCGTCCCGGGATACGGCGACGCGAGCGACACTTGGATCGTCGACGGGTTCATCTCGCGCGCGAAGCGCATCGTCTCGGCGATCGTCTCGCGCGTCTCACCCGGAAGGCCGAGGATGAAGGTGCCGTGGATCATGATGCCGAGGTCGTGGCAGTCGCGCGTGAAGCGGCGCGCGCGCTCGACGCCGACGCCTTTCTTGATGTTGCGCAGGATCTCCTCGTTACCGCTCTCGTAGCCGATGACGAAGAGCCGGAGGCCGTTGTCCTTCAGCACCTTCAGCGTTTCGCGATCGACGTTGGCGCGCGAGTTCGTCGACCAGGTGATGCCGAGCGGTCCGAGGCGCTCGGCGATCGCGCGCGCGCGCGCCGGATCGGCGGTGAACGTGTCGTCGTCGAAGAAGACCTCGCGCATCTCCGGGAAGAGCTGCGGCATCCGCCGCACCTCCTCGTACACGTTCTCCGGCGAGCGCGTGCGGTAGCTGTGCCCGGTCGTCACCTGCGGCCAAAGGCAGAACGTGCACCGCGCCGGGCAACCGCGCCCGGTGTAGAGCGAGACGTACGGGTAGTGGCAGTACGGGCTATTGTAGCGCTTGTAGTCGAGGTCGCGGGCGTAGATGTCGGTCACGAACGGCAGCGCGTCGAGCGCGGCGGAGTCGAGCGGCGCCGGCTCGGGATTGTGGACGACGCGGGTCGCGCTCGCGGGATCTCCGCTCGCACCGTTCGCCGCCGTGGGGCTGCCGTCGCGATAGCTGAGCGCGGGGATTTCCGCGTAGGGCCGTCCCTCCGCTAGCGCGACGATCGCGTGGTCGAACTCCTTGCGGACGACGACGTCGACCGCCGAGGCCTCGCGCAGCGAACGCTCCGGCTCGGCCGTGGGATGGCCGCCGACGAACGCGATCGTGACGTCCGGCCGCGCCGCCTTGATGGCGGCCGCGGTCTCGGCGTCGACGCGGAAGGACGGCGTGCTGGTGTGCAACACGACGAGCTCGTACTCGCGCGCGATCGCGACCGTATCGGCGACCGTGAGCCCGAGCGGCGGCGCGTCGAGAACCCGGCTTCCCGGAATCATACCCGCCGGGTAGCAGAGCCACGTCGGGTACCAGAACGACCACACCTCGCGCGTCGCTTGGTAACGCGAGCCGGCGCCGCCATCGAAATCGTCATACGACGGCGGATTCAAAAATAGCGTCCGCTTCATGCATGCCCCCCCGTAGGGACAGCTACGACGAGTACGTACGCGCGTCAATTGGGGGCACCTTTCCCTCGTCGGAGCGCATTTGCCCCGGCATTGGGTCACCTCGTTGGCGACGAGATCGCTCACGCCGCGCAACTCGCTGAACTCGTGCGACGTTGACGGCGCGCGCGGAACGTGGCGTGAGGGCGGCGTGCGCCAGCTCGCGGTCACTGCCGACGACTTCGGCGTCTCGGGTCGCGTGAACGCCGCCGTCGTGCGCGCTGCGCAGGAGGGTATCCTCACCGGCACGAGTTGGATGGCCGGCGGTGCCGCTGCGGACGAGGCGCTGGCGCGCGCCCGCGACGTACCCCAGCCAGGGCCTGCGGCTCGCCGCCTCACGTATCAGCCGCGATCAGCTGCGCGCCGAGCTGCGAGCCCAGATCGAGCGCTGTCTCGCGGCGGGCCACACGCCGCGCCACCTCGACGCGCACCTCGACTTTCACGTCCATCCCGCGGTGTTCCCGATCGTCGCGGCGCTGGCGCGCGAGTACCGCGTCCCCGCCGTGCGGATCCCGCGCGACCCCCTCGGCCCTGCACTCGCGTTCGACCGCCGCCACGCGCCGCGAAAGCTCGTCGAGGCCGCGATCTTCGCGATCCTCTGCCGGCGCGCCGTCCGGATCGCACGCGACCACGGTCTGCGCGTCGCGGACCGCGTCTACGGTCACCACCAAACGGGCGCCGTCGACGCACGATACGTCCTCAGCGTGATCCGCGACCTTGCCGCCGGCGTCAACGAACTATACTGCCATCCGGGGGCGTACGTCGGCGCGAGCGAGAACGACCCCGAGCTCGCTGCGCT
>VBKW01000434.1 GCA_005879405.1 Deltaproteobacteria bacterium
ACGGCCTCGGCGAGCGGACGCCCGCGGTGCAGCACGTGGTACACGTTCTCGGTGATCGGCATCTCGACGCCGATCTTGCGCGAGAGATCATAGGCGGCGGCGGCGGTGTAATAGCCCTCCGCGACCGAGCGCTTGCTCGCGACGTACTGCTGCGGGTCGACGCCGGCGGCGATCTGCTTCCCGAGCGTCCGATTGCGCGACAGCTCGCCGGTGCAGGTGAGAATCAAGTCGCCGACACCGGCCATGCCGAGGAACGTCAGCGGGTTCGCGCCGAGGCGGACCCCGAGCCGCGTCATCTCCGCGAGCCCGCGGGTGATGGCGGCGGCGCGCGCGTTGGTGCCGAAGTCGAGCGCGTCGCAGACGCCGGTCGCGATCGCGATGACGTTCTTGACCGCGCCACCGACCTGGACACCGATCGGATCGCCGCTTGCGTAGACGCGGAACATCGGCGCGTGGATCAGCGCCTGCACCCGGCGCGCCGTGGTGAGGCCGCGCGACGCGATGACGACGTCGGTGGGTTTGCCGCGCGCGACCTCGAGCGCGAAGCTCGGCCCGGAGAGGAACGCGAGGCGCTCGGCCGCGATCTGCGGCAGTGCTTCCGCGAGCACTTCGGACATGAGCTTCAGGCTGTCTTCCTCGATGCCTTTCGTCGCGACGACGACGGTCGCGTCGGCGGGGATGCAGCGCACGAGGCTCGTCGCGACCTTGCGTAGGTGCTGTGACGGCGGCACCAGCAGGACGACGTCCGCGCCGGCGACGACCTCGGCCAGGTCGGTCGCGGCGTGGATCGTCTCCGGCAACGCGATGTCGGCGAGGTAGATCGAGTTGACGTGACGGCGCGTGATCTCGTCGGCGACCTCGCGCTCGAGCGCCCAGAGCCGGGTCGCGTGCCCGAGGCGTGCGAGATGCGAGGCCAGCGCGGTACCCCATGCACCGGCGCCGATGACCGCGAACGTCGTCATGCAGTCTTCCTCGTGAGCAGCGTCGCGCAGGCCGCGCGACGCATGACTGGACCGCCGCGACGACGTGGGAGCGTCGTCGCGGCGCCCGGCTGTCGCCGGATCAGTCCTCGTACTTGAAGGACAGCTTCACCTTCGCGCGGTACGCAACGATCTTTCCATCCTCGAGGCTCAAGTCGAGCTGGCTCACTTCCGCGATGCGGAGATCGCGCAACGTCTTCGCGGCTTTCACTACGGCGGCCTTGGCCGCCGCTTCCCAGGAGTCCGTGCTCGTGCCCACGAGCTCGATGATCTTGTACACGCTGTCTGGCATATCGATCTCCTTTCCGCCTCCGGCATAGCCAATGTGTCTTTCCGGCGAAAGGCCCGCGGCGTGCGGCTCGTGACCGCCGTCGGAGTCACTGATGACAGAGGGTGCGATGCATCTCGGCGGTCAACGCCTCGATGCGCGCGCTGAGCTCCTGGGTCAACTTCGTGAGCGCGGTGTTCTGCTCGAGCAGCTCGAGGATCTGCGCCGATTGCCGCGCGGCGAGATCCTGGCGCTCGAGGCTCGCGGCGGCGAGCGCCTCGCGGTGCTGCACGTCGGCCTCGGAGAGCGCCTTGTCGCGGTCGGCCTGACGCGTCTGCGCGAGCAGGATGAGGGGCGCGGCGTACGCAGCCTGCAAGCTGAACGCGAGATTCAACAGGATGAAGGGATAGAGGTCGAACTGTGTGATCCCGACGATATTCACGGCGATCCACAGCGCCACGATGACCGTCTGCGTGATCAAGAAGGTCGGCGTACCGAAGAAGCGCGCAAAGCGCTCGGCCTTGAGGCCGAACCAGTCGTTCCCAAACGCCGACGCGAGGTGGGCGTATGGAAGATGGAAGCGGAGATGATTGCGTCCGGAGGCATTCGCCGTCGTCGCCGTCTGCATGGTCGCTCCTCGCCGCGCACTCGGGGCGCGGGTGTCGTTGGAATATGCGGCGCGCTCTTTCACGGCGCCGCGGCATCCGCAACCCCGCCCGCGCCGGCGATCAATTCCGCCGGTCCTGACCCGATTTGATCCAGCCAGTACCATTCCGCCGGGTAGATTGACTCCCGCCGACGAACGGCAGTATGCGCGGCCTCGATGGAGGGCGGAGGGCGGCGCCCGCGAGCGGTCGTCTCGCGCGCGACAGCGACGCTGCCCACTCTCGTCGCCGCCCTCGCCGTCGCCACCGTCGTCGTGGCCGCGCGGCCGCACGGTGACGACGTCCACCGTCGCGACGCCGACTGCCGCACCTGCCACACCACCGATGCCGCCGCGTTGAGCGCAGATGCCGCGGCGGCGAAGGCGGCGCTCGCCGGCGATCTCGAGACGCGCTGCCTGACGTGCCACGGTGACCAGGGACCGTCGCATCGCACCGGCGTGCGGCCGAGGAAGGGCGTGCCCGCCGATCTGCCGCTCGCCGTCGACGGCACGATCGGCTGCGCGACGTGCCACTTCATGCACGGCGAAGACGACACCTTCGGCGATTTTCTCCGCCGCGACAACCGTCGCGGCGGCCTCTGCCTCTCGTGCCACGACCTCTCGGAGCTGCAATGACCGACTCGGAAGGAGATTCATCCATGTCACGCGCCCGTCTTCTCCACGCCCATCAGCCCGCCCGCCGCCGCCAGGTGCGGTGGGTCGTGCCGATGCTCGCCCTCCTCGCCGCCGCCACGCTGACGACGCTCGCCGTGCAGTATCGGGTGAGCGATCAGACGGTCGGCACCGAGTTCTTCCGCGCGCACAAGACGATCAGCCATACCGGCGAGCTCTTGCAGCGCGGGTTCATCCTCGGCGCTGTCGTGCTCGCGGTGACGCTCGTCGCGGTCGGCGTGTGGGCCTTGCGTCTCACCCATCGCATCGTCGCCCCGCTCCACACGCTGCACCACGCGCTCGACGCGATCATGGGCGGCGACCTCGGCGTCCGCGTCGAGCTTCACCCCGGCGACGAGTTCCAGGAGCTCGGCCAGAGCGTGAACTGCCTCGTCGAGCAGTTCGGCGCCACGCTGGCGCGCGTGCACACGCTCGCGGACGGCGTCCGCGCCGCCGCCGCCGACCTGCCACGCGACGCCGGCGGCCAGCACCTGCTCGAGCTCGCGACCGAGCTCGACCGGACGCTCGACTTCTTCCGCCTCACGCCGCGACGCATCGTGCGCGAGAACGGGCCCTCGCGGACGTGAGGATCGCGTACGGTTCCGTGGTCGCGGTCGTCTGCGCGGCGACACTCCTCACCGCCGGCCGCGCGGCCGCTGGTCCGACCGGGCTCGCCGTGATTCCGACGACCGATCTCGTCCGCTTCCGCCAGGTGAACGCGATCCTGCAAAACGGCAACACGCAGATCGACGGCCGCCACGCGTTCTTCCACGACCTCGAGCCGACGCCGCAGATCGAAGCGGGGTTGCCCCACGACGTCGAGGCGGGCGTCGACGTCACGCCGTCCAATCCGCCGAACGATTACCGCCCGTTCTTCAACGTCAAGTGGACGATGCTCGCCGAGAGCTATCGCGTCCCTGCCGTCGCGGTCGGCGCGACCCAGCTCGGCCCCGGCTTCACGCCGGCCGGGTTCGCCGTCGCGAGCAAGACGCTCAACTACGACGCCATCGCGTACCAGAAGTTCCGCGCCCATCACCGCAACCTGCGCCTGCGCGGCATCCGCGTCCATGCAGGGTTTCTCGAAGCGGGTGATCGGGCGCATGCGATACTCGGTCTCGACGCCGAGATCTCGGACCATTTCGTCCTCTGGAGCGACTGGATCTCGGGGGCGAGAAACAGCCTGTCTTTGGCGGGCGTGGTCGTCATCGACGCGCAGAACAGTCTCTTCGTGGCGCTGCTGCGCGAGAACGACGCGCATGGCGGCAACGTCAGCGGGATCCTCTTCAACGTCACCCACACCTTCGACTTTTGACCGCAACATCACTCCTGACCATTGCTCGCCGGCCTCGACCCGGCTAGCATTTAGGTGAGCACGCGTGGCGGTGGGGCGGTGGTGGCGCTCCGCAGTCATGTCGAACCAGACTCGCACTCCCAACGCGACCACATCCCCGAACGTGATTCGCCTCGCGGCGATTCGCGTCGCGGCGATCGGGCTCGCGACGCTCGGCCTCGCGGTCCTCACCTCGACCGGGTTCACCGCGACGGCGCTCGCCGTCGAGCCGACGCTGGCGCTCACCGAGGACGGCTACGCGTTCGTCTACAAGTCACGGCCCGGTGATCAGCCGGGAAGCGTGGCGGCGATGTTCGGCATCGCGCCGCGCGACATGCCGGCGTTCTTCGCCGCCAACGGCATCACCGATCCGACGCACGTCGGCATCGGCCACGTGTATCGCATCCCGAATCCGCTCGCGCAGCGCGCGGCGCAGGCCGAGGCACAAGCGCAGGCGTTCGCCCGTGACGTCGCATCGCTCAAGACCCGCACCGAGCAACTCGGCCACGAGCTCGACGGCGCTCGCACCGCCGCCGCCGACGCGGAACAACGTGTCGCCCACCTCGCCCGGTACGAACGCCTCTGGCCGCTCGTGTCGATCGTCGGCATATTGCTCGTCATCAGCGCCGCCGCCCTCGGATGGTTGGCGTACGGCGCGGTGCGCAAGACGCAGACCATCGAGCAGCGGGCGCACGTCCTCGCCGACGAGCTCGACGAGAAGCGCCGTCAGACGCTCGCCGACCGCCAGCAGTCGGCCAAACGGATCCTCGATCTCGAAACGAAGCTGCGCACCGTCGAGCAGCATGCCGCCGTGGCGGCGCGACCGCCCGTCCGGCCGGCCGGCACGGGTTGACGCGATCGACTAGCGGCACCACTGCGATCGACTAGCGGCACCACTCGTAATCGGCGCCCGGGCTGCACAGCGCGCGGCAATCCCAGCGCGATGGGTCGATCGGGCAGTTGACGCGCTGATCGGCGGTCGCGCCACCGTGGCGGCCCGTCGGCTCCGCCTGCGGCGGGTGCGGCTCGAAGGCGGTCGGCGCCGGTCCCGGCTCGCCGCCGCGCGCGGGCGGCGCCCCTGGCGCGACGGTTCTGCCCGGCGCGGGCTCGACCGTGCGCGCCGGCGACTCGGGAGCGCGCGTCGGGTGCTCGCCGCGTAGTCCTTCGCTGCGCGGATGTGGGCGCGCGCCCGCCCCGGAGGCTTCCGATCCTTGCTTCATGATCGGCTCAGGCGCCCGTGGGATGAACCCGTGCGGCCCCGGATCGAGGCGGATACTGTGCGGACGTCCGGCGCTGCGTCGCGTGTAGTAGAGAATGATCGTCTTCTGCGCGAAGCGGCCGCCGCGGA
The DNA here is from genome assembly GCA_005879405.1 of Deltaproteobacteria bacterium. GTDB lineage: Bacteria > Desulfobacterota > Binatia > UTPRO1 > UTPRO1 > DP-19. The sequence continues at coordinate 5,242 of VBKW01000434.1, forward strand.
TCTCCAGCGTGTCGGGCTGGCCCTGCGACGCGAGGAACGCGTGCAGGTTCTCCTGGTCCTCGAGGCTCCGCCACACGACCTGGCCCGCGGTCGCACGGTCGGCGCCGTACACCTTGAGCGTCTCGCCGGCGTAATCGTCCCACGGTCGCCGCGACGTGACGGGATTCGAGCACGCCGTGATGCCGACGGCGATCACGACCGCGATCCACGAGGCGCGTCCGGTCATCATCCTCCCTCCGCGAGCTGCTGCATCGCCTCGTCGAGGCGAGCCTTCACCCGTTCGTCGACCTCGCGCCGCGCACGCTCCGCAAGGGACGGCCGAGCGCCGCGACAGCCGTTCGCTGCGAGGACCTTCGCCGCCCATGCGCGCCGCTGCCACTCGCCGCTCTCGAGCAGACGGACGAGCACGCCCTCGACGCGATCGCAGCCGCGATTGGTGAGCCCCTTGATGCTGGCGGCGGCGATGAGCGTCGACGGGCTGTCGACGAAGCGCACCAGCACCGCCGTCGCCGCCTCGCCGCGATCCGCGGCGAGCCCCTCGATGACCGCCACCTTCGCTTCGTCGGAGCCGTTCGGCGCGTCGAGGACGGCGATCCGCGACCCGAGTCCCGCGTCGCTGAAGCCGGTCGCCGTGCGCCGCGGCGTCGGCGCGACCGACGGCGATGGGGCGGGCGGATGCGTGTCATGATCGCGCGAGCAGGCGCACATCACGGCCGCGAGGAGAACGGCCGCCGCAGCCGGCGCGTGACGCCGCGCGCATCTGACGTTCCCGGACCTGGGCGTGATCACCGTCATTCGGCCGCCGGTCTCATACGTGCCGAGCGCCGGCAGGTCCAGGCTACGCGCAGGAGCGTTCGAAACCAAATACCCGCGCGTTATTGCCGACGTATTGGTGGCAGTGCAGGGTCAATGCAGCAGCGGCGGCCGTCGGCCCTCGCTCGCCAGCTGGACGCGTCCGAGCAGCTCCGCGAGCGCGTCCAGATCGGGCGGCTTCACGAAGTGATGGTCGAATCCGGCGGCGAGCGCGCGCCGCTTGTCCTCGTCGCGGGCGTAGCCGGAGAGCGCGATCAGGACCGCGCGTCCGAACTTCGGATGCGCGCGCAGCCGGCGCGCGAGCTCGTAGCCATCCATGCCCGGGAGCCCGACGTCGGAGACGATCACGTCGGGCGCGAGCCGCTCGGCCACCTCGAGGCCGGCGGCGGCGTCGAGCGCCACCTGGACGTCATGGCCCCACGTGCGCAGGACCATCGCCAAGCTTTCGGCGGCATCGGGGCTGTCTTCGACCAGGAGGACCGACAGGCCGCGCGTCGGCGGCCGATCCGGCGTCGGCGCCGCGCCGGCGACGCTCTCCGTGAGCGGCGGACCGAGCGTCGGCAAGTAGACGAGAAACTCGCTGCCTTGGCCGACCCCGGCGCTGCGCGCCTCGACGCGCCCGCCGTGCAGCTCGACGAGCCGGCGCACGAGCGTGAGACCGATGCCGAGGCCGCCGCGGGTGCGATCGAGGGAGGCCTCGCCTTGGACGAAGAGATCGAACACGTGCGGCACGAGCTCGGGGGCGAGGCCGACGCCGGTGTCGCGCACCCGGACGACGACCTCGTCGCTCAACGCCTCGGCGGTGAGCCAGATGGAGCCGCCGGTCGGGGTGAACTTCGCCGCGTTGCTGAGGAGGTTGCCGGCGATCTGCGCCAGGCGCGCGCCGTCGGCTTCGAGGTATACCGGCCGCGGCGGCAACGACACCGTCACCTGATGGCCGCGCGCCTCGAGCTCCTCGCGCATCATCTCCATGGCGCGGGTGACGACGTCGGCGAGGATCACCCGCTCCTTCCGCAGCGAGATCTTCCCCTGCGTGATGCGCGAGACGTCGAGCAGGTCGTCGACGAGCCGCACGAGATGTCGCACCTGCCGGTCGGCCATCTCCGTGATGCGCGCGCGGTCTCCGGCGTCCTGCGCGAGCAGGTGGAGCGCGTTGCTCAGCGGCGCGAGCGGGTTGCGCAGCTCGTGCGCCAGCATCGCCAGGAACTCGTCCTTGCGACGATCGGCGTCGGCGAGCTCGTCCGCGCGCCGGCGCAGCTCGCCCTCGAGGCGCTTGCGCTCGCTGATGTCCATGCCGACGCCGAGCATGCGGACCGCACGCCCGCGTGCGTCCGAGAGCACCTGCCCCTTGCCCGACAACCAGCGCACCTCGCCGCCGGGGAGCAGCATGCGAAACTCGATGTCGTAGCCGGCGCGGAGCTCGACGGCGCGCGCGATCGACTCCAGGACGGCGGCGCGATCATCGGTATGGACGAGCGCCTAGAATGCCTCGAACGTGCCGCCGAACTCGCCCGGCGCAAGGCCAAGCACGGGCGTGAGCTGCTCGGACCATCGCACCGCGCCGGTCGCTCCGCCTCGAGCGCGAGACGTAGCCGGTGCTCGCTCGCGGCAAGCTGCGCGTAGTCCGCGGCACGGCCGCGCGCCTCGGTATTGCGCTCGCTGATCGCCGCAGCGAGGAGCAGCGCCGTCACCGCGACCACGGCCATGTAGAGCTGCACCATCATCAGGCGCTCGCCGACGCTGCCGGCCGCAAACGGCCCGAAGCCGTTGACGGTGCTCGAGATGGCGAGACACGAGACGATGAGCGTGGTCGAGGTCGCGCCGCGCTGCCCGAAGCGCAACGCGGCGGCGATCACGAAGGGGAACGTCACGTAGTGCAGCGGATAGCCCTCGCGCCACAACCCGAGCGGCCCGACGAACACCGAGATCGTGACGGCGACGACACCGGCGAGGAGCCCGGCGGCCTCGAGCACCCGGTCACGTTGCCATCGCGGCTGCGGCGCCGACATCCAGACGAGGAGGAGCGGCGCGACGATGAGATCCCCGACGCAGTCGCCGAGCCACCACACCCACCACAAACGCCCGAAGGCCGTCCACGGCTGGACGCCGCCGACGCAGAGGCTCGTCACGCCGATCGTCGCGCTCACGGTGGTGCTGGCGAGCGCTGCGCCGGTGATGAGCAGGAGGACGTCGCGCAACCGCGTGAGCTCCGAATCGACGCCGCCTCGCCGCAGGATCCAGAACGCCCCGAGCGCCTCGAGCGTGTTGCCGGTGGCGATGCCCGCGGCGACCGCCAGCGGCGCCGACGTGAGCGCGTTGGCGACGAGGGCGCCGACGAAAATCGCCGGCGCCATCCGCGCCCCGAGAAGGAGGAGCGCCGCGAGCGCGATCCCGACGGGCGGCCACACGACCGTCACCTGCTCGGCGACGAACGCCATCGAAAGGCCGAGCTTCGCCGCGACGACGTACACCGCTACGATCGCCGGCATCGTCACCCAGAGCGGCAACCTCTGCACGCGGGAAAGCAGCGAGCCCTGCGCCGAAGCGGATTCTGTCGGAGCCGTCCTCATGGACCGAAAAGAAACCGCTCCGAAGGTACCAGCTCCGAAAATTGGAGACGACGGGAAAAACGCCCGCAGCGCCGATCGCGGCGCGCGCTCAGCGGCGGATCGCGCGCGTCCAGTACGCCGACGGAAAGCCTTCCTCGGCGAGGTCGATCGCGGCCATCGTCACGATCTCGTATCCGTGGCGCGCGAGGAGGACACGGACGCCGTACCCGGTGAAGCGCCAGTAGTCGGTGGGCGCCAGGTGGATGGCCTGGCGAAACGGCAATCCGAGGAGCAGGATTCCGCGCGCGCGGAGGCTGCGCGTCAGCTCGCGCATCGCCGCGTGGAAATCGTCGAGGTGCTCGAGGACGCCGCTGCAGAAGATGCAGTCGTACGTCGCGTCGGCGATCTCCGGCATGGCGCGGACGTCGATCACGAGATCGCAGCCGGGAAACGGCGTCACCTCGGACGTCGTGTAGCTCTCGCAGCTGCGGAAGTACCCGCGATACGTGCCGCCCTCGCCATCGCGGTCGTCCATGCTGCCGATCGAGAGCACCCGACCGCGGACATCCGCGGTGTGTGCCCGCAACCACACGTTCGCCTCGAGGCGCGCCCGACTCGCCATCAGCGCTGCCCCGGGCGTGCGTCGAGCTCCGGGTAATGGCGGAAGACGCCCATCTCGTTGAACGGCTCGCGACGCGTCGACGAGAGATATGCGGCGATCCGCGGCCGTGCCGCGACGGCCGCACGCAGCGCGCGCAGGCGCGGGATCTTCGTCGCGATCCGCGCCATCGCGCGCGGAAACGCGTACGTCAGCCCCTCGACGACTTGGAACATCGAGAGATCGACGTACGAGACTTTCCGTCCGATCAGGTGGGCGCCGTCGTTGTCCTCGAGCGCGCGCTCGAAGTAGCGGAGGAACTTCGGCAGGCGCTCACGCAGAAAGTCCGCCGCGCGTTTCTTCGCCTCGCGTTTCTGATCCTCGTAATACAGCCCGCCGGCGATCGGGTGATGGGTGTCGTGGACCTCGGCGACGAGGTCGGCGAGCGTGAGTTGCAGCGCGTGCGCGTAGAGACGGCTCGCCTCGTCCTTGGGCACGAGCCCGTGTCGCGCCGCGAGAAATGCGCAGATGTTCGCGGTCTGGAAGACGAGGATCTTCCCCGCCTTCAAGAACGGCGGCGCGAACGGCCGCACGCCGGCGGCGCCGCGCGCGAGAAGCGCCATCATCTTCTGCATGCCGCCCTTCGACCGCGCGACGTCGACGTACGGCGCACCCGCCTCTTCGAGCACGAGGCGGACGAACTCGCCGCGTCCTTGAATCGAGGGCCAGTAATGGAGCTCGTAGCGTGCTCGCGCGTGACCGCGTCGAGATTGCCCACGTACAGTCGGCATCCGGCGCAGGGTTGCGGAACGTGACGCCGACGTCAATCGCCATGCCTCCGTAGCGATGACGCCGCACTGGTACTGGGTCAGTTTGCTCGGACCGGGACTGGGTCAAGTTGCGAGCCAGACGAGGCGCGAGGGAAGCGAGCAGCGCAGGCGTAGCGGGAGCTACGCCGAGCATGCGAACGACCGAGCAACGAAGTATGGCGACGCAAATTGACCCAGTACCCCGCGATCACGGCCACTTGACGGTTCCAGCCCGCTTCGGCATCGAATGCGGCGCGATGACGACGATGCGTGAGCGACGCGTACGCATCGTTGCGCTCTGCGCCCTCGTGACGAGCGCCGTCGCGTGCGCCGGCGCGGCGGCGTCGCACCCGGCCGCGGCGACGCGACCGCGCGGCCGCTCGGCGTCCATCGCGACCGGCACGCACGACTGCCCGGCGAGCATGCGGCGCCTCGTCGTGACACGCGTGAACGAGGCGCGACGGCGGGCGCACCTGCGATCGCTCGTCGACGACGCGGGCCTCGCGCGCGCCGCGGCGGCCCGCGCGCGCGCGATGGCCGCGGAGCATCGCTTGTCGCACGACGGCTGGGATGCGGTCGTCCACGGCAACGCCACGGCGGGCGAGAACATCGCCTACAACTACCCGACCGCAGACGCGGTGATGCGCGGCTGGCTCGCGAGCTCCGGTCACCGCGCCAACATTCTGCGCCCCGGATTTCGCCGGATCGGCGTCGGCTGCGCCGTCGACGGCAGCGGCAAGCGCTGGTGGACGCAGGCGTTCGCCGACTGACGTCGTTCCCCGACTAACGGCGCGCCGGACGTTCCGGGAGCGCGCTGCACCGTCGGGCATGACGCCTGAAGCCCTGCCCCTCCCGGATTGACTCACCGGGCGTACGCGCGTACCACTCGCTGTGTGAATGGGAATTCGTCCCACTCAACTCGCGTCCACGCGCCGCGCCGCCGGCGACCGCTGAGCACGCTTCCCGACACGTAGCCTCCCGGCGTGTAGCCCCCTGCACGCCGGCCCGCCGGCGCCGACACAGCCGTCGGCGCCGGCGGGATGACCGCGCCGTGAGCTTTCGGGCCACGGGCGGGACGGCCGAAGTTACCCGTTGGTCGCGGGCGGGCACGAGCCGTCGTCGCTCTCGACAAGCGCCCAGCTCGGCGCGTACATCTTCGAGACGCCACGCCCGTCGGTTGGGAGTGGCGTCCCCTGCACCCGTGGTGCGCAAACCTACCCTCCCGCGCACGTCGGGTGCAGGGGACGCCACTCCCAACCGACGGCCACGGAGGAACGACGATGAGCGACGCCGAGCTGAGACTCCTCGAGACCGACGACCTCGTGCACGCCAACACCGGCGAGCCGAACTTCAACGAAAGCGCCTACTACAACTTCTTCGACCCGCGCCTGCGCGTCGGCGGCTTCGTGCGGCTCGGCAATCGCCCCAACGAGGGCTACGCCGAGATGACGACGTGCTTCTACCTGCCGGACGGACGGGTCGGGTTCATGTTCAAGCGGCCGTCGATCACCTCCAACGAGCGGCACGACGCCGGCGGGCTGCACTTCGACGTCCGTACGCCGTTCGTCGAGCATCGCATCACGTACGCGGGGAACGCCTGTCTCCTCGTCGACCCGCTGCAGATGGCCGAGCCGCGTGACGCGTTCGCAAAGAACCCGCACGTGCCGGTGAACCTCGACGTCCGCTGGCTCGGCTTGTCACCCGGCTACGGCGGCGAACTGCGCCGCCGCGACGGCGACCGGTGGGTGAGCGCCGGCGCGGAGAGGCCCGGCCAAGAGTTCGCCAAAGGCCACCTCGAGCAGCACGGCAAGGCCGTCGGCACGCTCATGATCGCCGGCGAGCGCTTCGATCTCGACGCGCCCGGCCTGCGCGATCACTCGTGGGGACCGCGCTACTGGCAAGCGCCGAAGTACTACCGCTGGCTGACGATGAGCTTCGGCGAGGACCTCGGCGCGGTGCCGCTGCTCACGGTGAATCGCGACGGCAGCGAGGTGCACGCCGGCTACGTGTACCGTCGCGGCAAGCCGAACGAGCGCATCGTGCGGACGGAGATCGAGACCGAGCTCGTCGGCCTGCAGCAGTTGCACGACCGCATCCGCGTTCGCGCCACCACCGCGAGCGGCGTGACGATCGCGATCAGCGGCACGGTGCTGAGCATGATCCCGCTCCGCAATCGCCGCGAGGGCAAGGTGACGCGCATCGCCGAAGGGATGACGGAATGGCGCTGGGGCGAGCGCGTCGGCTACGGCCTCTCGGAGTATCTCGACCACCTCGTCGACTGAGCGGCGCGGTACCCGCTCGCGCTCGACGCCCTTCCCGCGCCGAGCGACATCCTTGAACGCCGTCCGGCGACGTGGAATCGTGCCGCGCAGCCCGAGGAGATCCCATGGCCATCGACTTTTCGCTTCCGCCGGAGACCGAGGCGCTGCGCCTCAAAGTGCGCGAATTCATCCGCGACGTGGTGCGACCCGCCGAGGCGCGCCTCGCCGAGCACGAGAACGACCGGCGCTTCCTCGTCCAGTCGATCATCGACATGCGCATCGCCGCCAAGGAAAGGGGCCTGTGGCTGCCGCACATGCCGAAGGAGTACGGCGGCATGGGCGTCGGCCACGTCGCGATGGCGGCGATCTCCGCCGAGGCCGCGAAGTCGCAGTTCGGCCCGTTCGCCCTGAACGCGCAGGCGCCCGACGAGG
>VBKW01000432.1 GCA_005879405.1 Deltaproteobacteria bacterium
CAGCGCGCTCCAGATTCCCCTACGAAAGCGCGTCGCGGGAGCCGCGCTCGAGGTCGCGAAGGTGGCGGCAGCGGATGCGGTGCTGAAGCTCGCACTCGACACGAAGGCGTCGTTCTACCGCGTGCAGGGCGCGCTTCAGATGCTTGAGCTTCGTCGCACCGTCGTTTCAGCAACTGCGGTCGCGCGCGACATCGCGGAGCGGCAACACGAGGCCGGAAACATCTCGGACCTCGACCTTGCAAGCCAAGTCGCGCAGAACGAAGACGCGAAGCTCGAGCTTGCAAGTGCAGAATCGGCAGTCGTCAGTGACCGTGAAGAACTGAACACGCTGCTTGGACTCTGGGGCGAGCTGACCACCTGGAAGACGGCCGCGCGTCTTCCGACGCTGCCTCGAGCAGACGTAGCGTCGACAGGCCTCGAGACACTCGCGGTCTTCCAACGGCTCGACCTCGAAGAGGCACGCCTCCGAACAGGGGGCGCGATGGCGCAGTACCGGATGGGACGGCTCTACGGTCTCATTCCGAACGCGTCGATGGGTGCTGCGGCACAGCGTGAACTGGACGGCGCATGGTCGCTCGGTCCTGCGCTCGACATCCCCATCCCGCTTTTCGACCAACGCCAAGCGCTGTTAGCGAGCGCCGCTGCGCGCGTCCGGGGAAATCAAGAGCGCTACGCTGCGCTCGCCGTTGGTATCCGCGCTCAGGTGCGCCGAGCGTGGAGCGGTCTCGAGGCAGCGCGCGCGCGTGCTGAGTATTTCGAGAAAGTCGTTCTCCCCCTTCATGCACGAATCGTCGAGGAGACCCAGCGCAAGTACAACGGCATGTTCATCGGCGTCTTCCAACTCCTTCAAGCAAAGCGCGACCAGGTCGACGCGGGCCGACGCTACGTCGAGGCGCTTAGCGGATACTGGGTAAGCCGGGTCGATCTCGAGCGTGCGGTCGGTGGTGAACTGCGACTTGAAGAGAGCTCGCCGCCGACGACGCCGACGCCCGCAGGTGAACCTGCGATGAATCATCAGCAGCACCATCAAGGCGGTTAGCGACGTGGTCACCCGAAGAGAATTGCTCAAAACGTCCTTTTCCCTTGCAGCGGGGAGCGTTGTTTTGGGGGCCATCGCGCACGCGGCGGATCCCGCTCCGATGGAGACCGATACACGTTCTCGGCGGGATGACCTTCCACCGGGCGAAGCAGGACGTGACTATCGGCCCGTCGTCGTTCCCAACGGCGCGACGCTCGCGTGGAAGTTAGTCGACGGCGTGAAAGTTGGGCATCTCATTGCCGAAGCCTTCCGACACGAGATCGCGCCCGGGCTGGTGATCGACGCCTGGGGATACAACGGGCGGACGCCGGGGCCGGTCATCGAAGCGGTCGAAGGCGACCGCGTGCGGATCTATGTCACGAACCGTCTTCCCGAGCCGACGAGTGTCCATTGGCACGGCGTCCTCGTTCCGAACGGAATGGATGGGGTGTCCGGTCTCAACCAAAAGGCTATCCCGCCCGGGAAGACCTTCAAGTACGAGTTCACGCTGCGGCAAGTCGGAACGCAGATGTACCACCCGCATTTTGACGAAATGCTGCAGATGGGCATGGGCATGATGGGGATGTTCGTTATCCATCCGCGCGATCCCGAGAACCCTGCCGTCGACCGTGATTTCTCGCTGATGCTTGCTGAGTGGGCCATAGAACCCGGCGCGAGAAAGCCTGACACGACGGAAATGACGGACTTCAATGTCCTGACGATGAACAGTCGAGCGTTTCCCGGCACTCACCCGCTAGTCGTGAAGCGCGGAGAGCGCGTCCGGATTCGCTTCGGGAATTTAGGTCCCACTGACCATCATCCCATTCACCTTCACGGGTACCGCTTTTGGATTACGGGCACCGACGCTGGCGCGATCCCGAAAGAAGGACGCCAGCCGGCGACAACCGTGCTCGTACCCGTTGGTGCCACCCGCGACATCGAGTTTGTCGCCGACGCGCCCGGAGATTGGGCCTTTCACTGCCACATGACCCACCACGTTAGGAATCAAATGGGACACAGGGTGCCGAACATGCTGGGCGTGGATCCACAGGGCCTCGATGGACGCGTGCAGAGTCTTCTCCCCGACTACATGTCGATGGGGACGACTGGGATGGGCGACATGACGGGGATGGACATGCCCGTGCCGCGAAACAGTATTCCGATGCTCGGCGGGAAGGGTCCGTTCGGCGCGATTGATATGGGCGGCATGTTCACCATCCTCAAGGTCCGGGACGATCTTACAAGCTACGCGGATCCTGGCTGGTATCAGCACCCAGCCGGAACGGTCGCCATGCCTGCAACCGCTGAGGAACTGCGCGCGGACGGCATCAAGGTCTAAGGAAAGAGCAGAGAGCAGTAGACACGTAACAACAGGGAGAAAGGGACAATGAGACCACTATTAATCGCGCTT
>VBKW01000093.1 GCA_005879405.1 Deltaproteobacteria bacterium
TGCCCGCGCGTCGTGGCCCTGCTCCCGAGGGGCCGACCTCAGGGATTCGTGCAGGGCAACATGCCCGATCCCGGCGGATCGTCGCCGAAGTCTCCGATCCTGAATCCCGGTCCTTGATCTGTGAGTCCGGTCAAATTCGTCGACGGATCCGCACAGGGGTACGCGATGTCCTGCGTCGTCACGAACACCCACCCGCCTCGCGTATCGACGTAGGTGTGAAACGGGAACTCCGTGCCGTCGAGCGGCCCGCCGACGATCCGCCCGTGCTCGCAGAGCGTTCCGTCCCCGTTGTACGTGTAGGTTGCCGCGATCGTGATCGGCAGGCTCTCGAGCGGCTTCAGCGCACAGCCGGGACCGCTGCCGCTCAGCTCGACGTTCCCCTTGGTGCAATGCGTGCCCCCGGAGCCGTCGGGATTCGGCAGGTACTTCGCCCCGCCGATGAACGTGAAGAAGCAGTCCGGCCCGAACGAGCCCGTGGCCGCCGCCATGTACGTGCCCTTCTCTTTTCCGAGCACGGGCGGATGATCGTAGTTGTACGGCGTCGTGCTCGTGATGTCCGCGTTTCCCGTCGCCGCCCAAAGCAATACTCCGAGGAGCGCTGCGACGAGGAGGAGCAACGCGGGCAGGGCTGAAAAGACCCGCAGAGTTATGCAACGAATTTCCGGGACGGGACACTAGTGTAACGAGTCCGAAGCGGACTTCAGCCCGATCACACGCGCCAGTCGAGGGGCTCCGCGGGGACGACGTACGTGCAAACGGTGCCGGTCCGCACGTACCGACGCAGGTGATCGGCAAGCGCCGGATGAACACGCGCCAGACGGGTCACGCTGAACCGGATACGCGACGCGACGGCCTTGCGCGCGCGCTCGAGCGGGTTGCCGGTGCGGCGCGAGCGGCCGCCGAGACCGAGCGCCGATGCCAGCTCGCCGGCAATGAAGTCGAGCTCCGCCCGTGCACGTCGCACGCGTCCCTCGTCGTTGCACCGCTCGGCGTCGTCGAGCTCGCGGTGCAGCTCGCCGAGTCGGATTCGATAGTCGTCGCGCGCACGGCGGTCGAGCACCGTGTCGTCGGAGCCGCGCGACAGCACCGCGCTCTGGACCTCGGTGTCGCGTGCCTCGGACGCCGTACCGGACGCGGCGATCAAGTCGGCGACGTGAATCTCGCGACCGGGATTCGCGAGCAGGATCGCAATGTCGCCGAAACCTTTCATATGCCGGATCCGCACCGCGGTGCCGCGGTAGGCGACGGCCCACACGTCGCCTTCACGGCGAAAGACCGCCTCGGCCATCTCGGGTTCCGACGTCGGCGTGGCGTCGCGACCGAGCTCGTCGATCTTCGCGGCGAGCCGCGCCATCTCGAGGTCGCGCGCCATCTCGCGCGTGCGCGCAAGAAGCGCGCCGCGACTCGCGTTCTGTCCATTCGCGTCGCACGTCGTGCCCTGCTCGCCCGCGCACTGGTCGTCCGCGCCGCGTCTCGAAACGAGCCTGGCCTGCGCGAGCCACGTCCATGCGAGGAACGGTCGCGCGCCCATGCGCTCGTGGGCGGCCTCAGCGGCGGCGAAGTGTGACGTCGCGTCGTCGATGCGACCGAGCGTCGACGCCAGAAGACCGAGATAGAGCGACACCGATCCCCAGCACGCCAGGCCGGCGCCGACGATCGCGACGCGCGTCGCGTACGGCCGAAGGAGCTCGTAGAGCAGCGCCGCGCTCGCGCGGTCGTCCAGCTCGGCCGCAGCGGCCGAGAGCAGGCTCACGTACGTCAGCCATCCGCCGTCACGCGGGAGCCGGAACCCGTCTTGGCGCAGCGCGCCAAGTTCCAGCGCCGCGTCGGCCCCCCTACCCGTCTGCGTCGCCAAGAAGACGTGGTGCGACCGCATCAGCATCGTCGTCGTCGATCGGTCCAGCCCCGGAAGCTCGGCGCCGACGACCTGCTCGAGGTCTCCGCGATGGAAGTGGAGCACGCTCGTCTGCACCGCATAGCGCATCGCGCCCTCGAGCTCGGGCTCGCGCTCGCCGAACTCGCGCGCGCGCTGCGCGTACGTCTCACCGTCGGTGAACCGACCGTCCATGATCGCGCGCGTCGCGCGCCACATCGCGACGTCGGCGAGATGCAGTGGCTGCCGCAGCTCGCGCGCGATTGCCTCCCACGCGTCGATCTCGCGGTCGGCGGCGGCGACGTCGCCGTACTCGAGATGGGCGACGATGCGATATCTCCGGCCGACGAGCACGAGCTCGCGGTCGTGCCGCTCCTCGCCGAGGCTCACGATCTCGTCGGCGATCGCGAGTCGCTCCTCCGCCGTCTCGGGCCGCCAGAGCGCGATCCAGCGCGCCCGCAGAACCGCGGCGAGGTCGCGCCAGTCGCCGAGCTCGCGCGCCAAGTGCACGGCCGCATCGCTCAGCGCGAGCGCGCGCTCCGGCTCGGGCTCCCAATAGAGATTGATCGCCAGGCGTGCGAGCGCGCGCGCGCGCAGGCTCCGGTCGCCGTCGCCGAGGGCACGCAGCGCTTCCTCCAGCAAGTCGACGCGCGGTTGATCGACGACCCCGCTCCGCGTCCACAAAAACCGCGAGCCCTCGCCGGCGAAGCCGAGCGCGCTGCGGGCGAGGAGCGCCGCGTCGGCGAGCGTACGGGCGATGTCGGCGGCGCGGCGAAACGTCTCGCGTGCACCGCGTCCGTCGGCCGACTTCCACTGCGCGTCGCCCCGGGCGAGGAGCAGCTCGCAGCGCTCGCGCTCGTCGGCGGGGCGCGCGCGCTCGAGCGCGTCGAGCGCATCGGCGAAGTACGTCGCCGCCGCCTCGTATCCGAACGACGCTGCCGCCTGCCGACCTGCGCGCGCTGCGTACGCAACCGCTTTGTCGCCACCGCCCGCGGCCGCCGCCTCGCGAAAGTGATGCGCTAGTGCCGGCAGCTGCGGCATCAGGTCGCCGGCGTGGAGGTCCTCGATGACTTCACCGATACGCGCGTGCAGACGCGCACGCGCCGCCGGCGCGATCTCGTCGTAGAGCGTTTCGCGGATGAGCGCGTGCGCGAAACGGTACCGCCCGACCCCGTGCGCATCGCGCACCACGATCTCGCGCGCCAGAGCCGGCGCGAGCGTCGCGAGTATCGTCTCGGCGTCGACGCCGCACGCGCGCTGCAGGACGCCGACGTCGAAGTCACGGCCGATCACCGCCGCCGACGTGAGCGCCTCCCGGCAGCGCGGCGGCAGCGGCGCGACGCGACGCCGGATCGCCTCGCGCACGCCCTGCGGAACGGGAAATTTCGCCGGCGCCGCGTCCGTCATGCGCTCGATGGCACGCTCGGCGACGAGCAGCCGCACGACCTCGTCGACGAAGAACGGATTGCCCTCGGTGTCGCGGTGAACGGCGTGGACGACCGCGGGAGGAGCGCTGCCCCCGGTCGTCGATTCCATGAAGAGACGCACCTCGTCCTCGTCGAAGCCGCGCAGCGGCACGTGGCGCGCCTCGCGGCCGAGCGCGCCCAAGGCGTCGGCGACGACCGGGATCTCCCGGACGTCGATCTCCCGATAGGTGCCGAGCAGCAGGATGCGCGCGTCGACCAGGTCGCGCGTCAGGAATTGCAGGAAGAGGAGCGACGCCGCGTCGGCCCACTGCAAGTCGTCGATGACGACGACGAGCGCCGTGCGCTCGGCGGCTTGTTTCAAAAACGTCGCCGCCGCATCGAACAGATAGAACCGCGCGTGCTCGGATTCGAGCGCGATCGACGACGCCGCGCGACCGGGCGACTCGTCGCCGAGCTCGGGCACGTGGTGCGCGAGGTAGGGAGCCCCGGGTCCGACGACCGTCGGCCGCTCGCCGTGCGTGCCGCGGAGATACGCACGCAACACCTGCATCCACGGCCAATAGGCCGGCGCCCCGCCGCCTTCCCAGCAACGGCCCCAGAGCGCGAGGCCGCCGCGTTCGATCGCCTCGCGCGCCAGCTCGTCGACGAGCCGGGTCTTCCCGATCCCCGGCTCCCCGACGACGAGGAAGAATCGCCCGCGCCCCGCGACCGCGTCGTCGAATCCGCCGCGGAGCTCGGCGAGCTCACGCCGCCGCCCGACGAATACCCGGTCCGCCACGGCGTCGGTGCCGGGTTCGCGGGGCGATGCCATGGCCCGATCATTCCGACCTCCCGAGACGAGGGCAAGGCGCGGCGCGTGAGCCGCACGAGGTCTGCCGGCGCGCTGCGACTCGCGAGGCAACGCGTCCTGTCGTTGCGCCACACCGCGCACGAGCGTAGAGCGATCGCACGACGACGTTCAGCCCCCATGGAGGCGAATTGCGATGGATGACGCATCCCACGCCACGCTGCCGCCGCAGGCGGTGCTTTACCAGCTCGCGACTGGTCACTACGTCACCCGTGCGCTCGACCTCGTCGCGCGGCTCGGCATCGCCGATTTGCTGAAGGACGGGCCGCGCACCGCCGAGGAGCTCGCCGCGCCGACCGGAACGCATGCGCCGTCGCTGCGCCGCGTGCTGCGTCTGCTCGTGAGCAGGGGCGTCTTCGCCGAAGAGGAGAGCGGCGCGTTCGCGCTGAACCCGCTCGGCGAATGCCTGCGTGAAGGGATTCCGGGCAGCGCGTGGGCGCTGGTTCGGCTGTTCACCGGCGTGCGCATTCAGGAAGCGTGGGCGGATCTCGAGTACTGCGTGCGGACGGGCGATCCCGCGTTCCGCAAGCGCGGCATCGTCGACAACTTCGCGGAGATGGCGCGCGATCCCGAAACGACGGCCGTCTTCGACATGGCGATGGCGGACTTCACGAAGATCGCCGCGATTGCGGTGGCGGCGAATTACGATTTCTCCGCGCTGCGCACGGTCGTCGACGTCGGTGGCGGGAACGGCGCGCTGCTGATCGGCATTCTCGACGCGCATCCGCATCTGCACGGCGTTGTCTTCGATCAGGAGCACGCGGCCGCCCGCGCCCGCGAGCAGATCGCCGCCCGCGGTCTCGCCGCGCGCTGCCAGGCGGTCGGCGGCGACTTCTTCGCGGAGGTTCCGTCCGGCGGCGACGGCTATCTCTTGAAGCACGTCATCCACGACTGGGACAACGAGCGCGCAACGACGATCCTGCGCAACTGCCGTCGCGCGATGGCGCCGACGGGGACGCTCCTCCTCGTCGAGGGCACCTATCCGCCACGCGTCGAGCAGTCGCTCGCGAGCCGCGGCGCTGCGGCCAACGACGTCAACATGCTCGTCAACACCGGCGGCCGGCAGCGCTCCGAGGAGGAGTTCCGGTCGCTGTTCGCGGCCGCCGGGTTCACGCTGACGCGAATCATCCCGACGCCGATCAACGTCAGCGTCATCGAGGGCAAACCCCGCGGCTAGTGTAGGGAGGGGCCGATGGTCGTGCTCATCAACATCTTCGACGTCGATCCGGCGCACGTCGAGACCTTTCTCTCGATCTGGAAGCAGGTGAGCCGGGTGATGGAGCGCCGGCCCGGATTCATCCACACGCGCTTCCACCGTGCGCTCGCGGGGACGCGCTTCGTCAACGTCGCGGAGTGGGAGAGTCAACAGGCGTTCGCCGATTCGATCGCCGCGCCGGAGTTCCAGGAGGCGGCACGGCCGCTCGCGGACCTGGCGACGATGAGCCCGGCGCTCTACGACGTCGTCCACGAGGCCTGATCGCGCTCTATCTGCGGGCGCCGGTCACGATTCCGGACGCGTACGGCCGGGCGCCCGTATCCATCTCGTGCGGATCGCCGTCGTCGTCAGATCGACGCGCGACTCGGCGCGGCGGGCCTCTCGTCGCCGCGGTTCTCGTCGGCGTCGGCGGACCTCGCCGCCGTCGGCCGGAGGCGTGACGCCCAGCGCTCGCTCGCCTGCTGGAACACGACGTAGAAAACCGGCACGAAGAGCACGGCGAGGAACGTCGACGTGAGCATGCCGCCGAAGACGGCGGTGCCGAGCGCGCGCCGGCTGGCGGCGCCGGCGCCGCCCGCCACGACCAGCGGGTACACGCCGAGAATGAACGCGAACGACGTCATCAGGATCGGCCGGAAGCGCAGCCGCGCCGCCTCGACGGCCGCCGCGGCGACGTCGAGACCGCGCTCGCGCTGCTCGCGCGCGAACTCGACGATCAGGATCGCGTTCTTGCTGGCGAGCGCGATCAGCAGCACGACGCCGATCTGGGTGTAGACGTTGTTGTCCATGCCGCGCACCGCGACCGCGATCACGGTGCCGAGGAGGGCGAGCGGCACGACCAGCACGACGGCGGCGGGATTCGACCAGCTCTCGTACTGCGCCGCCAGCACGAGGTACACGAGCAGCACCGAGAGCGCGAAGATCAGCGTCGCCTCGCCGCCGACCTTCTTTTCCTGGTACGCGATGCCGGTCCAGTCGTAGCCCATCGACGTGGGCAGCTTCGATCCCGCCATCTGTTCCATGATCGCGAGCGCGTCGCCGGAGCTGTAGCCGCGCGCCGCCTCGCCGGTGATCGCCGACGACGGGTACATGTTGTAGCGCGGGACGATCTGCGGACCGACGGACGCGCGCACGTTGGCGAGGGTCGCGAGCGGCACCATGTCGCCGCGCGTGTTCCGCACCTCGAGGCGGCGCAGGTCCTCGACCTCGGCGCGGAACGCCGACTCCGCCTGCGCCCGCACCTGGTACGTGCGGCCGAAGAGATTGAAGTCGTTGACGTAGGCCGAGCCGAGGTACGCTTGCAGCGTGTTGAAGACGCTCGTCAACGGGATGCCGAGCGTCTTCGCCTTCGTGCGGTCGATGTCGGCGAAGATCTGCGGGACGCCGGCGCGGAACGTCGACTGCAAGGACGCGACGGCAGTCTGCGAGGCGCCGTCGTGCAGCATCTCCTGGGTCATCTGCGCGAGCTGCTGCAGGCCGACACCGCCGCGGTCCTCGAGCTGCATCTGGAAGCCTCCGGTCACGCCGAGGCCGCGGATCGACGGCGGCGGGAAGACGAACGTGATCCCGTCCTGCAGCGCGCCGAGACGGCGTCGCAAGTTGCCGGGTCGCGGCGTTCCTCCCACGGCTTGAAGACGACGAAGAACGTCGCCGCGTTCGACGCCGTCGTGCCGTCGAGGACCGAGTTGCCACCGACCGTGTTCCAATCCGCCACCCCCGGCGTGTCGGCGATGATGCGGTTGATCTGCTCGACGGTGGCCGCCATCCGCGGCTGCGACGCGGCATCGGGCAGCTGCAGACCGGCGATGACGTACCCTTGATCCTCGACGGGCAGAAACCCGGTCGGCAGCGAGGAGTAGCTCACCAAGGTCACGGCGAGCAGCACCGCAAACCCGAGCAGCATCGTCCGTGCATGCGCGACCATCCAGGTGATCACGCGCGCGTATGCGTTCTCCGTCCGGCGATACACGGCGTCGAAGCCACGGAAGAAGGCGTTCTTGCGCCCGGTCGGCGGCCGCAGCCACGCGGCCGACTGCGCCGGCTTCAACGTCAACGCGTTCAGGGCGCTGATGAGCGCGGTAATGGCGATCGTGAGGGCGAACTGCCGGTAGAGCTGTCCGGTGATGCCGCCGAGGAACGCCGTCGGCAAGAAGACCGCCATCAACACGAACGTGATCGCGATCACCGGCCCGGTCACCTCCTCCATCGCGCGAATCGTCGCGTCGCGCGGGCTCAGGCCGTCGACCTCGATGTGGTGCGCCGCGTTCTCGACGATGACGATCGCGTCGTCGACGACGATGCCGATCGCCAGCACCAAGCCGAAGAGCGTGAGCAGGTTCACGGTGAAGCCGACCGCCGCCATACCGGCAAAGGCCCCGATGATCGTCACCGGCACGGTCGTCGCCGGGACGAGCGTCGCCCGCCAGTCCTGGAGGAAGAGCAGGATCACGATCAGCACCAGGATCCCCGCCTCGATGAGCGTGCGGTACACCTCGTTGATCGCCTGATGGACGAAGCGCGTGGTGTCGAACGGGATCGAATACTCCATCCCTTCGGGAAAGGACGGCTTCAGCCGCTCCATCGTCTTCCGCACCTCGGTCGCGACGTCGAGCGCGTTCGCGCCCGGCAGCTGGAAGACCGCCGCGCCGGCGGCAGGCTTGCCGTTCTTCTGGAAGAAGTTGTCGTACACCTGCCCGCCGAGCTCGACGCGGGCGACGTCGCGGAGGCGGATCACGCGCGCGCCTTCCGCCCGCACGATGATGTCCTCGAACTGCTCGACGGTCTCGAGCCGCCCGACCGTCGTGACCGTGTACTGGAAGGTCTCCGTCGCCGGCACGGGCGGCTCGCCGATCTGCCCGGCGGCGACCTGTACGTTCTGCTCTTGAATCGCCGCGACGACGTCTTGCGTCGTGAGGTTGCGCGCTTTCAGCCTCTGCGGATCGAGCCAGACCCGCATGCTGTACTGCGCACTGCCGATGATGGTGACGTCGCCGACGCCGTAGATGCGGCTCAGCTCGTCGCGCACGCGAAGCGTCGCGTAGTTGCTGAGATAGAGACTGTCGTAGCGGCCGTCGGGCGAGGTGAGCACGGTGAACAGAATGATGTTCGTCGACTGCTTCTTGGTGGTGATGCCTTGGCGCTTCACCTCGTCCGGGAGGAGCGGCTCGGCGATCGCGACCCGGTTCTGGACGAGCACCTGCGCGATGTCGAGGTCGACGCCGACGTCGAACGTGACGGTGAGCTTGTAGGAGCCGTCGCTGGCGCTCACCGACGACATGTAGAGCATCCCCTGCACGCCGTTCACCTGCTGCTCGATCGGCGCGGCAACGGTATCGGCGACGACGTGCGCATCCGCGCCCGGGTACGTCGTCGTCACTTGCACCGTCGGCGGCGTGATCTGCGGATACTGCTCGACCGGCAGGCCCCGCGCCGACACGATCCCGAGGATGATGGTCACGATCGCGATGACGTTCGCGAAGATCGGCCGGTCGATGAAGAAGCGTGAGATCATCGCGCGCTCACCGGAGTGGCCGCCGATGCCGTCACGTTCGCCAAGGGCGTGGGACCGGGCACACCCGTCGCGCGCGCACCGGGGGTACCCGTCGCGGGCGCTTCGGTCGCGCTCGTCGCGCTGGCTTTGCCGGTCGTCGCGGCGATGAATGCATCGGCGGACGTCTGCGTCGGCTTCACCTTCGCGCCCGGCCGCGCCCGTTGCAGACCGTTCACGACGACCCAGTCTGCGTGTGTGACGCCGTCCTCGACGACACGCATGACGCCGTCGAGCGTCCCCACCCGGACCCGGCGCTGCTGAACCATGTCCTTGTCGTCGACGACGAGCACGTAGCGTCCCCCTTGGTCGGTGGCGACGGCGACGTCTGGCACGAGGATCGCCTGGCCGCGGGTGAACGGCAGGCGGACTCGCGCGAAGAGACCCGGCAGGAGAACGCGATCGGGATTCGAAAATATGGCGCGTACCTCGATCGTGCCCGTCGCCTGGTCGACGCGGTTGCTCGAGAAGTCGACCTCGCCGACGTGCGGATAGCCCTGCTCGGTCGCGAGCCCGAGGTACGCCGTGTTGCGCTGGCCCTCGACGGAGACCGTCTGCCCGCGCCGCCGCAGCTCGCGGAAGCGCAGGAGGTCGAGCTCGCTGGCATCGAAGTACGCGTAGATCTGGTCCTGACGGACGATCGACGTCAGCAAGGTCGACTCGCCGGCGCCGACCAGGTTCCCCGCGTCGACGAGATTGCGATCGATGCGGCCGCTGATCGGCGCGTAGATGTGGGTGTACGAGAGATCGAGCTTGGCGACCTCGAGCGCGGCGCGGGCCTGCCCCAGCGCCGCGCGCGCCTGGTCCCGTTGCTGCGTGCGTTGCACGAGGTCGGTGCGACTCCCGGCGTTGCGCTCGAAGATCGCGCGCGTGATCGCGAGCTGCGCCTCGGCCGCCTGGAGCTGCGCCTCGGCGCTCTGCAGCTCGGCCTCCGCCTGGTCGACGCGCGCGCGATAGAGATCGGGCTCGATGACGAAGAGCAGCGCGCCTTTCTCGACGTCGCCGCCGGGCGTGAAGTTGATGCTCTGCAGGAAGCCCTGCACGCGCGCGCGCACATCCACCGCCTCGACAGATGCCGTGTGGCCGGTGAACTCGGAGTACGTCGTGACCTCGCGCTGGACGGGCTGTGCGACCGTCACCTCCTGCGGCGGCGGCGGCGCGTAGGTGTTGCCGCGGCAGCCCGCGAGCGCGAGTACGGCCGCCAACGCAGCTGACGCGATCGCGCTGTCCACGCGTCGACGTCCCGGTGCGCCGCACGAGACGACCGTGCGCACGTCGCCCGCGATTCGTGCACGGGTCACCAATGCGGCCACCACGACCACCAGCGGTGCCGCGCGCCGCCGTCGTCCCGCGGCGTCGCCGCGTCGACGTCCGCGGCACGCGCGCCGGTGTTCAGCATGCGGCCCCACCACGTGCGGCTGCGCATCTCGTCTTTCGTCGCATCCGGCACGAAGTCCTCCCGGTCGCGCAGCTCCCAGCCGCCGCCGAGCGCCTTGTAGAGCGCGATCACCTCGAGCGTCACGGTCCCGCGCGCCGAGGCGAGCGAGTCGTCCTCGTGCAGCTTCGCTTGCTGCGTCGTCAGCACGCGGGTGTAGTCGGCGGCGCCCTCGCGGTACTGCACGAGCGAGAGCTCGACGGCGCGATTCGCCGCCGCGACGGCGTCGATCAAGCTTGCGACCTGCTCCGCGCCGCGCGCATAGCCGACGAGCGCGTTCTCGACGTCCTGCTGCGCGCGCAGGACCGTGTCGCCGTACGTCGCCACCAGCTCCTGGAACGTCGCATCCTGGACGTGAACCTCGTTGATCAAGCGACCATAGTTGAGCACCGGCCAGACGAGCCGCGGCCCGCCGAAGTCCGTGAGCGCGCTTCCGGTCGAGAGGTGCGCGACCGTGTCCGCGCTGAGGCCCACCGAACCGGTGAGCGTGAGTCGCGGGAAGAGGTCGCCGGCGGCGACGCCGATGCGCGCGCTTTGCGCGGCCAGCTGGCGTTCGGCTCGGCGCACGTCGGGACGGCGACGCAGGAGATCGGCGGGAATGCCGACGGCAACCGCCGCCGGCGCGACCGGGATCGCACCCGCCTCACCCGCCAGTTGCGGTGAGTCGCTCGGCGCCGTGCCGAGCAGGACGGCGAGCGCGTCGCCGCTCTGCCGGAGCTGCGTCTCGAGCTGCGGAATCGTCGCCTCGGTGTCGCGCAAGAGCGCCGTCGCTTGCTCTACGTCGAGGTCGGAGGTGCCGCCGGCTTCGAAGCGGACGCGCGCGATCCCGAGGCTGTCGCGCTGCACCCGGACGTTGTCGCGGGCGAGCGCGAGCCGCGCCTCGAGGACACGGAGCTGCACGTAGTTCGACGCCACCTCGGCGACGAGGCTCACCAGCACGTCGTCGTAGTCGGCGACCGCGGCGAGGAGCTGCGCGTCGGACGCTTCGATGCCGCGCCGGAAGCGTCCCCACACGTCGAACTCCCACGCGGCGTCGAATCCAACCTGATACGACGTCTGATAGCGGGGGATTGCCGGTATACCCGTCGCGAGGCTGTTACGGGTCCGGATGAGCGACGCGGTCACCTCCTGCGTCTGCGGGTAGAGACTGCCGATCGCGACACCGCGCAGCGCCTGCGCCTCGACGACGCGCAGCCCCGCCGCTTGCAGCGTCAGGTTCTGCCGATACGCGCGCGCGACGAGGTCATCGAGCGTCGCATCGCCGAAGACGTGCCACCACTCGGGCGCCGCCGACGCGTTGGTGCCGATCCCCTCCGCACCCGGATCCCTCCATGCCGCCGCGACCGGCGTCGCCGGGCGGCGGTACGTCGGCCCGACCATGCAGCCGGCGATTGCGATCGTCAGCGTGGTGACGAGGCACACGCGCAGCCGTGCGCCGACGCGATGGGCCGTGCCGCTTACCCGCCTCGAACGACCGTTACAGGTCCGCGCATTGCACCGATGACCCATCGAACACCGCATCCTACGTCGCGGACAGGCCTTACGGTAGCGAAGGCGACGCGGCGGAGTGGAACGACCGTGCCTGTGGGGCGATCGCGAACGGAGCGTCGAGCGCGCTCAGCGCGCCCGATCGCGGGAGAGTGGCGCGCAGAGCTCCACGTCGTGCCCGTCGGGATCCGCGAAGTACAACGACATCGCGGGAATCCAATCGTGCACCATCGGACCGTCGACGGGGACGCCGAGGCGCCGAAGTGTCGCGGCGGCGGAGTCGACGTCGCGCTCGGCGACCGCAAACGCGAAGTGTTGCTGCCGCCATTCCCCGCGTTCTTCTTGCAGCACGATCATGCCGCCGCCGCCGGCGCGCATGAAGACCCAGTTCCGCCGGTCGTCGCGCAGGCCGACCTCGAGACCCAACACCTCGCGGTAAAACTTCTCGGCGGTCGCGACGTCGCGGACCCGGATCGCCACCTCGTACACGCCACGGATGCCGATCATGCGGTTTCCCTCGCCCGACGGTTACGCCGCGAGCAGCGGCGAGTCCACTGCGGTGAGATTCGTCATCCGCACGCTCTCCTCCCAGAGCGCACGCGCGAGCGCCGCGTCGTACGAGGCATCGGATGACGGCGCCTCGTGCCACCTTGTGTGCGACGGGAAGTACTTCGCAGAGACACCGCCCAGCGCCGGATCGAGGACGAGCCGCGCGAGCGCCGTGCCCGCTTTGTCCGCCGGATTGACGCCGGGAATCACGCGCGACAGGAGGCGCGCCAGGCCGGGCAGCACGCGATTCCACACGAAACGCAGCGCCGCCGGATAGTCGCGAGCGAGACCGGAGCCCGGTACCAGGCCCGGATCGAAGGCGTTCACCGTCAGTCGGCCGTTCACAAGGTGCGCGCTCTCGAGCCGCCGGGCGAGCTCGTACGCGAACCACAGGTTGCAGAGCTTGCTGTTCACGTAGGCGAGGCGACCGTCATATTCCCCGAGCCGCGGACCGCCGGTCGCCGCGAGGGTCGCGACGTCGCTGATCTGCGGCTTCGGCATGCCCGTCCTGAGCTTCGGATCGTGGACGCCGGACGCGACGACGACGACGCGCGCGGGCGCGTGCGCGACGAGACGCTCGAGGAGCAAGTTCGTCAGCAGAAAGTGTCCGAGGTGATTGACGGCGAACGTCAGCTCGTACCCGTCGGTGGAGCGCGAGAGACCTCGCGTCACCTGCAGGCCGGCGTTACAGACGAGCGCTCGCAACGGCAGATCGGCCGCCTCGATCTCGCGCACGAAGCTGCGGACGCTCGCGATCGAGCCGAGGTCGAGGCCGATCTCCGAGACGGCATCGTTGCCCGTCGACTCGCGAATGCGCGCGACCGCGGCAGCCGACGTCGCGCGATCGCGGCTCGCGATGACTACCTGCCAACCGCGGCGCGCGAGCTCGCGCGCGCACTCGAACCCGATGCCGGAGTTGCCGCCGGTGACGAGGGCTGCCTTGGGCTCCATGTGGAACTCCTCGGCGTCGCAGTGTGTGGCCAGCCTCGACGCCACCGCACGGTCGCGACGCCGCCAGTCGAGCCGCCGCCTCAGCGTGCCGCGAACGTCTCGTCGACGAGCTTCTGCAGCTCGCCCGTGTCGTACATCTCGCGCACGATGTCACAGCCGCCGACGAACTTGCCGCCGATGTAGACCTGCGGGATCGTCGGCCAGTTCGAGTAGCGCTTGATCGCGTCGCGCTTGGCGGGCTCGCTCAGCACGTCGGCAGTGTGGAACGGCTTTCCGAGCTCGTGGAAGATCTCGATCGTCGCCGCCGAGAATCCGCACTGCGGGAAGCTCGGGTTCCCTTTCATGTAGATCATGATCTTGTTGTTGCGGATCTCGTTCTCGATGTCGTGGATCACGTCGTCGGCCATGTCGATTTCTCCCTCGCGCTCAGCGTTCGCTGGACGTCACGGTCTTGAGCTGCAACGCATGGATCCGCGGCATCAACGCGGAGAGCGCGCCGTACACCATTTGATGGCGCTCGACGAGCGACTTGCCGGCGAAGCGGTCGCTGACGACCGTCACCGTAAAGTGGTCTCCGGCGCCGGTGGTGTCGTCGGCGGCGACCGTCGCGTCCGGGAAGACGTCCTCGAGACGGCAGCGAATCTCCTGCGGATCCAGCATCTCCCCAGTAATAGCAGCGTCCGAGGCAGTGGCAAGGCGGAAACCGCTCGGGCATGCTGGCCGCCGTGGCGACGGAGCGGAGCGCGTTGTTGCGCGGCTCGACGACGAGCCTCGCCGTCGTCGCGGCGCTGATCGGCCTCCTCGGTTTCGTCGGCAACGTCGTCTTCCGCGAGGCGATCGCGGTCTCGGGCCAGGGGTTCCAGATGCTCGGCGATGCGCTCACCCGCGCGGTGCCGCCGCTCACGGGTTACGCGGCGCCGCTCGTGCTCGCATCGGGCGGCGTCGTGCTCCTCGGTCTCGCGCGCCTCTTCCCCGAGCACACGCTCGGCTACGGCTTCCCGCGCTTCCTCGAGATGGTGAACCTCGAGGGCGCCCGCGTCCAGAAGCGGTGGATGATCGTGAAGACGCTCGGCGCCGCGATCTCGCTCGGCTGCGGCGCGTCGGTCGGCCGCGAGGGGCCGATCGCGCAGATCGGCGGCTCGATCGGCTCGGCGGTCGCGCAGCTGCTGCGCGTGCCGACCGACCGCGCCAAGCTCTTCGTCGCCTGTGGCGCCGCGGCGGCGCTCGCGGCGACCTTCGGCGCGCCGATCGCGAGCGTCATGTTCGCGCAGGAGATCCTGCTGCAGGGCGAGATCCAGCTCGTCCACTTCAGCATGATCGTGATCGCGACGACGACGTCCGTCGTCGCGTCGCGGGCGACGCTCGGCGCGGACACCGTGTTTCACGTCCGCACGTTCGAGCTCGCGAGCTACTGGGAGCTCCTCACCTACGCGCTGATGGGGCTCGTGCTGGGCCTCGTCGCCGTCGGCTACACGCGCCTCTTCCACGTCGTGCTCGAGCGCGCCGCGCGCCTCCGGGTCGCGACCGCGACGAAGCTCATCGCCGGCCTCATGCTCGTCGGCGCGCTCGGCATCGTCCTGCCGGAGAATCTCTCCGACGGCTACCCGACGATCGACGCCGCGCTCGCCGGTCGTCTCCCGTGGCCGCGCATGACGGCGCTCGCGTTCGCGAAGATGGGCGCGAGCGCGCTCTCGCTCGGCTGCGGCGCGCCGGGCGGGGTCTTCGGGCCGATCTTCTTCATCGGCGCCATGAGCGGCGGTGCGTTCCGCGCGCTCTCGGCGCTCCTCCTGCCCGGGCTCACCGGGCCGCGCGGCTCGTACGCGCTCGTCGGGCTCGGCACCTTTCTCGCCGCCTGCACGCACGCGCCGCTCACCGCGATCTTTCTCCTGTTCGAGATGACCGGCAACTACGACATCGCCCTGCCGGCCCTCGTCACGTCGATCCTCGCGGTGGTCGTCGCGAGCAGCATCGAGCCCGAGTCGATCGACACGCTCGGGCTCGCGCGCGCTGGACGGAGCTTGCGGCCGCCGCGCGAGCAGATCATGGATCTGATCCCGGTCTCGGCGGCGTTCCATCAAGCGGTCGAGCCGATTCCCGCGCACGCGCCGGTCGCCGAGATTCTGCGCCTCATCGGTGAAAGCCGCGCGACGAGCTTCCCCGTGCTCGATACCGAGCAACGTCTCGTCGGGACGATCTCCGTACATGATATCCGCAGGCTGCTCGTCGATCCGGCGGCGACCGACGTCCTGATCGCCGCCGACCTCTGCGACCCGAACGTCCCCACGGTGACGCCGAGCACGAGCCTCGGCAAGGCGCTCGGCCGCATGGAAACGGACGACGTCGAGGAGATCCCGGTCGTCGACGAGGCTGACCCGCGGCGTATCGTCGGCCTCCTCTCGCGCGCCGACGTCATCCGCGCCTACAACCGGGCGTTACTCACGATGCGCACCGTCCCGACGGCCGCCGGCGCCGACGAGCTGCCGCAATGGTCGCGTGCCTACGGCGTCACGACGCTCGCGGTCCCGCCGGAGTGGATCGGCCGCTCGCTCCGCGAGCTCGACTGCCGCGCACGTTTCGGCGTCAGCGTCCTGGCGGTCCAAGCCGACGACAAGCCCGGCCGCACGTTCGAGGTCCCCGATCCCGACCGCGTCCTCCAGGAAGGCGAGTCGATGGTGATCGCCGGACCCACGGCCGCCGTCCGACGCCTCGAGCGGGCGGTCGGTAGGGTGTCGCACGACCTCGGCCGCAGCCGCGCGTGAGGGCGGCTCGTCGCGAAGGTTCTGTCACCTCAAGGTTGGTTGACGGTCCGACCACCCCGGCCGGATATCAGCTACCCGGCTGGTCGCCGCTGTCCGTCCAGGACCGCACCCGGCTGGTGCCGACTGGTGGCCGCCGACTGCTGCTACTGGCCTGCAGCCACTATCCGACTGCTCCCCGCCGACTGCTCCCGCCGTTGACCGGCGCGGACGCGCGGGTGTAGGCCGGTCGTATCCGGAGGTGTGCGCCATGCCGCGTGTGTACGAGCACATGATCCGTCAGCCGATCAGCAGCTGCGAGCCGCGCCAAGCAATCTGCGTCGATCCACGCGCGACGGTCGCCGAGGCGATCGCGGCGATGAAGGAGCACGCGACCGGCTGCATCCTCGTCGAGAGCGACGGCCGCCTCGTCGGCATCTTCACCGAACGCGACGTCCTCTTCCGCGTCGCCGGCGCCGGCCTCGACGCCACGCAGACGCGGGTCGGCACCGTCATGACGGCGGACCCGGAGACGCTCACGATGGACGAGGAGCTCGCCTGGGTCCTGAACCTCATGGCCGTCGGCGGCTTCCGCCACGTCCCGATCGTCGACGCCAGCGGCAAGCCCGTTGCGGTGATCTCGATGCAGCGGATCGTCGAGCGCCTCGTCGAGTGCTTCCCGAAGGCGGTGCTGAATCTGCCGCCGCGGCCGGGCTCCAACATCACCCACACCCGCGAAGGCGCCTGACCGGCCGGCGATACAGGCGCATCTGCTGCGTTGCTCGGTCGCCCGGCTTGTACGGCGTAGCTTACGCTACGCCTCCGCGCCGGGCTCTCTCGCGCCTTGCAGCTGCACCTGTCTCACCGGCCGGCCCGTAGGTGGCGCGTGGGGGCGTCTCGCTGCGCTCGACGCATCCACATCCCACACGGGCAGAGCACGTCGTCGGACAACGCGGCCACGCGCTCGAAGAGCTCAGCTCACTCGACCGTCCACGTGTCGCCGCGGTTGAAGAGGGCGTCGAGATCGGCGACGCCGGTTTTCGGGCGTGCGGCGGCGAGCTGGGCGTTCACGCCGGCGTCGTAGGTCTGGCGCTCGACGGCGAGGAAGATGCCGATCGGGGTCGGGAACTCGGGTGGTGACATGCGGGAGAGGAAGTACGCAAGCGTCGGGTCGTGCTCGTCGTGGACGATGAGGTCGGACTCGGTGACGCCGTCGCCGAGCGTCACGACCTCCGGACGAAGACCGGTGCCGAGGCGGATGCCCTTGTCGCGGTTCTTCCCGAAGACGAGCGGCTTGCCGTGCTCGAGCACCAGCTGGTGGTCCGCCTTGCGCTCCTTCTCCGTCACGTCCTCGAACGCACCGTCGTTGAAGATGTTGCAGTTCTGGAGGATCTCGACGAACGAGCTGCCGCGGTGCGCGTGTGCGCGACGGATCGTCTCCTGGAGGTGCCGCGCCTCGACGTCGACCGTACGCGCGACGAACGTCGAGTCGGCGCCGAGCGCGAGCGCGATCGGGTGAAACGGATGATCGACCGATCCGGACGGTGTCGACTTCGTCACCTTGCCCACCTCGGAGGTCGGCGAGTACTGCCCCTTCGTCAGGCCGTAGATGCGGTTGTTGAACATCAGAATGTTGACGTCGAGGTTGCGGCGCAGGACGTGGATGAGATGGTTGCCGCCGATCGAGAGCGCGTCGCCGTCGCCGGTCACGACCCAGACCGACAGCTCGGGGCGCGTCGCTTTCAAGCCGGTCGCGATCGCGGGCGCGCGGCCGTGGATCGTATGGAAGCCGTACGTGTTCACGTAGTACGGGAAGCGGCTCGAGCAGCCGATGCCGGAAAGGAAGACGAAGTTCTCGCGCGGGATGCCGAGGTCGGGGAGGACGCGCTGCACTTGGGCGAGGATCGCGTAGTCGCCGCAGCCGGGGCACCAGCGGACGTCTTGATCGGACTCGAAGTCCTTGCGCGCCAGCGGTTTCCCCACCGGTGCCGCGACGGTACTCATGACTGACCTCCGAGAATCGTGCGCGCCTTGCTCACGACCTCCGACACCTTGAACGGCCGTCCTTGGATTTTGTTCAGGCCGTGCGCATCGACGAGGTACTCGGCGCGGACGAGCTTCACCAGCTGTCCGAGGTTCATCTCCGGCACGAGCACCCGTCGATAGCGGCGCAGGACGTCGCCGAGGTCGGGCGGCAGCGGATTCAAGTAGCGCAGGTGCGCGTGACCGACCTTCAGGCCGGACGCCGTCAGCTCGCGGACGGCGGTCGCAATCGAGCCGTAGGTGCTGCCCCAGCCGAGAATCAGCAGATCGCCCTCGGGCGCGCCGCCGACGGTCGTCGGCGGGATCTCGGCCGCGATGCCGGCGATCTTGCGGGCGCGGACGCGGACCATGTGCTCGTGGTTCACCGGCGCGTAGCTGACGTTGCCGGTCACGTCCTCGCGCTCGAGGCCGCCGATGCGGTGCTCGAGGCCCGGCGTCCCCGGGATCACCCACGGCCGCGCCAGCGTCGCCGGATTGCGGACGTATGGGTGGTAGTCGGTCGGGTCGGTGCGGAAGACGACCGGGATCGCGGGCAGCTCGTCGGCACGCGGAATGCACCACGGCTCGGCGCCGTTCGCGATGTAGCCGTCGGAGAGCAGGATCACCGGCGTCATGTACTTCACGGCGATGCGCACCGCCTCGAACGCGGTCGCGAAGCAATCGGCCGGCGTGGCGCTGGCGAGAATCGGCAGCGGGCACTCGCCGTGGCGGCCGTACATCGCCATCAAGAGATCCGCCTGCTCGGTCTTCGTCGGCAGACCCGTCGACGGGCCGCCGCGCTGGATGTCGGTGACGATGATCGGCAGCTCGACCATGACGGCGAGGCCCATCGTCTCGGCCTTCAAATTCATGCCGGGGCCGCTCGTCGTCGTGATGCCGATCGCGCCGCCGAACGCGGCGCCGAGCGCCGCGCCGATCGCGGCGATCTCGTCCTCGGCCTGGAAGGTGTAGACGCCGAACTGCTTGTACGTCGAGAGCTCGTGCAGGATGTCGCTCGCCGGCGTGATCGGGTAGCTACCGAGGAAGAGCGGCCGGCCGGCGCGCTGCGCGGCGGCGACCAAGCCGAGGGCGGTCGCGCTGTTGCCGGTGACGTTGCGGTATTTGCCGGGCGTGATGCGTGCGGCCGGGACCTCGTACGCGGTGTGGAAGAGCTCGGTCGTCTCGCCGAAGTTGTAGCCGGCTTTCAGCACGCGCGCGTTGGCGTCGGCGAGCGCCGGCGTCTTCCCGAATTTGGCGCCGATCCATTGCAGCGTCGGCTCGATCGGGCGGTGGAAGAGCCACGACGTGAGCCCGAGCGCGAAGAAGTTCTTGCAGCGCAGCGCCGCCTTGTTGGAGAGGCCCGAGCCGGTGAGCGCGTTGGTCGTGAGCTTGGTGATGTCGATCTCGAAGACACGGTAGCGCGCGAGCGAGTCGTCTTGCAGCGGGTTCACGGCGTACTCCGCTTTGCGGAGGTTCTGATCGTTGAACTGCTCGCGATCGACGAGCAGCATGCCGTTCGGCTTCAAGTCGTCGACGTTGACCTTGAGCGCCGCCGGGTTCATCGCGACCAGCACGTCGCAGGTGTCGCCGGGAGTGAAGATCTCGTGCGACGAGAAGTGCAGCTGGAACCCGCTCACGCCGGCGAGCGTGCCGGCGGGGGCGCGGATCTCGGCCGGGAAGTCGGGGAGCGTGCTGAGGTCGTTCCCCGCAAGCGCCGTCTCGATCGTGAACTGGGTGCCGGCGAGCTGCATGCCGTCGCCGGAGTCACCGGCGAAGCGGATGACGACGGTCTCCAGCGTCTCGCGAGCCTTCGTGCTCGCCTCGTGGGACTTCGTCGTCAACGCCGCCGCTTCCTCCGCCGGTGTCACGTGATGTCGTCCTCCCTTCGGCCGCCCCGCGCGGGCGCGACCGCGTAGCTGCTATGGCTACGTTTATAAAGGAGGCCGGAGCGTCAATTCAACACAGATCCCGCTCAGGTGAGCGGCTCAGCCGACATAGAGTAGCGACTGGGCAGAGTTGCGAGCGACACGACCGGCGAGGACATCCGCCGGTGCGCGTTCGAACGTGCGCATGACGTGCTCTCGCGCGTCCGCCGCATGTCGCCGGCGCGGTCGCAGCGGGGCGGTTGGCGCGCGCGGAACGCCGCCTACACGAACGCGAGCCAGTCGCGGTGACGCGGATCGCCGCCGCGGATCAGCGCGAAGTACGCCTCCTGCATCGACGCCGTCAACGGGCCTGGCTTGCCGGTACCGATCGGCCGGTCATCGAGCTCGCGGACCGGCGTCACCTCGGCAGCCGTGCCGGTGAAGAACGCCTCGTCGGCGATGTAGACCTCGTCGCGCGTGAAACGCTCCTCGACGACCGTGTGCCCGCGCTCGCGCAGGAGCGTGATGAGCGTCGCACGCGTAATGCCGGGAAGGACCGACGTGAGCGGCGGGGTCTTCACGATGCCGTCGCGGACGATGAACAGGTTCTCGCCGCTCGCCTCGGAGACGTAGCCGTCGGTGTCGAGCATCAACGCCTCGTCGTAGCCGACGCGGCGCACCTCCTGGTTGGCGAGGATCGAGTTGACGTAGTGGCCGACCGCTTTCGCCTTCGTCATCAGCGTGTTCACGTGGAACCGCTGGAACGACGACGTCTTCACGCGGATGCCGTGCCGCACGCCCTCGTCGCCGAGGTACGAGCCCCACGGCCAGACGGCGATCGCGACGCGCACCGGATTCGTCGTCGCGTGCAGACCCATCTCGCCCTCGCCGAGGAAAACGATCGGCCGGATGTAGCACTCGCGCAGCGTGTTGCGGCGAATCGACTCGAGGCACGCGTCGTCGATCGTCTGCTCGTCGAACGGGATCGTGATGCTCAGGATCCGCGCCGACGCGAAGAGCCGGCGGGTGTGGTCGTGGAGACGAAAGACGGCCGAGCGCCCGTCGTTCGTCGCGTAGCAGCGAATGCCTTCGAAGACGCCGAGGCCGTAGTGCAGCGTGTGCGTGAGCACGTGCACCTGTGCCTTCTCCCACGGCACGAACGCACCGTCGAACCAGATGACGTCGCTTTTCTGCACGCGTTTCGAGCTATCGGAGGTGTTCCGGGATGTCAATTTGACGCGGCGCCGAACCAGTGCGTGTAGAGCGCGCGCACGCGGGCGGTGTGGCGCTCGTAGTCGTTGACGAGACGCTGTGCCACCTCCGCATTCGTCCCGTGGTAGCCGAGCCGTCGCGCGAGCGCGGGCAGCCGCTCGCCCTCGCGCGCGAGCGCCTCGACGGGCTGGTCGCGCTCGATGCGCAGACGGTTCGTGAGCGTGCGCAGAAACGCGTAGCTTTCGAGCAGCGTCGCCGCGTCGTCCGGCGGGACGAGACCCGCCATGGCGAGCGCGGTGAGCGCGTGACGCGTCGCCCGCTTGCGGACGCTCGGCACCGTCGCGCCGTACCGCAGCTGCAGCATCTGCGTCAGGAACTCGATGTCGACGAGCCCGCCGCGTCCGGTCTTCACGTTGAAGCGGTCGCGCTCGTCGCCGGCGAGCTCGTGCTCCATGCGCATCCGCAGCCGATGGATCTCGGCGACCTCGTCGTCCGCGAGCGGTTTCCCGTAGACGAAGCGCTCGATGACCTGCTCGACCTCCTGCATCACGGACGGGACGCCGCTGATCGCCCGCGCCTTGATCAGCGCTTGACGCTCCCAGAGCTGCGCGCTCCTCGCGTGATAGCGCCCGAACGCCTCCATCGACGACACGAGCGGCCCCTTGTTCCCGGACGGCCGCAGCCGCGTGTCGATGTGGTACGCGATGCCCTCGCGCGTCGGGACCTGCAGCGTCGTCAGGATGCGCTGCGCGAGACGCGTGAAGTACTCGTGCACCGCAACGCCCTCGGCCAGCTGCGCCGCCGGCAGGTAGACGAAGATCAGGTCGAGATCGGAATGATAGGTGAGCTCGCGGCTGCCGAGCTTTCCCATGCCGACGACGGCGAAGCTGCCCGGCGACGTCGTGAGCCCATAGCGCGCCAGCGTCTCGCGCTCGGCGACCCTGAGCGCCGCCGCGACGCACACGTCGGCGAGGTCGCTCAGCTGGCTGCTGAGGGCCGGGAACGTCAAGAGGCCCATGAGATCGTTGACGCCGATGCGGAGGAATTGCTCGTTGCGGAAGCGGCGCAACACATCGAGCTGATCCTCGTATGCCTCTGCGGCGTCGAGCAAGCTCCCGAGCTCGGCCGCCATGTCCTCTTTGACCATCTCGACCCGCACGAGATCCGCGCGCACCAGGCTGTCGAGCGTTTCGGGGTGGCGGATCAGGAACTGCGAGAGGAACTCGCTCGAGCCGAAGAGTCGGATGAGCGTGCGGAGCGTCGCTGGGTTCTCCGCGAGCAGCGCGAGAAAGCTCGAGCGCGCGCCGATCGCGGCGAGGAAGCTCGCCATGTTACGCAGCGCGAGGTCGGGGTCGGGCGCGCGGACGATCTCGCCGAGGAGCGCCGGCGCGATCTCCATCAGCAGCTGGCGCCGGCGCGGCGTCGCGCGCGAGCTCGGCGCACCGTCGCGCAGCAGCGTGAGATTCGCGATCGACTCGTCGATTGCTTGGAACCCGAGCTCGCGCAGGCGCGCACGCGTCGCGTGGATGCTCTCGAGCTCGGCGAGCAGCGACGTCAGCCTTGGATCGGCGGCGCGGCCGATCTCCTCGCGTGACGAGTAGAAGAGCGCGGTGAACGACGCGTCGACCGTGCTCATGTGCCGCCGGCAATCGTCGCGAAACCGCGCCACCGCCGTCTCCGGGTGCTCGCGCCCGTAGCCGAGACGGCGTGCCAGGTGCCGCTCGGCGTCGCCGGCGGGAATCACGTGCGTTTGCCGCTCGTCGACGAGCTGGATCTTGTGCTCGACCTCGCGCAGGAAGCGGTACGCCGCCGCGAGTCGCGCGCCCTCCTCCACGTCGAGGTAGCGGAACTCCGCGAGCCGGCGCAGCGCGCGCAGCGAGCTGCGCTCGCGGATGCGCTCGTCCTTGCCGGCGTGGACGAGCTGCAGGCTCTGCACGACGAACTCCACCTCGCGGATGCCGCCGCGTCCGAGCTTCACGTTGACGCCCTTCTCGCGGCCGGCGGCGAGCGCGGCCTCGACGCGCGCCTTCATCTGCTTGATGTCCTCGATCGTCGCGTAGTCGAGGTAGCGGCGGTACACGAACGGCGCGACGTCGCGGAGAAACGCGTCGCCGAGCCCGCGGTCGCCGGCGATCGCGCGCGCCTTGAGCAGCGCCGCCCGCTCCCACGTCTGCCCCCAGGACTCGTAGTACGTGAGCGTGTTCGGGACGGAGTTGACGATCGGCCCGTTCCCGCCCTCGGGGCGAAGCCGGAGGTCGACACGAAACACGAAGCCGTCATCGGTCGTCTGGTGGAGCGCGCGCGTCACGCCCTCGGCGAGGCGGGTGAAGAACTCGCGCGCCGAGAGGCGTCCACGCGGCCCGCCGGCGCTGTCGAGCCCGTCGCGCGCGTACAGGTACACGAGGTCGATGTCGGAGCTGAAGTTCAGCTCGGCGCCGCCGAGCTTGCCCATGCCGAGCACGACGAAGCCGACGGGATCGCCGTCGGCGACGACGTCGCCGTAGTCGGCGACGAGGCCGGCGCGGACGACGCGCACCGCCGTCTCCAAAGCATCCCGCGCGAGGGCGCTGAGCGCCGTCGTCGTCTGCTCGAGGCTCGCGAGGTGGAGGAGGTCGCGCACGGCGATGTGCAGCACGCGACGACGTTTGAGCACACGGAGCGCGCGCGCGAGCTCGTCGAACGTCGCTCCTGGCGCGAGTGCGGGCGCCGGGACGAGCGCGGCGATCGACATCGTCGCGCTCTCGTGCCCGAGCACCTCGGCCCACGATCCCAGATCGGTGAGGAGGAGACGCACGACGAGCGGGCTTGCGCCGAGCACCGTCACGAGACGCGGCGCAAGCTCGGCATCCGCTTGGAGGGCGGCCGCCGCCTCGGGCGCCGCGTCGCGCAGACGACCGAGGCTGGCGACGGCGAGCTCGGGATCAGCGGCGTCGAGCAGCGCTGTGGCCGCCGCCTCGGGCACACCGCCGGCCGGCCAGAGCGCGGCGAAGCGCGCGAGGAGCCGCTCCGGATCCTCGACACCCGCCGCGAGCAGTGCGTCCCGCGCGGAAGGAGCCGTCACGATTTCGTTGTAGAGAATCGCGCCCGCCGCGGCCAGCCGCGGTTTCGCGCCCGCCGCGGTCGAAGCGGTGATCGACGGGCGTCCCGAACGCATTCGGAACGCCCGCGGATTCGTGGCTAGGACGCCTTGACGACGTTCGCGGCTTGCAGGCCCTTCGGGCCCTTCACGACGTCGAACTCGACTTTTTGGCCTTCGTCCAGTGACTTGAAACCGTCACCGGTGATCGCCTTGAAGTGGACGAACACGTCTTCACCGCCGTTTTGCGTGATGAAGCCGAACCCTTTTTCGGGGTTGAACCATTTCACGGTACCAACTGGCATGAGCAATACCTCCTTTCTTCGAGATTTCTTCGGGATCAGCGGCGGTTCCACCCACCACGACCACCACCACCACCGCCGCCACCACCGCCACCGTATCCACCGCCGCCGCTGCGGCCCGCGCGCTCGCGTGCTTCACTGACGCGGATCGCGCGGCCCTTGATCTCCGTGCCATCGAGCTGCTGGATCGCGCGTTGCGCGTCCGCATTCGAGGTCATTTCGACGAAGCCGAAGCCGCGACTTTGTCCGGTCGTGCGATCGGTCACCACGGCGACCGAATCGCAGGCGCCGATCGGCGTAAAAGCTTCCTCAAGATCCTTGTCGGTGACGTCGAACGCGAGATTCCCGATGTAGAGCTTCTTGCCCATACACGTTCTCCTTTTGGCTGCCTTTGCAGTTGTGCAGTGTGGTCAAACGGGGTCTTGCTGAATGCGTGGGTGCGGGAGGCGTCCGAGACGCCGCAATGAGGTGGGGGATTCTCGCTCCGGACAGTCAGGGTTGTCGTTGGTTCGTCCATACCATCGGCTAGCGTCGCGCACAACTGCGTACGCTGCCGATCACGTTCGCTCTGCGGGAAAAGTGGCGATGCGCCGAACGCTTATCTCGCCGTGGCGGCGGGTGTCCGTGCGTGCCGGTTCGCCCACGGCGGCGGGTCATCGGCGTTCAGATCGTGAGCACCGAACGCCGAGCCGAGCTGGTCCGGCCGCCATTGCGACGTCCAGTCGGCGGGAAAGTGCCTCCATCGCTCGCGCGGCGTGCCGAGGCGCGCGTGTGCCCTCGACGTCAGCTCGAGCAGCTCGCGTTCGAGATGCAGACGAAACGCCTCGCAGGCGTCGTCGTCGGCGTCGGGCGGAATCCAGTACGGTCCAACCGCGAGCGTGACACGCCGGGTGAACGGCGTCGGAATCTGCGCCCGGTCCCACGTGGGGAGCGTGAACGCGCGGCGATAGCAGGTCCGCACGAGGACGATCGGCGCGCGGCACGCGCGGGCGATCGCGACGCATCCCGGCTTCATGCGATACACCGGTCCTTGCGAGCCGTCGACGGTGAGGCCGTAGATCACCCGCGGCGTGCGCTGCCCGATCCGCCGCGGAACACGACGAAGTTGCACCGCCGGAGCATCGCCGTGATGAGAGCGCCGAAGTCGCTCACGCTCGCGAGCGTGTGCCCGTGGAGGTGGCGGTAGTTGTACGCCACCGAAAACACCTCCTCGTGCCAGAGCGCCGCGATCGCTCGATCGTGGCGCTCGACGGCGTCGAGGAGCAGCGGCGTGAGCAGTACGTCGTCGTGGCGCGACGTCACGCGTACGAGCCACATGTACGCCACGTACAGCGTCGGCAGCACGCGCGCGACGATGGCGATACCACGGGCGGCGAGCCAGCGCCGAATGCGCTTGCCGGGGCGGACACGTCGCGCGGTTGTGCGCGGCGCGCGTATTGCCGTCGCGGGCGAAAGTTCTGGCGCGGCTTGCATGACCCTTCGCGTCCGAGAACGCGTCGAGTGAAGCTACGCGGCAATGTGGCGCGGTGCAAACCGTATCATGCGTCGCAATCGAGATTTCACGATCGCATCCTTGCCATCGAACCGCGATCGCCAACGCGCGCCTCCGATCAGCTTGCACGCAACGCAATTGAGTGCGACACTTGGTGATCCCACGACGCACCCGCGCACGGCTCGCACGCGCGCGTCGACGGCTGGCGCCTCCTGCGCCGATCACGACCCACGAGCCGGCTGAGGTTACGCATGGCTACCGCATGGTTCGGGCCCTGCCCGCATTGCAAAATCGCGCTCTCGTACCTGCAAGGCGTCACCGGAAGCACGATGACGCCGCTCTGTCCCGAGTGCCGTCAGCCGGTCACCGTCACCCGAGCGACGCTTCTGATGGCGGATCATTCGCGTCCATCGACCGGATGGAAATCGGGAGACGCGCAGAGGTAACGGCATCGATCAGACGGTCGCGGGCACGACGAGCTCGGCTGCCGCGACCACGCCTGTCGCGCCGGAATCCACGGCCTCGCCGCCTACCCAGGCGTCGAAGTCGGCGAGCGCGCGCTCCGCGAGCGCCAGTTTTTTCTCACGCCCGCGCCGCCGCCCGGGCAGCGGCGGGAAGAGTCCGTAGTTGGCGTTCATCGGCTGGAACTCGCGCCGTCCTCGCTGCGTCACGTAGGCAAGGAGCGATCCGTACGCCGTCGTCGCCGGTGGCACGACGAGCGGCGCGCCACCGAGCAGGCGCGCGACGTTGATACCCGCGAGGAGCCCCGACGCCGCCGACTCCACGTACCCCTCGACGCCAATGATCTGCCCGGCGAGGAAGAGCCGCGGCGCCGTCCGCAGCTGGAGCGTCGGCCGCAGGAGCGCCGGCGAGTTCACGAACGTGTTGCGGTGCAAGCTCCCGAGCCGCACGAACTCGGCGGTGGCGAGCCCCGGAATCATGCGGAACACGCGGCGTTGCTCGGGGTACGTCATCTTGGTCTGGAAGCCGACGATGTTGAAGAGCGTTCCCGCCGCGTCGTCTTGCCGTAGCTGCACCACCGCACACGGCCGTGTGCCGGTGCGCGGATCGACGAGGCCGACGGGCCGCATCGGCCCGAACGCAAGCGTGTCGCGCCCGCGCCGCGCCATCTCCTCGATCGGCATGCAGCCCTCGAAGTAGACGGCGCGCTCGAATTGCTTCGCCGGCACCTTCTCTGCGGCGATCACGGCGTCGACGAAGCGGTAATACGTCTCCCGATCGAGCGGGCAGTTGACGTAGTCCTCCCCGCCCTTCCCGTAGCGCGACGCGCGATACGCGACCGTCATGTCGATCGACTCCGCGGTCACGATCGGCGCGATCGCGTCGTAGAAGTAGAGGTGCGTGTCGCCGAGGAGTCGCTCCAGCGTCGCGGATAGCCCCGGCGACGTAAGCGGGCCGGTGGCGACGATCGTCACGCCGTCTTCCGGAAGCGCCGTGACTTCCTCGCGGCGCACGCGAATCCGCGGCTGGCTCTCGATCGCCGCCGTCACGCCGGCCGCGAAGAGCTCACGGTCGACGGCAAGCGCCGCGCCCGCCGGAACGCTCGTCCGATCGGCGACGGCGAGGATCAGCGAGCCGAGGCGTCGCATCTCCTCCTTGAGGCAGCCGACGGCAGTCTCGAGCGAGGCATTACGAAAAGAGTTGGAGCAGACGAGCTCCGAGAGACGATCGGTCTGATGCGCCTCGGTCACACGCACGGGGCGCATCTCGAAGAGATCAACGTCGACGCCGCGGCGCGCGAGTTGCCACGCCGCTTCCGAGCCGGCGAGCCCGCCGCCGATGACGGTCACGCGATGCTGCATTGGTTTCTCTTACTGTGCTTCCTGCGGACGCGCCAGCGACGGACGCGACCGCCCGACACGGAATCCACCTTGCATGCCTCGCGGCGAGAGCCGCGCGCGGAGCGCCAGCGTGATGAATGTCCGAGAAGCGGCGGCACGATGCGGCCCCGATACCGTGGCCCTCGCCGCGTCGTCGCGCGACGGCGGTCGCGCGGGCCCTCCTCGGCCGGCTGGTATGCTACACACCGAAACCGTCGGCGGGAGCGAGACGCTCGACGCGAAGGAGCCGGCATGCACGACGCCGCGACGTCCAGGACGTGTCATACTGAGGAGCGGGTCGGGTCACGAGCCCTCCTTGTATCGGCTGCAGCCGCCGGCGCGTTGTACGTGGTCGCGACGATCGCGCTCGGGACGCCGCCCGGCGCCGCCGACTCCGGCGCGCAGGTCGTCGCGTGGCTCCGCGAGCACGCCGACGGCGTGCGCTGGTGGGCGTGGGCGATCACGTTGACGGTGCCGGCATTCGCGGTCGTGTTCGCCCTCCTGCGACGCCTCCTTCCCGCGCCGCACCGCGACGTGTTCCTCATCGGCGCGATCACCTTTCTCGCAACGACGAGCGTGGAGCTCTGGCCGTGGGCGGGGCTCGCGCTCCACGCCGATCGCCTCGAGCCGGCGACGGCGCGGACCGTCCTCGACGTCGCGATCTTCTGGGGGCCGGTGCTGACGTCGGCGACGATCACGTTCATGGCGCCGGTCACCGTGCTCGCGCTGCGCGGCGAAGCGGGACTCCCACGCTGGCTCGGCATCCTCGGCCTCGTCGCATGCGCCGAGCAGGCGATCGAGACGGTCACCATCTTCGGCACGAGCGGCTTCACCGAGCCGGGCGGCGCGATGAATCTCCAGCTCGGCGCCGGTCTCGTATCCGTCTGGTTGATCGCGTTCGCCGTGTGGGGCGGCGTGCGCGGGCGATATCCCGCGGTCTGACCGCTCCTCGATCCGGGCTTCTCGCCGTGAATGTCCTCGCGGTCGGCACTCGCTGCGTCGACGGTTCGCGTCAGCGATCGCGAACGCAGCGGAAGCCGACGTGCGCGGTCGTCGAATCGGCGGTGAGGCCGATCCGCGCCGCCGGGCGGTAGCGGGCGCAGTACTCGGCGGCGCAGAGAAACGAGCCGCCCTTCAGCGCGACGAGACCCGCGGAGCGCACGCGTGCCGGCGCGGGGTCGACCGCGGCGGCGCGCGGCGGTGGGTCCACCGGAGCGGTCGGCGGCGCGCAGTGGCACTGCACCGCTGTCGAGAACGGCGACACCGTCCACTCCCAGACGTTGCCGATCATGTCGAGGAGGCCGTAGCCGTTCGGCGGAAACGCGCCGGCCGCCGTCGTGCCGGGCTCGCCCGGACGCGCGAAGTACCACGGGAACATGCCAGTCCAGACGTTCGCCAGCAGCGCGTCGGCGGGCGCGAACTCGTGGCCCCATGCGAACGGCGCGCCGACGAGGCCGCCGCGCGCGGCCGCCTCCCACTCGGCCTCCGTCGGCAGGCGCTTGCCGCACCACGCGGCGTAGGCTTCGGCATCGGCGAGCGCGACGTGCACCACCGGGTGGTCGTCACGGCCCGCGATGCTCGAGCCCGCGCCGCGCGGCGCGCGCCAGCTCGTCCCCGCGCCGAAGCGCCACCACTGCGACGGGTCCTGGAGGTCGATCGGCCCGGCGCTCATCGTGAAGAGCGCCGATCCCGGCGGGTCGGCACGCTCGGCGACCGTCAGGTAACCGGTCGCGGCGACGAACTCGGCGAAGGCACCGTTCGTGACCGGCGTGCGATCCATGTGAAAGGCGGCGACCTCAACGTCGCGGACGGGCTTCTCCTCGGCGTAGTGCTCGTCGGACCCGAGACGGTAGCGGCCGGCCGGGATCGCGACCATGTCCGCGTCGGCACGCATTACACCGCGACCATCATGGCGTCGCGCGTCACACCCGAACGCCGATCGCGTCGATGAAACGCTTCATCTCGAGGACAGAGAACGGCGCCGTATCGACGGTGATGTGCACGCGCGTGATCGTGCCCTGGAAGCGATTGGCGTCGCGATACATCTGCGAGACCTGGTTGCCGAGGTCGGCGCCGATGGAGAAGCCGTCGTACGACGTCGTCAGCAGCGTGCGCGCGAAGGTGTACTCGGCCGCTTTACGGTCGCCGATCCAGAGCGCACCGCTGCCGTCGAACGGGCGCGCCGTCATCGTCTGCATGTAGCGCACGGTCACCGGGCCGTCGGGCAAGGTCTCCGCCGCCTCGAAATGCTCGCTCCACGGCAGCATGTTCTGCTCGTAGATCAGCTTGCCGTCCTTCACGTGGAGCACGTAGCCGGCGTGCTTCGAGCCGTGCGCGACCAGCACGCCGTCGCCCTTCCCTTGTGGCCGGACGAGCTCGACCTTGATCTCGTGGCTCAAGCCGCAGACGAACGGCGCCGCGTGCGCGGAGATCGGGTCGATCGGCGGGCGCAGGTCCCACTCGGGGCGGATGCCGAGGCGCTGGCGCTCCTGCGCGAGCTTGATGACGACGTTGCGGTCGTCGAGCGGAAAGACGCCGTGCGCGTCGGCTTCGGCCGTCCATTTCGCGAGCAGCTCCTTCACCTTGTCCGGGTGCTCGGCGGCGAGGTCGTGGAGCTCGTTCGGGTCTTTCGACATGTCGTAGAGCTCCCAGACGTCGTCCTCGAAGCGCGTGCCGCGCACGTGGCGCGTGACGAGCCGCCAGTCGCCCTCGAGGTAGCCGCGCTGCCCGC
Source organism: Deltaproteobacteria bacterium (assembly GCA_005879405.1). GTDB lineage: Bacteria > Desulfobacterota > Binatia > UTPRO1 > UTPRO1 > DP-19. Next base: position 30,610 of record VBKW01000093.1, read on the forward strand.
CGAGCTCGAA
>VBKW01000094.1 GCA_005879405.1 Deltaproteobacteria bacterium
CCGGACCTCGGCGCCATCACCGGTCCGATCGACGTCCAAATGCAGCGCAGCGGCGGCGCGCCCTGTTTCGGCGCGACGTACAGCGCGCCGTTCACGAGGAGCGACGCGACGATCTTCAAGGACAAGGCCGACTGACCGCCGCGGTCGATCGCCCGAGGCGTCAGCGAGCCGTGGCGCTGGCGCTCGTCGTCGTGGCGACGGTGGCCGGCGTCGCGCTCTCGGAGCTGGCGTTCCGCGCGGTGAAGCGCGTCGTGTGCGTCACCGCCGGTGCGAAGCTCTTTCGCCCGCACCCTCTCTACGGGTGGACGCACGAGCCCGGCGCCGCGGGCTGGACGAACGGCTGCATCGGCGGCGCGTTCGAGTGGCGCGCCTTCAGCCGCATCAACGCCGACGGCCTTCGCGATGAAGAGCATGCGCGGGCGCCGACACGAGGGGTGCCGCGTGTCCTCATTCTCGGCGATTCTTTCGTCGAAGGCATGCAGGTGCCGCTCGAGAAGACGTTCGCCAAGCGCCTGCAAGCAAAGCTCGCCGAGGACGGTCCTCGGAATCTATGCGACGGTGCCCGCGAAGGAGTGGGAAGATGCGTGGGCGCTCACGCGGGCGCTCGTTTGGCGCCTGCAGCAGGACGTCGACGGCGCGGCTTTCGCGGCGATCGCGATTCCTCCGCTTCGCGGCGTTGCGCGCGAGCGTCGTCGGCCGGGCGTGGCTCGCGCTCGAGCGGAACTTGCACGTGGTGCGGCTCGTCGAGGCGGCGCTCTCACGGCGGCGGCTCCGCGTCGACGCCGCCCGCGTCGTGCGGAGGACGGTCCTCGGAATCTATGCGACGGTGCTGGCGAAGGAGTGGGAAGATGCGTGGGCGCTCACGCGGGCGCTCGTTTGGCGCCTGCAGCAGGACGTCGACGGCGGGGCTTTCGCGGCGATCGCGATTCCTCCGAAGGAGGTCGTCTCGCCCGACGCCTGGCGCATGCTGCGCGCCCTCTCGACCGACGGCGGCATCGGATCGTTGGACGTCGAGCGCCCGGGCGTGGTGAGCGGCGAGCTCTTCCGCGAGGCGCGCGTGCGGTATCTGGATCTCGCGCCGGCGTTGCGATCGCACTTCGCAGCGACCGGCCGCAGCGGCTACTTCGGCTGGGACGTTCATCTCGACGAGGAAGGCCACGAGGTCGTCGCGCAGGCGCTGTGCCCGTTCGTCGAGGCGGTGCTGGACGAGCGCGCCGCTACGCGCGCCCGTGTAGGCGCGGCGACGGGCGCGCGTCCGACCCGGTGACGGAGTAGGACACTCGTACAACAGCGGCGGTGGATTTTGCACCGCAACGAGCGTCGCGGAACCCGCAAAATAGTTAGCGATGCCTCCCCTATTTTGGGCGCGGCCATCTATCCCATTTTGCGCCACCTCTAACGACACTGCGCGGTTGCGCAAATGCCTGTCGGCCGAGTTGACTTAGCTGTGCGCGACGCCGTGAGCGCGCATCCACCGTCGCCAATTGGAGGGCCGACCATGACGCGATTCCCACGCATCGCTTGTTCGACGATCTGTTCCGCGATCGCTGTCCTCGTCCTTGCCGCCGTGCCGGCGGCGCGCGCCGATCAGGTCGGTTGCGAGCGCGCGATCGAGAAAGCGACCGCGAAGTACGTTCAGGCGCGCGCGAAGGCGCTGCAGAAATGTAACGACAGTGTCGTGAACAACTCGAGCCCGGGTCCATGTCCGGATGCAACGGCGACGGGCAAGATCACGAAGGCGGACAGCAAATTCCGGCTCGCGATCTCGAACGGGTGCGGCGGTGCCGATCACGTCTGCGGCAGCGGCGGCGACGACGAGTCGCTCGCGTCGATCCACTGGAACATCGGCTCCTGCCAAAACTTCGAGAGCGGCAGCTGCAATAACGCGATCACCAACTGCAACGACATCAGTACGTGTCTCGTCTGTGTCAGCAACGCCGCCGTCGATCAGGCGATGAGTCTCTATTACGGGCAGATCGACCAAGGGGCGACCGACCCGAACGTCATCAAGTGTCAGCGCTCGATCGGCGCGTCCACGACCAAGTTCCTCGTCGCCAAGAACAAGGCGCTCCAGAAGTGCGAGGACGCGGTGCTGAGGAACATGATCCCCGGTCCATGCCCCGACGCCGGCAAAGCGCAGCCGGCGATTGCAAAAGCCGATTCGAAGAAGCGTGCCAGCATCTGTAAGGCGTGCGGCGGCGCCGACCGCATGTGTGGCGGCGGCGACGACTTCACGACGACGCAGATCGGGTTCACGTCGAACTGTCCGAACGTCACCGTCCCCGGTGGCTCCTCCTGTGCGCACGCGATCTCGACCGTGCAAGACATCGTCGACTGCGTCGACTGCGTGAGTGAGTTCAAGGACGATTGCCTCGACGCGATCTCGGTGCCCGAGAACAAGTCGTACCCGAGCGAGTGCAACGCCGGCGGCGGCGCTCCGACGCCGACGGCGACGCCGACCGCGGGCGGCGGCGGTCCGACCGCAACGCCGACGCCGACTGCCGGCGGCGGCGGTCCGACCACGACCGCGACGCCCGGGTTCGCGAACTGCCCGACGCTGCTCTCCTTCGAGGCCGACGGCAACAGCGCGGATCTCGATACCGGCTGGACGGGCCAGTCGCACGACAGCAAGGTCATCAACAACGGCGTGCTCACGCTCAACGTCAGCGGGTGCAGCAGCGGCCCGCCGAGCTGCGGCACGTGCAATCTGAACGGCCCGGTTGCGAACGGCGGCGGTACGGCTGCCAACAACCATCGCTGCGTCGGCGATACGTCGATGCAATGCACCGTCGATGGCGATTGCGGCGGCAGCGGTCCCTGCTCCTTCTTCTTCGGCGCCCCGCTCCCGCTCTCCTCGGGCGGTGTCTCGGTGTGCGTCATCAACCAAGTGACGAGTGCGGTGACCGGTACCGCCGACCTCGTGAGCGGCGACTCGGCGACGAGCGTCACCCTGCTGTCGCGCGTCCACAACGGCACCACGGTTTCGCAGCCGTGCTCGATCTGTGGAGCCGGTGGCTACGGTTCGACCAGCACCTGTTCGACCGGACCGCGCGCCGGCATGCCCTGCACCGTGAACGGCACCAGCCCGCTCTTCGGCAGCACGAGCTACGATTGTCCGCCGGACCCCGGCGCCGACGTCGGCAACTTGAACATCACGCTGAATCTCTCCACCGGATTGACGAGCCGCACCTTGTCCGCGGCAAACCCGACGTGCACGTCGCCAGGCTTCACGTCGCTCAAGTGCTTCTGCGACACGTGCAACAACGCCAACGCGAGCGCGTGCGCGACCGATGCCGATTGTCCGCTGAGCGGCGGCAACCCGGGCATCTGCGGCGGCAAGCGCTGCAAGAGCGGTACGAACAACGGCGCGCCGTGCAGCAACAATTCGGAGTGCCCCGGCGGCGGTGCCTGCACGCGCGTCGGCCACACGACGCAGCCGAACGACTGCAGCGACGCGACGTGCTCGCCCAATACGCCGCCCGACAATGACTCGGTGAACGAGGGCACGTGCGCGGCCGGTCCATTCGAACAGTTCTGCGCGATGGAGACGTTCCGTGGTTGCGCCAGCAACTCCGATTGTACGAAGCCGGGTGATACGTGCACGAACGGCCGCTTCCGCGAGTGCTTCACGGACAACGGCGCGCTCGGCGCCTCCGTGGAGACGCAGGGCCAGCCGGACCCGCCGGTCGACAACGTCTCGCACCCGAAGCTCGGCTCGCTGTTCTGCATCCCGCCGACCACCGCGGATGCCGTGAACTCGGTCGCCGGCCTCCCTGGCCTCGGACGCTTGACCTTGCCGGGCACCAGAAGGTTCGTCGTGCCGGGTGTCGTGACCCCGACCCCGACGCAGACGATGAGTCCGACACCCACGCTGACGGCGACGCCGACGATCACGAAGACGCCGACACCGACCTTGACGATCCCCGGTCTCCCGACGGCGACGCCGACGAACACCGTCGGCGGCACGTGCCACTGGTCGCAGTGCATCCCGCCGGGCTCGGGTGCGAACGACGCGTTCGCCTGCACCTGCGCAACGGGGCAGCTGCGGACGATCTACGATCAGGTCCGTCTCGACAACGGCTGGACGGGCACGTCTCACAACACGCAGACGGTCGGGAACACCGATTCCGACGCCCTCCTCTTCGACTGCGACGGTGTCACCGATACGCTCTGCCGATTGACGGGCCCGCGTCCGGGCCAATACGGCTGGCGC
>VBKW01000435.1:0-5070 GCA_005879405.1 Deltaproteobacteria bacterium
AGCGTCTTCACGACGAAGATTCCCGGCGTCAACGACGACCCCAGCACGATGCGCACCGTGTGGGGCGCGAACTGCGGGCTGTCGACGATCGGCGCGGTGCGCGTCGCCGTGGAGCCGAAGCCCGGCCTTCCGGCAGACCCGGATAACCCGCGCGCGTTCATCGACATCTTCACCGACATTCGCGGCCTCTTCGTCATCAACAACGAGAGCGGGTGGTACGAGGGTTGGATGATCCACGACCTGCGGGTCGCGAACGTCGTCCAACCGGACAAGAAGGGCGGCCCGCGGTTCGGCACGATCACGCCCAAGGACGCGGCGCTACTGGCGCGGATGGGAACCGGCAACAACGTGCCGGGCAACTTCTTCACCGTCGACGGCAATGCGCCGCACGTCCCCAGCCCGAGCGACGTGTTCCCGACCCGCGTCGCCAACGTCGTACCGATCCAGCTGAGCATGGGCGCGTACAATGCTCTCCAGCAGGCGGACGCGCACAACTACTGGGAGTTCAACTACACGACGAACTGGATCCACCCGCTCTACGAGCTGCCGTTCGCCGGCGGCTTCCCGGACAAGGCGGCGACCGACCCCGCCGACACGTATCAGGACGGAGAAATCGGCGCGCTCGCCTCGATCGTCCCCGGTGACGGGCCCGGAGCGAATCAGGTTCCGAAGAACGCGGTCGCGTTGGGAGACAATCCCGACCGCCCACGCGATCCGGATCTCTTCGACTCCGACGTCGACGCGCAGCGCGAGTTCCGCGAGCGTTTCGTCCCGAGCGGGATTGCACGCGAGGCGCTCCTCAACGTCTTCGAGCGGCCCGACTCCTTCGAGCCGGCGCAGCACAACCTCACGCAACGTTTGCTCGACGCCTACAAGGCCGCCATCGCCATCGCGGACGCGAACCACGATGGCGTCATCTCCGCGGCTGAGGGCGACATCGACACCTGCAACGCGAATTGCTTCCCAGCCACGCCGAGCGACGAGTGCCCCGTCAGCGACAGCTCGTGTCTCTTCCTCTTGCCGCGGAGCTACAATCGCTTCGCGGTGACGCGCGAGATCAACGACGGGCTCCTCGCACCGCGCTTCGCGCCGAGCACGCGCGGGTGGGTGCTGTCGGGCACGATTCACACCGGATTCACGGCCATTCCCGCGTCGGAAGGCGAGGACGCCGATGACCGCTGACCGCGGCGCGGCGTCACGACGGGCCGGGCCGGGTCGACGCCGTGGACTACGCTATGGCGCACCGGCGCAAGAAGCGATGGCGTCGCATGGTCGGCGGCGCCGGTCGTCGTTCTGGATCGCGGCGCGCCGCTTGCTGCGACTATTCGACCAATCGGGTTACGTCCGCGCAACGTCTCGCAATCAGGAGGGAGCACACCCATGAGGCACCATCGACTTTGGAGAACGAGTTCGGGAATCGCGTTCCTCGCGGCGGGTCTGCTGACACTGGGTGCGACGGCGCCCGCATCGGCGACCACGCGGGTGACGAAACCGCTAACGGCTACCGGCAAGGCGCCGGGCGCGCACGGGCAGGCGAGCCTCGTCGTGAAGAGCCACAGCAGAGGGAAGCTGAAGGTCATCGGGCGACATCTCGCCCCGAATGCGACGTTCCAAGTGATCGTGCACACCGTACCGATTGGGTCGCTGACCACGAATGCCGCCGGCACCGGTATGGCGAAATTCTCCGCGCCGGCCGGCGCAGGCACGCAAGCCTTGGGGCTCGATCCGCAGGGCCAACTGCTCGAGGTGCGCGATGACGAGGGCGATGACGTCCTCGAAACCGAGATGCCGCCGGATACGGGGGACGCCGGCGACATTCAGTGTTGTCTCGCGCAGGGCGATCAGGGCGAGAACGAGGGCGATCAGGGTCAGAATGACGGCGGCAGCCAGGCTCAAGTCGAGTGCGAGGAGACGACGCCCGACGAATGCACCGCCGAAGGCGGGGTGAACATGGGCGCCGGGTCGTGCCTACCCAACCCCTGTCCCAGTACGACCACGGACCAGATCGCCTGTTGTGTGCCCGACGATGATCAAAACGGCGCCGAGTGCGAGAGCGCGACCGCCGACGAGTGCGCGGCCGAGCAGGGGGTGAACCTCGGGGCGGTGGCTTGCGATCCGAATCCCTGCGCGCCGACACCGCCGTCCGCTCAGGAGATCGCCTGCTGCGTACCCGACGAAGACGAGGTGGAATGCGAAGAGCAGACCGCCGACGAGTGCACCGCGCTCGGCGGCACGAATCTCGGCGCGGGCACCTGCGATCCGAACCCGTGTCCGGCGCCGCCGGGCGACATTCAGTGCTGCCGCGTCGACGACGGCGTGAGCGAGTGCGACGAGGAGACGGCCGACGAATGTACGGCCGACGGCGGGACGAATCTCGGCGCCGGCACGTGCGACCCGAATCCCTGTACCTCGTAGCGGCAAGAGATTAAGGCGGCGCGCGGGCGCGGCTCGGCCTCGCTGCCAGCCGCGCTACGCCGCCGCCCCGTTCGCCTGTAGCTTCCGCAAGCGCCGGATGAGCTGCGTCTGACGCACGAGATCGCCGGCGCCGCCGCCGGTCGCGAGCGGGCCGATGTTCCACATGACGACGTGGCGCATCCCGACGTCGACGAGCGGCTTCAGCTCGGCGACGATCTCGTCGACGCTGCCGGCGAAGATCGCGGAGCCGAGGAGCTCTTTCGTGACGAGACGCCCGGCCTCCTCGATCGCCGCCGGCGGGATCGCGTTCGGGATGATGTCGGCGAAGCCCTCGAAGGTCTCGCCCAGCGGATGGCGGAGCCCGTGCTGCTTCCACGCGGCGCCTGGGATGAGGAGCGCCATCGCGCCGACGGGCTTCACGCGGATCAATTGCTCGAGCACCGTGTCGCGGCTCGCGCCGATCGCGACTTGGACCTGCATCGCGGGCTCGAAGCGATCCACCGGGCGGCCGGCCTCGGCGGCGGCGGCGCGGATCATCCCGAGCCTCTGGCGGTAGTCGGCGGGGGTCATCTTCTGCGTCGGGTACCAGCCGTCGGCGAAGCGGCCGGCGAGCCCGAGCATGCGCGGCGCGTGCGCGGCGAGCCAGATCTTCGGCGCCTCGCCTTTGTACATCGGGGTCGTGAAGAGCGCGTCGCGCAGGCGATAGTTCGGGCCTTCGAAGGTCACGGGCTCGCCACGGCTCTCCCAGAGCTTGCGGATGATCGCCAGCGCCTCCTCGAGACGGCCGACGCGACGGACGAACGGCATGCCGTACGGGTCGGTGTTCTCGCGCTCGCCGTTGCCGATGCCGAGGATCGCGCGGCCTTTCGTCAGGTGGTCGACGGTGACGAACGCTTGCGCGAGCGTCACCGGGTGACGACGAAACGCCTCGGTGACGCCGGTGCCGATGCGGACGCGGCGGTAGCGCGCCGCCATCGCGCCCATCATGACGAACGGATCGAAGTACGCGTCGGTCGACGGGATCATCTTCGCCGCTGGCGTGTACTCCGGCTTCCAGAGCGCTCGCGGCACGAACCCGACGTAGTGATCCGGCAGGAGCAAGCTGTCGACGCCCGAGAGCTGCGCCAGCCGGCAGCTCATGCGCTCCACCCAGAGCGGCGCGATGCAGCCGGTTTCGACGCCCACTTGTAGTCGTGCCATCGGCGGTCCCTCCGTGCGCGCTCTACAAGGGATGCGCCGCTCCTCGCAAGCACGGGCATACCGACCGGAGTGTCTCAATCTGATTCCGGCGCGGCCGACCGGGCGATGGTTCGGTCGCAACGGCTGTGCTAGCGGACGCGGGATGAGCGACTTCGCGAGCCGCAGCTTCTGGCTCGAGGATCCGTACACGCCGGGTCCCGCGCTCGACGGTGACTGCTCCGTCGACGTCGCGATCGTCGGCGGCGGCTTCACCGGCCTCTGGACGGCGTACTTCTTGAAGCGCGCCGAGCCGGCGCTGCGCATCGCGGTCGTCGAGCAAGAGGTCGTCGGCTACGGCGCGAGCGGCCGGAACGGCGGCTTCGCGATGACGCTCCTGAACCGCGGCCTGCACGACATGGTGCGCGCCTTCGGCGACGACGCGACGCGCGCGGCCCACCGCGCGGCCGCGGCGTCGGTCGACGGCATCGGCGCCTTCACCCGCGAGCATCGCGTCGAGTGTCACTACGAGAAGAACGGTCTCCTCTGCGTCGCGTCCGACCCGAGCCAGATCCCGCGCATCGAGGCCGAGTACCGTGAGGCGGAGCGGCTCGGCCTCAGCGGCTTCCGCTTTCTCGATCGCGCGGCAGTGCAGGCGAGCGTGCACTCGCCGACGTACGAGTGCGGCGTCCGCGAGGACAGCTGCGCGATCGTCAACCCGGCGCGTCTCGTCCGCGGCCAGCGGCGCATCGCCGCCGAGCTCGGCGTCGAGATCTACGAGTCGACGCCGGTGCGCGAGGTGCGCGTCGAGGGACGACGGGTGACGATCACGACCCCGACGGGCGTCGTGCGCGCCGATCAGGCGGTGCTCGCCACCAACGCCTACTCGGTGCACTTCCCGCCGATCCACCGCTACGTCGTCCCGATCTACTCCTACATCGTGCTGACCGAGCCCCTCGCGCCGGAGCTGCAGGACGCGATCGGCTGGAGCGGCCGCGAAGGCGTCGAGGACCGCCGCACGTTCCTGCACTACTACCGGCCGACGCACGACGGTCGCCTGCTCTTCGGCGGCGAGGACGCGCCGTACTACTACGGCTCGAGCATCGGCTCGCAGCACGATCGCAACCCCGACGTGTTCGCGCGCCTCAAGGACGACGTGCGACGGACGTTTCCGCCGCTCACGAACGTGCGCTTCACGCACGAGTGGGGCGGCCCCGTCGGGTTGACGGTGCGGTTCGTACCGACGTTCGGCACCCTCGAGGGCGGACGCGTCCATTACGGGTTCGGCTACTGCGGGCACGGCGTGGCGCCGACGCACCTCGGCGGGCAGATCCTCGGCGATTTCGTGCTCGACCGCCGCACGGAGCGCACGGATCTGTGCTTCGTGCGCACCACCGCGCTCCCCTTTCCACCCGAGCCGCTGCGCTATCTCGGCGTCACGGCGTCGCGCCGGGCCCTGCTGCGCCAAGATCGCGAGCA
>VBKW01000435.1:5088-7255 GCA_005879405.1 Deltaproteobacteria bacterium
CGCTAAGCTCGATCCAGTGTTGGAAACCCTCCTCCCCTACCTGGAGCAGTCGACGTACGCGGCGGCGCTCGTCCTCTTGCTCGCCGCCGGCGTCGGGGTGCCGATTCCCGAGGACATCCCCATTCTCCTCTCCGGCTACTTGAGCCGCCGCGGGATCATGCGGTTCGAGATCGCGCTGCCGGTCTGCTTCGCCGGCGTGATTCTCGGCGATGCCTGTCTCTTCATGCTCGCCCGTCACGGCTCGCAGTCGCTGCGCCGCCACCCGCTGCTGGCGCGCCTCGCCACCGACGAGCGCCGGGCGCGCGCGCGTGACCTCATCCGCCGTCGCGGCGTCGGCGCGGTCGTCATCGCCCGCCACGTCGCCGGGCTGCGCGTCGCCGTTTTCGCGGCCGCCGGCGCCGCGGGCATGCGTTTTGGGCGGTTCATCTTCTGGGATGCCTTCTCCGCGTGCTTCAGCGTGCCGGTGATGTTCACGCTCGGGTATCTCTTCGCCGACCGCCTCGACGTCCTGGTGCAGCACGTCCATCAGGTGCAGCATTGGGCGTTGGCGATCGCGCTGCTGATCGCGATCGTGGCGCTCGTCTACTGGCAGTGGGGCGACCGCGTGCCATCGCGCTTATCGGGATCGACCGACCGCGATGCCGCGAGCAAGTGACGCAGCGACGGCGTTGCCGTCACCGGGACGCGGCCGTGACGAGCCGGGCGACGATCGTCGCCAGCTCGACGACCTGCCGCGGCATCTCGGCACGACGACACGTCCAGAGTGGCGCGACCGACCAGTGCCGGCCGAGCTCGCCGACGTCGGCGGGGAGCACGACGCGGTCGAAGCGCGCGCCGACGATCGTGCACCGCTCGCGCGCCCGCGGTGGCGCCAGCCGTAGCGGCGCCACCGGATCGAAGAGACGCGCGAGCGTCGCGCGGCGACGGACGCCGTCACGCGCGAGGGCGCGCGCGTACACCGCGGCGGCAGACGCGCGCGGCGGGAGCCACGCCCAGCCCGGATGCGCGCCGGCGAGCATCGGCACGTACGCATCGAAGCACGTCGTGGTCGCGGCGAGGAGCGCCGCGACCGTGCCGCCGTGGCCGATGCCGGCCGCGACGACCGTTCGATATCCCGCGGCGCGCGCCCACGTCTCGACCGCGACGTTGTCGTGCACCAGCTGCACGATCGCCGCGAGCGCCGCTCCGACGCTGTGCGCCCACCCGCGGCGGCGATCCGCCGGCGCGCGCCGCTGCATCGTGCCCGGGGCAATCGGCACGGCGACGTCGAGACCGGCCGCGCTCAAGCGCGCGACGAACGCCCGCGTGACGAGGACGCGCGCGACGAGTCCGTCGTCGGGGTTGAAGACGACGAGCGCGCGCCGTTCGACGCCGCCGCGATAGCGTCGAACGACAGCCTCGTTTCGCTCCCGCAACGGACTGACGAACGGCGATCGAAACCCATACACGTCCGCGGCGTGGGCGCCGCGCGCACGACCGAGCTCGCGAACCGGCGGCGCGGGTGCGAAGCGAAAGAGTGTCCGCCGCCGAGCCGCACCGTGAATGGCGCGACACACGGCGCGGTCGACGCCGTCGGCGAAGTAGCCGTGCCCGAGCCGCGCTGCGTACGGCGCGAGCCACGCCGCCGCGCGCGCGAGCCGGGTGCCGCGCCGGCCGCCGGCGTCGACGAGACCGCGCCAGGCATCGGGTTTCACCTCGCCATCGACCACGTCGCTTTTGCGCGCTGGAGCAAGCGGCGCTCCTCGCGCCGCATCGCGCAAACACGGCGAAATCCGCCGCTCGTCACCGTCGACCGGAATCGCCGTGTGCGATCTCGACACGCGCGCACCGTGACGGAGATCGTCACGGTGCTGATCGAACGGGCGAAAGGCCGACGCGCTCCCGCCGACGGATCAGGTCACGGAGTCGCGGGCACGCCGGCACGCAGGCTTTGAAGCCGGCGCGACAATTCTGCTTCGCGGAACGCGAGTGAGAGATCATCACTCGATACTCTGGAGTTCGAATACAAGTATACAGGTCGAGCTAGTGCCAGCGATGCGACGCGCATCCAGCTGACGCGCGCATCGCTGCGGCGGGTGATCGGGCATGCGCTCGGACGTTCGCCAGCGACGCTCCATTGGCAACGCGTCGTCGCGCGAATCGAACACGCCCACGTATTTCGTGCGCG
>VBKW01000096.1 GCA_005879405.1 Deltaproteobacteria bacterium
GACGCGTAGGCGGTGGTGGCCGGGTCCGCCCGGTGCTCACTCCCAGCGAAAGCTCCAGACCGCGACGGTGCTCGCGACCGAGGTCGTGAGCCCAAGGGCCACGATCGTCCATGGGTCCGCAGTCAATGCGTCGCCGTTCCACGCCGCCTGCAAGAGTGTCACCACATGCGTCAGCGGCAGCACGGCGGCGGCACGCTGAACGCCCGCGGGTAACAGCGCACGGGGAATCGCCGCGCCGGAGAGGAAGATCATCGGGTAGAAGATCGTCATGCCGACGGCTTGCGCGCTGCGCGCGCTCGCGACCACGCTCGCGAGCGCCATGCCGAGCGCGAACACCGTTGCGCACGAAACCACGAACGCGGCGGCGAGCGGTGCCGGTCCTCCGGCGCAATGCAAGCCGAAGAGGGCCTTGCCGGTCACGAGGAGCATCCCGACGCCGATCGTCGTGACGACGAAGAGCGCCGCGATCTCCGCGACGAGAACGGCGCTCGGCCGCAGCGGTGTGACGCGGAAGCGTCGCAAGATGCCGAGCTCGCGCGAGCGCGCGACGTTGATGCCGAGCGACAGCAGGCCGCTCGTCGCGATCACGAGCGCGACGTATCCGGGCGTCGCAGCGTCGACGAACCCGACGTCGCCGGCTGCGCCCGAGGATTGATTGCCGAACACCACGCCGAAGATCAGCAGCAAGATGACCGGAAAGATCAGCGTGAAGAATGCCCCGAGGGGCTCGCGCACGAAGAGCTTCATTCCCACCCACGCGAGTGATCCGACGCCGCGCATGTCGGCTCCTTTCATGAGTCCTCGAGACGCTCGCCGGTGAGAGCGAGAAACACGTCCTCCAGGCTCGACTGCTCGGTGCGGAGGTCGAGCGCGCGAATGCCGGAACCGGCCAGCGCGCCGATGACGTCGCCTACCAACGCATCGCCGTCGCCCTCGACGATGATCCGCCCGTCGATGCGGCGGATGCTCCGCACGGTCGGGAGCGAACCGAGGCTGCCCAAGGCGTGCGTGGCGTGGCTGCCCAAGGCGTGCGTGCCGTGGGCGCCTGAGTCGTGCGTGCCGTCGACGCGGAAGCTCACACGACGACGCGCGCCGGCCGTCGCCACGAGGTGCTCCGGGGCGTCCAGCGCCACGATGCGTCCGCGGTGGATCACCGCGACCCGGTCGCACAGGCGCTCCGCCTCCTCCATGAAGTGCGTCGTGAGCAGCACCGTCGCGCCGCCTTCACGAATCCCCCGCACCAGCTCCCAGATCTCGCGCCGCGCCTGCGGGTCGAGGCCGGTCGTGAGCTCGTCGAGCAGCACGACCTCGGGCTCGTGGACGAGCGCCAGCGCGACGAACGCGCGTTGCTTCTGCCCACCCGACAACTCCCCAAACGCTACGCCGGCGCTCTCCGCGAGGCCGAGGCGCGCGAGCAGATGCGGCCACGGGCGCCGTTTCGGATAGAAGGACGCGAAGAGATCGAGCGCCTCCCGGACCTTCAGCCGGTCCGGCAACGTCGCGTTCTGCAGCTGCACGCCGATCCGCGATCGTAGCAATCGGCCGTCACGCATCGGATCGAGGCCGAGCACGCGGACGTCGCCCGCGTCGGGCCGGCGGAGCGTCGCCAGGCACTCGACGAGCGTCGTCTTGCCGGCGCCGTTCCGCCCGATGATGCCGAAGATCTCGCCCACCGCGACGGAGAACGTCATCGCGTCGGCGGCGACGGCTGCCCCGTAGCGCTTCTGCAGGCCGCGCACCTCGATGGCCGCGGTCACGTGTCGTCTCCCAACGTCAAGAGGTAGTCGGGCGTGAACATGACGGGATCGACCGGCGACAGCGGGCGGAAGTCGGAGAGACGAACGATCGAGGCGTCGTGGTACACGCGATCGCGCACGACGACCTCCGTCGGGATTACGCGATCGAAGACGCGCGCGAACGCACCGTACATGACCGTTTTCAAGGCTTTTCCCGACGCCGTCATGAAATCGATCTGCAGCGGCCGGAAATCGTCGTGCGCGATCGTGTACGACGCGCGCGGGTACCGCACGTCGCGGCGTGCCGTCAGATTCAATCGATACGGCGCCCGAGTCGCCTCGATGGCCGCGTCGGCAGGTTCCGCGAGCGTCGCCGTATACGTGCCGATGAGATCGATCGCGGTCACGTCGCCGACGCTGGCGGCGCTGAACATGCGCAGCTCGGGCGGAATTCGCGTCAGTCGATGCAGCCGCCGTGGCCGCACCCACACGACGTCCGGCGTCGACAGCATGGCGTCGCCACGGCTCGAGGACGATGACCAGCTGCTGAGCGAAGCCGTTCGAGCGCACCTCGACGCGCGTGACCGCGGGTGCCTCATGGGTAGCCGCCGCCGCGCTCGCCGCGGCCGGACCGGTATGCGGGTCGACGCCGTCGTCCGGCGCACGCCCATCGTCGTCCGCGGCGGCCCCGAGACTCGACTCCGGTGCGATCGTGGCCTCGAACGTGTGCGGTCGCGGCAGCCCGCGCTGCCGTTCCGCCGCCATCAGGATCTCGTCCGCGGTTGGCGGCGCCGCGCCGGCGCGCAGCGCCGCCGCGAGCGTCAGCCCGACCATGATCACGAGACACGCGGTTGGTGCTCGATCGCGCCGGCCGCGGTCAGGTCGCCCGCAAGGCATCGGCCACCTCTCCACGAATCGAGCGCAGCGACGGGCCGACAGCGGCGAGGATCGCGGCCCCGACGGCGATCGCGGCGGCGACGACGATCGCCCGCGGCACGACGTGCGCCGCCGCGACGTAACCGTGCGTGTGCCCGGGCGGCGGCGGCATCTCGATGCCGACGGCCGAGATCGCGAGGCATGCGAGGATGCCGCTGCCGACACCGATCGCGCTGCCGCCGAGACCGATCGTCGTCGCCTCGAGCAAGAACATCGCGACGATGCGCCCGGGCCCGAACCCGAGCGCGCGCAGCACCGCGACTTCGGGCGTCCGCTCGAACACCGCCATCGACATCGTGTTCGCCACTCCCAGCACCACGACGACGGTCACGATCGTGACGAATACACGGAGGATCCATTGATACAGGCGGACGACGCTCGCGTAGACGGGCGAGAGCTCGTCCCACCGAGCGACGCGCGCCTGTATCGACGCGCCCGCAAGCCGGCGTTGCAGTGCTCCGACCACGTCGTCCAATGCCGACGGATCGCGCAGGGTCACGGCGACGCCGCTCAGGCCGGTCGCTTCGGTGAGGTCGCGGGCCGTCGAGAGCGGCACCAGAACCGTGCGCACGTCGTACTCGACCACGCCACTCTCGAAGATGCCGCCGATCTGCACGTCTGCCGCGGTCATTCTGCCGCGATCGGAGTAGGTGATGAGCGAGACGACGTCGCGTGGCTGCACGCCGAGCCGATGCGCGAGCCCACTGCCGACGAGCGCGTGCGGCATGCGCTCGGCCCCTGTGAACCATTCGCCCGCCGTGAGGAGCGTCAGCGACCGCAGGCGCGATTCGGCGGCGGGATCGACGCCGATGCCCGCGAACGCGAGCGTCCGCGGCCCGGCGCTCACCAGGCCTTGAAATTCCAACCGCGGCGCCACCGCCTCGACCGTCGGCGCGGCATCGAGCACCGCGCGTACGCCGTCGGTGACGTCGCTGCCGAGCCGATCGTAGGTGCCGAGACCGCGTGTGCGAGTGCGGTCGGCGTCGTCGCCGACGGGCAGGAGCTGCAGATGTCCGACGCCGGCGTAGACGATGCTCTGGCGAAGACCCCAGAACGTGAAATCGAGAAACCCCGCGGCGACGGTCATGAACACGACAGCCAGCGCGACGGCGGCGGCGGTAATGACGGTACGCCGGGGGTGACGGAACACGTTGCGGATGGCGAATCGGACGAGGACGACGGCCATGGCTCGCGCCTCCTTTCGTGACGGCGGGCGACGACGCCGTCGCAGAGCGCGATCTGCTCGTCGGCGAGGGCGTCGATCGCGACGTCGTGCGTCGCGAGCACGATCGTCGTCGCACGCCGCCGGTTCATCGCGCGCATGACTTCGACCACGTCGCGAGCCGTGCGCGAGTCGAGATGCGCGGTCGGCTCGTCGGCGAGCACGAGTGCCGGCGCCGTGACGAGCGCCCGCGCGAGCCCGACGCGCTGCTGCTGGCCGCCGCTCAGCTCTGCGGGTCGATGGTGTGCGAGGTCGTGCAAGCCGAGGTCGTCGAGCAACGCGTCGACGCGGCGTGCGCGCTCCCGCGCGGAGAGCGGCAGCAGCGTCAACGGCAGCGCGACGTTCTCGGCGGCCGTCAGCACCGGCACGAGGTTGTGCGCTTGGAAGACGAACCCGACGTTCGCGGCGCGAAAGCGCGTGCGCCGCGCCGCCGACATGCGCCCGACGTTCGCCGCACCGATCCAGACCTCGCCCCAGGTCGGCACATCGAGCCCGCCGAGGAGGGCGAGGAGCGTGCTCTTGCCGCTGCCCGAGGGACCGACAATCGCGCAGAGCGCGCCTGGTGCGAGCGCGAACGACACGTCGCGAACGGCGTGGACCGTTCGTCCGGCGACGGCGAATTGCTTGCGCAGACCGATCGCGAGAACGGCGGACATCAGAAGTCCTCGTCCAATGCGATGAGCTCACGCTGCGCATGGCTGCTGTGCGGATTGACCTCGAGCGCCTTCGACAATGCGCTGCGCGCGTCGGCCACGGCTCCTTGGCGGCGTAGCGCGATGCCTTCCCATGTCCATGCTTCGTCGCACGCGGGGTCGAGCGTGCGGGCGGTACGGAACTCGGCGAGCGCGCCGGCGACGCTGCCGCCGAACGCCGTCGGCGTTTCGAGCTTCGCGATGCCCATGCCGACGTGGGCGAGGGCGTACCGCGGGTCGAGCGCGAGGGCGCGCGCGAATGCGGCCGTCGAGAGCCGGCCATTGCGCATCTTGCCGACGATACCGCTCTGGCTCGCGAGGTTGCCGTACAAGTTGCCGAGCTCGGTGTGGTACGGCGCGGCCGCGGGGTTGCGCGCGACGGCGATCTTCGCGGCCTCCACGCCGTCCTCGAACTGGCGGCGAGCCTCGTCCTGCTCGCCGCGGCTCACGTGGTAGAGGCCGAGGCCTTCGAGCGCGCGCGCCAGGTGGTAGTGGGTCGATCCGTCGACGTCGGACGCGTCGGCCCGCGCACGCAGGATGCGCACCGCCTCTTGCAGCGGCTCCACCGCCAATGTCGCGTAGCCGGCACGCAGCGCGCGCAGAGCGTCGTCGAGCGTCTCCCCGAGCGCGGCGGAACCGATGCACGTCGTCGCGACGACGACGGCGATGCACGGCAAAGCCCCGTGGTCGCGGCTGATCACCGTCATGTCGCCACCTCCTGCCGCGCCGCGTGCCGGCGGCGGTCAGCTTCCACCGCGATCTCGGCGGCGGTAAAGCCCGCGCGTGTCCGCGCCGTCGTGTCGACGGCGAGCGCGAGCGGATCGTCGAACTTCCTGCGTACGAGCTCGGCGTTGCCAGGCGGGACGAGGCCGGCACGTTCGAGCGCACGTGCCGCCGCGAGCGCATGTTCGCGCGCGGCGGACTCGGCGCGCGTGACCAGACGCTCGATTTCCGCATCGTCGGCACAGAGGCGGCGCAGCCAGTGGTTGCCGAGGCGGACGTGCCCGATCTCGTCCACCTGCACCCGCGCGAGATACGCGGTCATCACCTGGTCGCCGCGCGTCTCCCAGAGGCAACGATGGAGATCGAGCGAGTCGAGCGCGCTCGCCTCGACGAGTCGCTCCAAAAGACCGATGCGGCACGGCACGTCGTGTCCGGCGCAGACGGCGTACTCGTGCGCGGAGAGCGGCCATTCGCCCAATCGGCCGCCGGTGTGGGGCAGGCGTTCGAGCCACATCTCGAGATGCCGCAGCTCGTCCCGGATCTGACCGGCGACGTCGTAGTGAAATCGCCACGGCATCGACGCGAACTCCGCGATGTGACGGCTGCACGCCTCGAACGTGCTGATCTCGAACGCGATCAGCTGATGGAGATAGCGTCGATGACCGTTCGTGTCGGTGACGTACCAGATCTCCTCGTGCGCTTCGCCCACGCGCAGCGCGCGGATCACGTGCTCGCGCTCGGGACGCGTCAGCATGCTCGCCGTTCGCACCGTCGCTGCGTCGGTCGCGCCCGTCCTGCCGGCAGGTGCGGTCGGCGGCAGCGTGTCTCTCTCGAGCGCGAACTCGGCGGCGACGTCGTGAAGCTCCTCGAGCTCACGGGTGATCTGCGACGCCTCCAGTCGCGGCCGCTTCATGGAGCCGCAAATGCGATCGAGTTCGCTGTCGGGGTGTGCGAGTCTGTGCCACGACGTCGTCATCGGCATCCGGCGCCGTCCCGCGTCGCGGCGGAGCTGATCCGCCCTGCTGGAAACGCGTCTTCGGTCGCGACCGCGCGCCACGCGTCCATCAGCCGGCGAGTGCGAGGCCCCGCCGTCGCCTCGCTCGCCGCGTCGCGCAGCGCTGCCGGAAAGGCCGCCCACAATCGACGGACCCGACACGCCGTCTCCCATACCCACCGACACAAGAACATCTTCACCGCGAGCGACGGCGCGCGCGCGATCCGGTCGGCGGTCGCGATGAGAACGGCGCGCTCGAGGGCGAGCAACGCGGCGCGAGTCTCCATGCGATCGCTCACCACGACCTCCGCCACTCGCGTTCGAGCGCCGCGAGCGACGGCACATCGGCGGCGACGCACGCGGCTGCGATGTCGACGTCGCCGTGGACCCCGAACGCGGCGAAGAATCGAGTGAACGCCGCGACGCCCGAGCGTCGCACGAGCCATTCCACGAACGCCGCGGCTTCGCGATACGCGCGGCGTGCGTCGTCGCTGCCGTCGCGGACGAATCGCGTGTCGGCGAGCAGCCGCTGTTCGAGCGGCTGCTCGCCAGGTACCGCGTTCTCGGTGCCCACGTCGTCGGGGAAGCACTGGCCCGGCGCGATCAGCCGCTGCGCCCAGACGGCGAGACCCTCCGAGAGCCAGCGCGACGCGCACATCGCGAGGACATGGGTCAGCTCGTGGCTCAAGAGCGCGGGCGAGTAGCTCGGCTGTGGAATGTGGACGAGTGTATGCGGCTCCGCGGCCGCGACCATCGTCACCGGCATTCCCCGTCGCGACGAGGTGACGTCGATCAAGACGCGTCCCGCGAAGCGAACGCGGATCAGGCGGGCGGTCGCGCGCAGGAACCGTGACGCGGTCTGCGCGATCGCCCGCGCCTCGTCGTCCGCGGTCGTCGCGCGCGCCGCGAGCACGGCGACGTCGCCCTCGCGCTCGAGCAGAAGCCGCCCGACGTTGCGCAGCCGCGCACGCAAATGCGCCGCCGCGGGGTTCGTCGCGAACGGCGCCAGCGCGCGCGCGCCGTCGCGCGCCAGCACCGGATCGGAGCCCGTGATTGCGGCGAACGCTCGCGCCGCGGTGGCGCCGAGCGACGACGGCTCGTCCGCGTCGTCGAGGAATCCCGCCGTCGCCAGCGCGTCGACGACGCGCGTGAGCCGTGTCTCCACATCGCCGTCGCCATGGTGCCTGAGAAGCGTGGCGAGGTCGGCGGTCGTCGTGGCTCCGTCGAGACGACGGATCACCGCCGACTCGCGGCGCGCGAACGTCTGCCCGCAGCCGCGCAGCGCCGTCACCGGCAGGACGGCGCGTACGCGTGTGTCGCCGTCGTCGTGTAACCGCAGGTCGGCACGCAAGCGTACGACGCGTGGCCGCTGATCCGCGCTACGGTTCGGCGCCGCAGCGATGAGATCGCGGAGCGTGAGCGGTTGGCTGCGGCTGTTTGCCGCGTCCGTTCCGCCGGCGACGCGCGCCCATGCGTACGCTTCACGCACGAGCAGGTCGTCGATGCCGAGATACGCCGTTTGCACCTCTCCCGAATCGAAGCCGCGCAGCGGCACGAGCCCCGCGGTAACGATCTCGTTCATCAGCCGCGCGCGACTGATCCCGAACGTTGGTGCGGCAGCGGCAAAGCGCTTTGCGTCGACGTCCGTCACCTGGCGTGCACGGTCGACTGTCGCGCTCTCGAGCACGTTCAGCAGGATCTCGCTCCCGGGCGCCGCAGCGGCGACGGCGCGCAAACAGGAAGACAACGCCGCAGCGTCTCCCCACATGCTGACGCTTTCGACGAGAAAGAACGTCGCGCCGGCGCGCGCGATCCGCGTCTGCGCCTGCAGCTCGTGCCACGCGCCGGCGCCGAAATCCGTCGACGCCAGACGCACCCTGCCGTCCGCATGACGGTCGAGCGCGGCGTGCGCGAGAACGGCAGGGTGATCGATCACGACGACGGGCAGACGCAGACGACGGAGCCGGCGCATGCGCGCGCGATCGAAGGCGCCTCCCAGGATCACGACGGCCTGGAAGCCGCGGACCGCCGCCGCGCGCAGCGCGTCGTGGAAGAGCCGCGCGCGCAGCTGCATCATCAACGCGAGACCGGGCCTCGCGAGCTCCAGGTCCGCGGCGACATGGCGGATGCCCCGGCGCGCGCGGCGACGAGCTGCGCGCGCCGGGACGTCGGCCGGGCGGCCCGAAATCGCGGCTCCGTCCTGCAGCTCCGAGGGAAGAGCGCGTAGCGCCGCTCCGAGCCGCGCGCGGAACACGGCCGTCGTCGCGTTCATGCGCGTCCCACCGCAAACACGACGAGCGCGATCTCGTTCACGCCGTCGAGATCGAGCACCGCGTGAATCCGATCGTCGTAGAACCCGTCGAGGGCGACGATCCCGAGCCCCAGCGCCGCGCATACGAGGTACAAGTTCTGGCTGACGTGCCCGGCCTCGAGCAGCGCCAGCCGATAGGCACGCTCGCCGTATTTGACGCGCGTCCGCGGCATGTCGGCGACGACGACCAGCACGAGCGATGCGCGGGCGACGATCTCGGGGTACATCGAGGCGTCTGCGGCTCGGGCGCGGTCGCAGCTCGAGCGCAGCCGCTCGAGCGCGTGGTCGCCGGGGTGATAGTGATACACGCCCTCGTCGAGACCGCCTTCCGGGAACTGCAGCACGTAGATCTCGAGGGGGTAGAGGCCGCCGCCGGACGGCACCGGCCGCGCGAGCACGCCAGCGCGCTCGCCGCACGTGCCGTACGCGCGCGCCAACAGCGTGCCGAGCTCGTCCGCGGAGGGCGCTGGGGTTCCGAGATCGCGACGCGAGCGGCGACGGTCGAGCGCGGCATCGAGCGTCGTCGCGAGCGTGACGCGGGTTCGCGGCAGCGCGATCTGCGGCGCGGACGCGTACGACTTGAAGCGGTTCTTCGCCGCATCGTAGAGCGCGGCGATCGTTCGCTCGCGACGGCGCCGCTGCCGCGCCCCGACGAACGCCAGGCGCGCCGCGGTGTGCTTGGAGTTGCAGTGGTAGAGCTCGTCCAATGCCGGTGACGACATCGGCGTGGCGCCGCGCGCAAGTGGGTCGGTGGCGCTCATGGCATCGGGTGCGGATCGGGATTGAAGTCGGCGACCTCGGGCGCGCTGGCGCGGTAGCCGAGGCGAACCGGGACCTCGCGCACGCGCCGGCCGCCCAAGCACCGTACGTGGTGGCCGCCCCAGAGCGGATGGAGATCGGTGGCGACGACGCGGACGGCCGTGAAGCCGAGATCGCGAACGTCGTCGGGGGTGACGTCGACGGAGACGGGCTCGATACCGGCGGCGGCGAGCTGCGCGACGCAGCGCGCGAGCTCGACGTCGACTGCGCAGCCCTCCGCGCGATCGGGTGCCGCCCCGGTATCACCGTTCGTCGACGCGGCCGGTGGATTGCCGACGCGCCCCGCGGGTGAACGCCGGATGGACGTGCCGCTGACCGGCTCCGTCGCGCGCTCGAGCAAGAACGCGAACGCCGCGCGCATGTGGGGGTGGCCGTACAGCAAGGAATGCGCATCGAGCGAACGCACGTCGGCGTAGTCGGCGCGAAACGCGCGCAATCCGCGCTCGCGCGATCGCGTGTGCACCCAGAAGAAGGTATGCGCGCCCTCGACGAGGGCTTTTTCCGCGGCCGCTCCGAGCGTGGCGCGCGTCGCGGCCCCGACGGCGAGCGCGGGCACGGTGCCGCGCGGGCCGAGCACGAGCGCGAGGGCCGTTGGGATGCGGAGGTCGGAGGTGGCATCGAAGAGCAGCCCGGTCAAACCCCGATCGCGCAGTCCGTCGAGCACGGCGCGCAGGTGCGGTTTCTGCATGCGCGTGACATCGACGGACGGTAACGGAAACCGATTCAGCCACGCGATCATGACCGCGTCGCGCTCGATGCACTCGTACAGTCCGGCGAGGACGGCGGTTGCCCGCGACGCGTGACATGCGGCGCCGGTGCTCGTCGATTGCAGGATGCGTTGGGCGGGAGCGACCGCGCAGTACGGGGTGTAGACGCGACACGCGGGCACGAGCCGTTCCCGGCCGTCGACGAGCCCGATGCCGCGCACCCACGTGAGCGGCACGTCGACGTCGTACTGCGTGTACGGAAAATCCGGCCACGTGTACTGCTCGTCGGCGTAGAAGATCAGCCGACGCGGGTCGAGCGCGTCGCCTTCGACGGCGCGGAAGGGGGCGCGCGTCAGCTCCGAGTCACGATAGATGCCGATCGCATAGCGCTCGATGGCTTCGCCGAGGGCGCCGACGACCGCGGTCGCTGCGTCGACGCCGGCACCGCCGTTCAGCGCGCTCGCGGCGGCGTCGGAGAAGGCGCGTGTCGACGCGAGCTCGGCCGTGGCGAAGAAGAGCGGCGGATCCGTCGGCCCGACGTCGTGCACGGCGACGCGGCGGACGACGCCGTAGCGGTCGTCGACGACACGCGCCAGGCGCGTGAGCGTCGCGCCGTCAGCGGGGACGCGCATAGAGCATCGTGTCGACGGCGGGACGGCGTGCGAGCGGAGAGCACGACGGGCAGCGCGGAACGCGCAACACGCGATGCACGTCCGTCGTGCCGCGGATGAAATCGATGCGCAGGACGTTGCCGGTGATTGCCGGGGCGGTGAAGCGCGACAAGAGTTTCGTCGCTTCGAGCGTCGCCCACTGGCTCGCGATGGCGG
>VBKW01000436.1 GCA_005879405.1 Deltaproteobacteria bacterium
CTCCAACTCCGCGATGTGCCCCGGTGTCGGATCGACGCCGGCGCGGATCTCGATCGTGCCGGCCGGAATCATGCCGTACCGTTCGGCGAAGTACAGCAGGTCCGGATGATAGCTGACCAGCTTCTTTCCCTTCAGCGGCGCTGCCTCGCGCTGCCAGCGCGCGATCGCGGCATCAAGCTCGGCCGTGAAGTCATCGAGATTCTTCTTGAACACCGCAGCGTGCTCCGGGTAGTTGCGCGTGAGGCCGTCGGCGATCGCGCGCGCCATGTCCTTCCCGAGGACCGGGTCGAGGTTGATGTGGGGATTCCCCATCGGATGCTGATCGCCGAGCGAGCGATCGATCCGAGTGGGGATCTCGAGCGGAGTCACGTAGACCGAACAATCGATGTATCCGGGCGCGTCGCGCAGGATCCTCGGGTTGCGTGCCGCCTCGAGCAGTCCCGGCAAGAACGCGTGTTCGGCCTCGAGGCCGAGCAAAACGAGGATGTCGGCGCGGTTCAGCAGGAGCGCAAAGCTCGGCTTCATCGGTACTGCGTGGATGTCCTCGACTCCGGTCGCGAGACTCGTCACGTCGACGAGGTCCCCGGCGATCCTTCGAGTCATGTCGGCGAGATCGGGAATCGTCGTTACGACCCGGATCTTTTCCGCAGCCGTAGCGAACGGCGTGTGTGCCAACGCGAGCGTGAGCAACGTTAACAACGAAACGACAAAGGCTCTCATGTCGATCACTCCTTATCGGTCGCCAAAGCCGTGGACGTGGCTTCCGAGCGCTATGCTCCATTGGACGAAGAACTGGCTCTCGTGATTCGTCGGCGCGTCGAGATAGGTGTACTGGAGTCGCAAGCGCTGGAACTCCGAGAGCCAGATCGTGAAATACGGTGAGTAGGCGCGCGTCGAGGGCGCGGCGCCGTCGACGTCCTGCACGTAGTCGAAGAGAAACCCGGGATAATAGCGACTCGTGAATCGCGCCTCGAGATAGGTGTAGAGTCCAACGGCGTCGCGGCGCTTGAAGACGAGCGGCTCGACCGTGGGCTCTGCTGGGAAGCCTCCGACGGGCCTGTCCTCACGGTTGAAGAGAAATTCGGTTCCCCACACGAGGCCGCGATAGCTCGCCTGGCTGAGCGGCGTGTAACGGTACGTGAGGTCGGCGCCGACGAGGTGCCGCTCGTTGCGATCCTCTATGTCGATCTTCGGCGTATACGCGTAGCTGCCTCCGAGCTCGACATTGTTGTCGTCGTTGAAGTTCAAGAAGCTGGCAACGCGCCCCAGATACGTGAACTTCGAGAAGTCGCGGGGCGCACCGTTGTCGGCGCGGTCATTCTCGGCGCCTATTTTGTTGTACCACCCCGCAGTGAGCGTCACGTACTGCGGGAGCGGCGCCAGCCAGCTCACCTCGACGCCGTCGCCCTGCGACTCGCCGCCAACGAAACGATCGAGAACGAGCGGCCGGTTCACGAACGGCAAGTTGTGGTCGTGCTGATGCGAGAGCCGGCCGAAGTCGGCGAAGAATCGGCCGCCCTTCACAGTCAGGTTGTATGGCAGGCTGGTCGTGACGATCGCGGCCTCCTCGACGTCGATCCCGTCGGGTGTGCCGTTCAGGATTGCGTATCCACGTATGAACGGATCGATATTCGCCGAGATGCCGAGCTCGGCACTCCGAAACTCGAAGTTGGCGCGCTCGTGGTCTTTCGAGGAGAACACGTTATCCATGACGAGCCCGATCGCCGGATTGAACTGCGAGGGGAACGTCTTGTTCAGCGCCGCGAGCCTCGGTTGCAGCTCGCGGGCCACCTTCGCAGCGATCTCGTCCTTGACCCGCTCCTCCTCGGCGGCGGTTGCCGCTGGCGCGGCGCCTTGCGGCGCCGGCTCCGCAGTGGCCGCCGGCCGGCCCGCGCTGATCTTGTTGATCGCCTCCTCCTGCTTGCGGATCGTCTCCTGCATCTGCTGCATCTGGCGCTTCATCGCCTGAAGCTCGCGCTTCAGGTCGTCGACCGAGGGATCCTCGGCGAACGCGCGCGGGGCGAGGACGAACAGCGTGGCGAGCGCCACGAGTGCGACACGACCCCTGAATGAATGGGATGCCATCAGTCTCCTCCTTCCGACTCCACGGTCGCGAACCCGCCGGAGTCGGTCCGGCTGCGTGCCGGGAAGAGACTCAGGCGGGAGCTACGCTACGGTGAGGAGACCGAGAGGGGGCGCACGGCCAGTCTGCCGTGCCTGCTCGACGCGCCCGCCGGCGGGGCGATACGGCGCCACGAACGCCAGGTACGCGGTCCCCGCGGCGAGGGCGGGCAACGCCGGCGCGCGGACGATCGGCGCGTGATGCGTGACGGTGCAGATCGAGCACGGATGCGTGATCCGACCGACGTGCGTGTGGCCGCTCAGAACGACCGGAACGAGCAGCAGTGCCGCGAGGAAAACGACTCGCGCTCGACTGTAGAAGCTGGTCGGCGATGCGGCCACGATCGCGGCGTATAGCCGCCTGACGGAGTTGTCAAGAAGAGTGCGGGCGCGGTAGGCCGTCGTCAACCTGACGGTTGCGATGTCGCCGATCAGCTTCGCGAGTCGAATTGGATCGCGTGGCCGCTTCAACGACGGTCGATCATTGCGCGTATCGAGTCTCCTTCGTTGCTGTCAGTGGTGTTCGTTGTGGGTCCCCTCCTCGCGGCCACCGTTCACCTCACGCATGAGGGTCAGCTCCTCGGGCGAGAGCTGCAGGAGGTGCCGGATGAAAAGCACCAGCTTCCAGTTCTCATCGTCCTCACCGTCCCAACCGGGCATTCCGGTGAAGCGGATGCCGTTCCGGATGATCGAGAAGATCTCGCCATCCGAAAGGTCTTGCGTGGTCGTTTCTCTGAGGTCGGGAGCGGGAGGGTAGAGGCCTTCGTTGACGACTGTCTTTCCGTCACCATTGTTCCCGTGGCAGAACGCACAGTGATCGGCGAAGTGGTCGCGACCTTGGGCGATAGTGAGCGGAGTGCTCTCGAGCGGGTTC
>VBKW01000437.1 GCA_005879405.1 Deltaproteobacteria bacterium
CGAAGGCGTCCTAGTCGGCGTCGTAGCACGCGTCGTGAATCCCGGGCTGCAAGCGGCCCTTCGCGAGTACAACGCCGGGCGGTTCTTCGAGTGCCACGAGGCGCTCGAAGAGCTGCTCGACGACACGCCGGCCGCGGACTGGGACTTCATGGTGGGCCTGATTCAGGTCGCCGTCGGCTACCACAAGCTGACGGCGGGCCACGCTGGCGGCGAGAAGCTCCTGGGCATGGGGCTCGCGAAGCTCGCGCCGTATGCCGACGATCACGGCGGCCTCGACGTCGGGTCGCTGCGGCGCGGGGTCGAGGCGGATCTCGCACGCCTCGCCGCCGCGCACCGTGCAGGCCGAGTCGCCACGCCGGAGCCGCCGCGGCTCTTGCCGGCGCGGCGATGAAAGTCACGCGCGCCGAGTTCGTCGGTGCCGCGAGCGAACCGGGCCGATTCCCGCCGCCGCGTCATCCGGCACGCAGCAGCTCAACTTCTTCGCCGTCGACGACCGGTTCGCGGTCGTCGATCTGCCCGGCTACGGCTATGCACGGGTGTCGAAGGCCGCACGCGCCGCGTGGCGGCCGCTCGTCGAGAGCTATCTCTCGACGCGCGGCACCCTCGTCGGCGTCGTCATGCTCGTCGACGTCCGCCGCGGGCTCGAGGAGGAGGAGCACGCGCTCTTGGACTTCGTCACGGCATTGGACGTGCCGGCGTTGGTCGTCGCGACCAAGATCGACAAGCTGACGCGCGCGGAGCGCACCCACGCCGAGCGTGCGCTCGCCGCGGCGCCGGTGCCCGTGGTCGCGTTTTCCGCGGTGACGGGCGAGGGGGTCGACGAGGTGTGGCGCGCGATCGCCACGTGGACGAGAGGACACAAGCGATGACGCGCCGTCGCGACCTGCACGGGAGGACGCACACCATGACGCGCCGTCGCGACGTGGACGGGAGGACGCGCGCGACGACGCGCCGTCGCCATCCCGACGCCGCAGTGACCGTGCGCGAGGGAGAACCACCGTGCCGAACGTAGCGGTCGTGATTCCAGTTCGCGACCGCGCGGCGATGGTCGTGGAGGCGATCGCATCGGTGCTGGCGCAGACGTATCGCGATCTCGGCGTCGTCGTCGTCGACGACGGCTCGGCAGACGGCTCGGCAGAGAGCGCCGAGACCGCGCTCGCCCGCGCCGCCGTACCCGCACGGGTCGTGCGCCTCCCCGCTCGGGACGCGCCGACACCCCCGGGACCTCCGCGCCAGCCTACACCTGTCGTCGCCGCGCCACCGGCCGCGGTTTGCCCGGCGCCGCGCGGCGTCGCCGCCGCCCGCAACGCGGGCGCCGCCGTCTTCGACGCACGATGGCTCGCATTCCTCGACTCGGATGACCTCTGGCTGCCGGCGAAGCTCGAGCGGCAGATCGCCTGGCTCGCGGAGCGTCCGCGGTATCGTCTCGCGCAAACCGAGGAGCGCTGGCTCGACGGCGGCCGCCATCGCAACCCGCGCGCGTGGCATCGGAAAGAGGAGCAGCTTTTGCTCCGCAGCTTCGAGCGCTGCCTCGTGAGCCCGTCCGCGGTGGTGTTGTCGCGCGAGCTCTTCGCGGAGCATCGTGGCTTCGACGAGGCATTCGCCGTCTGCGAGGACTATGAGCTCTGGCTGCGGATCACCGCGCGCGAGCGCGTCGGGCTCGTGCCGGAGCGGCTCGTCGTGAAGCGCGGCGGCCACCCCGGCCAGCTCTCGCGCTCGACGTGGGGACTCGACCGCTGGCGCGTCGCCGCGCTCGCGAAGTTTCTCGCGACGGTGCCGCTCGCCGACGCGGAGCGCGCCGCCGCCATCGCCGTCGCGCGCGGCAAATGTGCCGTGCTCGCGTCGGGCGCCGAGCGCCGCGGCAAACGCGACGAGGCGGAGCGCTATCGACGGCTCGCCGACGCTTTCGCGACGCTCGTCGAGGTGCTGCCGGCCGCGTTGGTGGACCTGCCGCCGGTCGCGACGGCGGCTCTCCGCGACGGCGGAGGCGATCAGCCGGAACCCGCTTGCGCAGAGACTCCTCGTGACGCGTGACGAGCTCTTGGCGGCGCGAACGGCGACCTGGGCGGCCGACGCGCGCGCTGCGCTCGCGACGCTCGTCGATGCGCTCAAGCCGAGCACGCGACATCTCGGCGACATCCTCGATTGGCTCGACGACATCGCGGCGCGCGACGGTGTCGCGGCCTCCGTGACGCTCGACGACGCCGAGCTGCGCCGCATCGTCGCGAGCGGCGCATCGGCGCCGGAGCGGTTGAAGCGATGGAAGGAGCGCTTGAGGCGGCTGCGCTATCCGCGACTCGCCGCCCGCGAGCAGGCGATCGCGGCGGAGCTGCGGGCGATGGACTGCGGCCCGTCGGTGACGATCACGCCCCCGGCGGCGCTCGAGGGCGGCATGGTCACCGTGACGATTCGCGCGCGCTCCGCCGCCGAGCTCGGCGCCGCGCTCCAGCGGCTGCGGGAGCGCCTCGAGCGCCGCGAGGTCGAGCGGCTCTTCGCGCTTCTCGACGAGGCGTGACGATGCCGCCGCGCGATGCTACGACCACGTGCGTGTTCGTCCCCGACGAGATCCTGATCGAGCGCGGCTGCGAGGACACGACGATGGCGCGCCGCTGTCGCGCGCGCGCGCCACACGTGCCGGTCACGGTCATCGACGATCGGCGCGCGCTCGCCGGCGGCGACTTCGCGGCGGCGAAGCGGCGTCTCGTCTTGGCGCGCCGGCGCGGGGCGGTGCTCGAGCACTGTCCCGCCGGCACGCGCGGCCTGGCGTGTTGCAACTACCTCGTGCTCACCTTCGCCTCGAACTGCCCGATGGATTGCCGCTACTGCTTCCTCCAGGAATATCTCGCCGGCAACGCGCCGCTCACTGCGTACGTCGAACCGGAGACGGCGTTGGCGGAGGTCGCGGAGCTGCTCGACCGGCATCCCGAGCGGCAGTTCCGCATCGGCAGCGGCG
>VBKW01000438.1 GCA_005879405.1 Deltaproteobacteria bacterium
TGAATCTACGAGGCGCGCAACGACGCCGAGCTCGCCGCAGTGTCGGCGCAGGGCGGTGTGGCGCCGCTACTCGCGGTCGCGAAGCCGTCGCGCAGGAGGCCGCAGCGTGCGTCGTCGGCGTCGAGGAGGTCGCATGCACGCGCCTCGCAGAGCGCCACGCAGAACGTGAACGCGAGCCCGTCGAATGCGTCGCACATCCCGGCGCGCTCGTCCAAGGACACGGGCGGCTCCGGCGCTGGAATGATCAGTGCCGGCGCGGCAGGAACGTTCACGGACAGGACCACGGCTGAGGCGAATACGATGGCGAGTGCGCGGCGCATGGCGATGGCACTCAGCAAGCGTCATGCCGGTTCGCTCCGCGATCTGCGTTGACGTTGCGAAGAATGAGGTGTTACGGTGACGGCATCTGTCAGGTTTGTGTCACGCGCGTTCCCGGAGGTCCCACCATGCGCCGCCTCATTTCGCTCGTCATCTTCTGTTGCATCGTGATCGCCCCGCGCGCCGGCGGTGCAGCCGGCATCTATCGGTGGCGGGACGCGACGGGCACGTTGCACTTCTCGAACCGGGAGGAAGTCATCCCGAGCGGCGCAGCGGAAGTCACGCTGCCGCCGTTGCCTGAGCCTGCGGCAATCGCGCCGGCACGCGGCACGGTCGTCGCGCCGTCGCGGCGCGGAACGATGGTCGAAACGCCGGCGCCACCGCGGCCGCCGGCGTCGCGACGTGTCGCCGAATGTGGCGAGGCGGATGCGGACGCCGTCGCTGATGCCGTTGCGACGCGGCTCGGACGACGCGAGCTCGACGGCCTGACGTTGTTCGTCGGCGGGGTGCCGATCGCGCACGGCGACGACACGGAGATCGTCCTCAAAGGTCCCGACGTGGGCGGCGAGGCGCTGCGCGGTCCCGTGGAGCAGGCGGCGATCGCGTTTCCGGCGGGCTCGCGTTGCCCGACGCGGCCGCCGTTCGAGCGCTACATGATCGCCAGCGAACGCCGGACGCCGTCGCGGCGACTCTGCGACGACTACCGGCGCGCGTTCGCGGAGGTCGGCGTCGCGGTGAGCCGCGATCATGGGATCGCACGCGCGTTTCACGACATCGCCACCGAGTTCGTGCGCGTTGCGGCGCGCGGTTACGCGGCGGGCGGCCGCGGCGACGTGGCCATGACGGTGCCTGGGGCGCTGAACCAGGTGGCGTACGTCTCGGAGGAGCGGGTGGCGCTCCCGCCGTGGCTCGTCGAGGCGCACATCGCGCAGACGGACGAGCTCGGCGGTGAGACATCGCGCCTCGTCGACGAGCTCACCGTCGCGCTCGAGGAGATCGACGGGGCGGCGCGACGAAGCGGTTGCTGGTGAGGGTTAGCCTCTTAGTTCCAGACGCCGAGGTTGGTCGAGCGCAACGTCTTGCTGCACTCCGGACACGGGATGTCCTGCGCCAGGCCCTCCAGCAGTGTGAGCTGTCCCTGACACTCTTTGCAACGGTGCATATCGAGTTTCGCAGAGAGATCGACGACCGATAGCCGCTTGCACGCCGGGCAGACGCCGAGCCCGCCCCAAAAGCGGGTGCGGCCTTCCTTGCCCCATCCGACCCGCAAATGCTCCGTCGTGAAGCCGCAGCTGCGGCAGGTGAATTCGACGATCGAGCCCATGACCCCTCCCAGCGACGTTCGAGTGAGCGCAACCGTATGCGGCGGCGTTTCGCGCGTCAAGGAACAGCCGCTGCGCGGCGCCGCGAAATCCCGGCGGTCGACAATGTCACGGCGTACATGGTAATGATGCAAGTGTAGTGTCCCTCCGCGGTGCCGGTTCTTTGCAGGCTATGGGCGGTCGGTGCGCGCGAACGACACGGAAAGGAGCCTCGTGGCACGAGACGATCTGATTCAAATCCAAGGGCGAGTGGTCGAGGCCCTCGCCGGCGGACATTTTCGCGTTCAAGGAGATCAAGGGCACTCGTTCCTCGCCCGGATCAGCGGCCGGCTTCGCCGGTTTCACATCAAGGTCGTGCCTGGTGACCGCGTGACGGTTGCCGTTTCCCCATACGACCTGTCACACGGTTTCATCGTTTATCGCGGGAGCTGAGCGCACGCGGTAGCGCGCCGGTCGCCGCGCGCCCGTCAGGCGCGGCCGGCGCTCGCGTTTGCGTGCCGTCCGACGCTCCGCCAACATCAGAGCCGCACCGTAGAGCCGCACCGTCCATGGACGCGATCGACGTCATCAAGCGCCGGTTGAAGGAGGAGCGCGTACCCGACGCGCCCGATCCCGACGACATTGGCGCGAAGAAGAAGCGTCCGCGCGAAGTCGCATTCATGGACGTGAATCTTTGCTTTCCGTGCGGCAAGTGTCCGGAGTTCTGTCCGGTGCAGTGCATCGAGTACCTCGCACCCGGATCGGTCCCGAACCGTGGCGTGCAGCCGGTGCAAGACCGGTTTCAGGAGTGCATCGGCTGCTACATCTGCGTCGAGGTCTGCGCGCTCCTCACGGACTACGACGCGGTCAGAATGTACGACACGACGCTCGTCGAGGACGTGCTCGGCGTGAAAGTCGGGGATACGAAACCGGACGCGTACATCCCGGCGCAGCCGTACGAGGAGTATTTCTCCGAGGGCGGCACGTACCGACATCTCGGCAAGGGATCGCGCATTCGCGAGAAGATGACCGCCGAAGAGCGCGCCATCCTGAACGCAGCGCGCTGAGCGCACCCGGCGACGTCAACGCGACGCCGGGCACTGCTCGACGCTAACGCTCCTCGAGCACGCCGGGATCGCGATCGCTGCGGGCCTCGTGCTCCTCGACCATGCGGCGGAGCTTCTCGAACGCGCGCCGCACCGTGACGGTATAACGTTGCTTCGTCCAGCTGTCCTTCGTCCGCATGCGGAGCCACCCGAGCTTCACCGCGTCCGGCTTGTTGCCCATCTCGCCGGTGGCCGCTTCGACGGCGGCCTGTTCGTCACGCTCGAGTGCGTCGATGAATTCGCGCTTCACGCGACCGAGCAGCTCTCGTCGTAGATCGATTTTCGGTTCCGACATGATGCCGACGAACGCAGATTCAAACCGTTTGTGATTCGAGCTCGACACTCTCGAGGGCGACGAGCAACGGACTGAGGGTCTGCTTGAGGCGCCGGCGCACCGCGGACACCGACCAATCCATTTGCCGACACACCGACGGGAAGCTGAGCACATGCGTCTCGGGATCGCTGAAGAAGTAGCGGACCGCCGTATCGCGTTGGCGCACGTCGGCGCTGCGAAGATCGTCGAACGCGGTGCTCACGACGGCGATCATCAGATGCTCGATACCGCTCATTTTCTGGAGCGGTCGGCGTGCCTCGAGAGCGGGGGGAAATGGGGGAATGGAGCTACGACCCATGACGTCCTGCCTCCTCAGCGAACCGCAGCCACTTCCTGCATCGCGCCTGGTCGACTGCGGCGTCGTCGATGCACGGGGATACTGTAACGGAGCGTTACTATGCGCCTAGCGATCCACGTAGTCAAACAACATCTTTTTTTGTTTGACATTCAGACGACCCGCGCCTATTTGGGGCGCGAAGTCACCTCGCCCAGTTGCCGCGGTGGTCTAACCATCCATCGCGCAGTGGGTTTTTTGCATTTGGAGGACCGATGGGTACCAAGTTGTACGTAGGGAATCTGCCGTTCGCGGTGACCTCGCAGGAACTCGGGGAGCTGTTCGCTCAAGCGGGTGAGGTCGTGTCGGCCAACATCATTACGGACCGATTTTCGGGGCAGTCGCGCGGCTTCGGGTTCGTCGAGATGAGTACCGACGACGCCGCGCAAAAGGCGATCAATCAGTTCAACGACTATCAAATGAAAGGCCGCGGCCTCAAAGTGAACGAGGCAAAGCCCCGCGAAAATCGGGGCGGCGGTGGCGGCGGCGACCGTGGTGACCGTGGCGACCGCGGTGGCGGCGGACGGCGCTGGTAGCGCGTCCTTTTCCCTTCGCGCCCGCTGACCTTCGGGATCCCCACGATCCCACCGGCGACGAATTCGCCGACCTGTAAGTCTCATCCCACAACACATATTGCACCAAGATGGACCACTCATGGACAGGAGGAGGACGGAACCATGCTGCGTTGGTTTCAACGTCCCAAGCTCGAGGCGAGCTTCACGGCAACGCACGCGCTCAGTGACGAGTTCGCACGGACGATCGAGGTCGCCGGCGACCTCACGATACGCAACGACGGCAGTGACACGGATCTCGACGACGTCGAGATGATCGTGATCGCCGGGTTCCGACGGATTCCCCTCGAGGTGCCCGGGGAATGGCGCGCCCGCCCCGTTGCGAGCGGCGCGGCCGCGGCCGGGGCGGTGCGCTGGTCGTTGACGCTCGAGGCCCCGTTGCGTGCCGAGACCGGCGAGCTCTACGTCAGCGCCCGCGACCACAAGCGCAAGAAGTGGGAGTGGCGCCTGCCGTTCGTGTTCGAGCGCCGCTGACGTCCGAGGGATGTCAGGTCGGTAGGTGCGCGGCGATGAGCGGCAACACGACGAGCAGCTGGATGGCGTCGAACGTGCCGTGGGCGATGGCGCAGATCGCGATGTCCTCCGTGCGCTGGTATGCGCGCCCGAGCACCACCCCGATCACGAGCACGCCCAGGCCCATCGTCGGCGATCCGTAGTTCATGTGACCCAACGCAAACCAAAGCGTGGCGAGCACGATCCCGACGCGCGCCTGGACGAACGCGCGGAAGAACGCCTCCTCGACGACCATCGCGGTGACGATGAGTCCGAGGCGCAACGTCAGCGGCCGGCGCGCCATCCACACCATCAGCTGCGCGAATCCCGGATGGGGGGCGAGGGTGCCGGCGCGGGTGACGATGCCGAGCGCGATCATGGCCGTCAGTGTCAGCATCCACCCGAGGATGCCGACGCGAATCCCTTCGACGATGCGCTGCGGCCAGCGGCCCGTCGGCAGCTTCAAGAACGAGCGCAGCGAGGTGCGCGTGCGCAGCGCGAACCAGAGCGCCAAGAACGAGGCGAGCACGGCTTGTCCGGCGAAGAGCGCGCCGACACCCATCGTCTCCGCGTCGACGGGCGCACCGCGCCAGTATGCCGCGATCGGCAGCGCCACTGTGAGGACGAACACGATCGCGAGGAGGCCGTACGCGCACAAGGCACGCCAGCGCGTGGGGAACTCCGTACCGAGGCCGCCGATCATCGTCGGTGCGGTTGCCCGGTGCCACCGACGATGCGAAGATTCACCGCCGACGCGCCACGTGCGCGCGCCGCGTCGCGCAAGGAGAAAACGGCATGCTGAAGATCGGTGACGTGGTCGTGACGATGTCGCATCCCGGTCCGTTCACGATCGTCGACATCCAAGGCGACGTGCTGACGATCGAGACCGCGCAGGGACTGCGGAAAGTCGTGCGCTCGGCGAACGTCCGCCAACTCGAGAAGGCGAAGCCGGCGTCGTCCTGACGGCACCCTCGCGTGCACCGTGGCGACGCCGGCTCGCGTGGGCCGCTCGTCGTGCAGCCCGTGTCGCGGAGCGATTACTTCTTCACGCCGAGTACGGAGTCTGCGGATTGCGACCCATGCGCGCCTTCATCGAGCGCAGCCGCCAGCCGCCGAGATCGGGGATCTTCACCGTGTCGCCCTTCTTGATGGCTTTGCGGACCGTGTCGACGAGCGCCAACACCACCGCCTCCGCTTGCTTGCGGGAGATGCCGGTGTCCTCCGCCAACTTCCCAACCAACTGTGTCTTCGTCATGTGCACTCCCCTCGTGGTTTGGTGAAAATGAGGCGCACCCTAAGGCAGTCATCGGCAACGTGTCAAGCAGAGATGGGCTCGGGAAGCCGCGAACGACGCGCTCGCGCGCGTTGTCGGTGCGCGCCGGGTGCGCAGCTCAGGCGCTCGCGGCGAGCGCTGTCTGCGGTGCGCGCGTCGCGTGCGATCCGGCGAGAAAGTCGAGCAGCAGACGATTGAAGCGGGCGGGCTGCTCGAGATTCGGGCTGTGCGCGCAGTCGTCGAACACGACGAGCTCGGCGTCGGCGATCCCGGCGACGAGTCGCTCCGCGAGCGCAACCGGCGTAATCGGGTCGCTGCGTCCCCACACGATCAATGTCGGCGCCGCGATGCTCGCGAGCCGCTCGTCGAGGTACTCGGCGCCGTAGACGAGCTGGCGCAAAATCTCGGCGCGATTGGCGAATTCACGCCGACAGGTGCGCACCACGTCACGGAGGACGAAGCGCGGGAGCCGCGGCGGCCGCCGGAAATTCGCCGCGATGAGATCGCGCGCGTCGTCGGCGGTCTCGGGAAGCAGGACGCGTTGCAACGACAGATCGGGATCGAACCGCAGCCCGGCGGCGTCGACGACAACCAGTCGCGCCACGAGCTCGGGATGCTCCGCGGCGAAAGCGAGACTGATCCAGCCACCCATCGAGTGGCCGACGAGACGGACGCGCTCGTACCCGAGGCGGGTGAGCATCTCGTGCAGGCACGCGACCTGGAACGTGATCGTACGCTCGTCGCCAACGCGATCCGAGGCGCCGAAGCCTGGAAGATCGGGGGCGACGACAGTGAAGCGCCGGCACGCCGCCGGCAGCTGTTGGTTCCAATTGATGCTCGCCTCGGTCCCGAAGCCGTGCACGAAGACGACGGGATCGCCACGGCCGCCGCGCCACACGCGGACGCGCGCCCGCGTGAGCTGCAGCCGCTGCGAGCGCATCCCCGCGAGCCGAAGACGCGCTCCGACGACGTGCCGAAAGAGCTCGGTTGGGCGGAGATAGCCGTAGCCGCCGACACCGGCGACGCCGGCGAGCAACAGCGAAGCATCCATCAGACGAGTGTGGCGCGCGGAGGTGCCGCGCGCAAGTCGTCTATCACGCACCGGTCATGTCCGCGCATTGACGGTGCACCACGCCGCCGTTAGAGGATGCCAATGAACATTCTCTGTCCGTGGTGCGGTTGCCCCATCACCGTCGATCGGGGCATTCGCCACCGCGGTATCGTCTCTTGCTGTCGCGGCTGCGTAACGTTGACCGCATGCGAGTTTCCGGGTTGCGCACGGCCGCCGCGCGCCGCCCGCCCACCCGACGTCAGCTTGCCGGAGTCCCGCAACCGCATCGCGCCGACGGACAATCGATGACGCCCCCGCTCGCTGCGCTCGCGATGGGCGTCGCACCCCGGGGTGAATCCGTGGTGCTCCCGATGACGCCCCTGCTGACCGCGCTCGCGCAATATGGCCTGTGTCGCGGACGGGACTGGGTCGAGTTGCGAGCGAGACGAGGCGCGAGGGAAGCGAGCCCTCGTCAAGCGAGGACAAGCAGCGCAGGCGTAGCAACGCTACGCCGAGCAGCGGAGCGACTGAGCAACGAAGTATCGCGAAGCAAATCGGCCCAGTCCCCGCTTTGCGTGCTCGGGCCATCCACTATAGAAATGGCGGCATGGCGGGCGAGGTGACGCGCGAGCAGTTTCTCGTCGCGGGACGTCGCCCGGGCGAGGACGAGAGTTCCGCCGTCGGACGCTCCCTCGGCGACAGCTTCGCCGTCACGCGCGTCAACGATGCGATCGCCTGGGCGCGCAAGTACTCCTTCTTCAGCTATCCGTTCGTAACCGCGTGTTGCGGCATGGAGTTCATGTCGGTATCGGGGGCGCGGTTCGATCTCGATCGGTTCGGGCTGTCGCTACCGCGCTTCACGCCGCGCCAAGCCGATCTGCTGATGGTCGTCGGCACGATCACGCACCGGCAGGCGCCGATCCTGCTGCGGATCTACGAACAGATGGCGGAGCCGAAGTGGGTGATGTCATTCGGCGCGTGCACGAGCTCGGGCGGGCCGTACAACAATTACGCGGTCGTGCAAGGGATCGATACGATCATTCCCGTCGACATCTACGTGCCGGGCTGTCCGCCGCATCCGGAAGCGGTCATCGACGGGCTCCTGAAGCTGCAAGAGCGTGTGCAGCACGAGCGGCCCGGCGCGCCGTATCACGGCCGCCACGGTAGCGGTCGACCTCTGTAGAGCTGGGCCGGGATGGCGAAGATCACCGTCGACGGGACGGTCATCGAGGTGCCGGACGGCAGCATGCTGCTGCCGGCGCTCCTCGATCACGGTGTGCAGGTCCCGCACTACTGCTTTCATCCGAAGCTCTCGATCGACGGCAGCTGCCGCATGTGCCTCGTCAAGGTCGAGGGCATGCCGAAGCTGACGATCTCGTGTAACACCCCCGTACGGGATGGAATGGTCGTCGACAGCCGCGGTCCCGAGGTCGCGAAAGCCCGCCAGGGAGTGCTCGAGCTGCTGCTCGTCAATCACCCGCTCGATTGCCCGATCTGCGACCAAGCGGGCGAGTGCTATCTGCAAGACTACGCGTTCGAGTACGGCACGCGCGAGGCGCGGACGCAGGAGCCGCGCCGCAAGCTTCTGAAGCGCGTCGACATCGGCCCGCGCGTCGTCCTCGATCAGGAGCGCTGCATCCTCTGCCGCCGCTGCGTGCGCTTCTGCCGCGAGATCTCCGAGACCGCCGAGCTCGCCGTCTTCAACATGGGCGACCGCTCGGTCATCGACACCTTCCCCGGCGAGGCGCTCACCAACGATTACTCGATCTGCACCGCGGACATCTGTCCGGTCGGCGCGCTCCTCAGCAAGGACTTCCACCACAAGATGCGCGTCTGGTTCATCGACGAGATGGAGAGCATCTGCCCGAGCTGCGCCAACGGCTGCAACATCAAGATCGGCACCGCCCGGCGTGAGATCCAGCGTCTGCTGCCGCGTCGCAACGACGCGGTGAACGAGACCTGGATGTGCGACTACGGCAGGCTGCGCTACGGCTTCGTGAACGACGATCGTGTGCGCGTGCCGACGGTCGGGCGCGGCACGCCGGCGATCACTGCGACGTGGGACGACGCGCTCGACGAAGCCGCGCGACGTCTCGGCGCGCTCGCGCGAACGGACGGCCGCGCGCTCGCCGCGATCGTGTCGCCGCACCTCACCAACGAGGAGCTCTTCGTCTACGGACAGCTCGTCGCGGGTGGCCTGCGGACCGCGCAACGCGACGCCGCGATTCCGCTCGGCCCCGCGGACGACTACCTCATCAAGGCGGAGAAGGCCGCGAACGGCCGTGGCGCGCGCGATCTCGGGCTCGCCGCGAGATCGGGCGAGCTCGATCTCGCCGCCATTCGCGCCGGCGTCGAGACGGGGACGATCCGCGGGCTGCTC
Source organism: Deltaproteobacteria bacterium (assembly GCA_005879405.1). Taxonomy (GTDB): domain Bacteria; phylum Desulfobacterota; class Binatia; order UTPRO1; family UTPRO1; genus DP-19. The sequence goes on from VBKW01000438.1 coordinate 9,162, forward strand.
GTCACCGGGACCGACGTCTGGGAGCTCTGGGGGGAGCGCGCCGATATCTTCGAGCGCCTCGAAACGCTCGTCGTGGTCGCCGCGAACGCCCATCCGCTCCTCGGGTTCGCCGACGTCGTCCTGCCGGGACTGACGTTCGCCGAAAAGAACGGGACGTTCACCAACCACGCCGGCCGCGTGCAGCGCATCCGGCGTGCGCTCGATCCGGGCGAGCAGCCGAGCGACGGCGACATCTTCCTCGCGCTCGGTCGCCGGCTCGGGATGGAGATTCCGCCGGGACCGTTCGAGCCGGCCGCCGTGCTACGCGAGATCGTCGCGAGCGTGCCGGCGTACCGCGACGTGACGTGGGACGCGGTCGGCGGCCTCGGCGTCCCGACCATCGAGGCGTGATGGCGAGCCGAGTCGTCACCGTCGAGCGCCCGCCGCGCCTGCGCGCCGTCGACACCATGGGGCCGCTCCTCATCGTCCGCGGGCTCCTCGTGACGGCGCGCCACTTCTTCCGCAACCTCTTCGCGTTCATGCGCGGCCGGCGGACGATCGCGACGATCCTCTATCCCGAGGAGAAGATGGCGTGGTCGCCGGCGATGCGCGGCATGCCCGTCCTCGTGCAGATGGAGAACGGGAAAGAGCGCTGCGTCGCCTGCGGGCTCTGCGAGTGGGCCTGCCCGGTCGACTGCATCACGATCTACCCGGCGGAGACCGCCGACGAGATCGAGCGCTATCCCGAGATCTTCGACATCGACATGTCGCGCTGCATGTTCTGCGGCTTCTGCGAGGAGGCGTGCCCCGAGGAGGCGATCGTGATGAGCCAGCGGGTCGCGATTGCGACGACCGAGTGGCGCGGCAGCCTGTGGCACAAGCGTGATCTCCTCGTTCCGGTCCACGAGCTCGACCCACGCCTGCGGTACATCCGCCGCGGCTACGATCGTCCGGACGTTCCGACCCCGGCCCAGACGGCCGAGCGCCTCGAGAAGCGATGAGCGACGGCGAGCAAGCGCCGAGTGCGGCGCCGGCCGCGGAACCAGCGGTTCTCGCGCGGCTCCGCGTGCGCTTTCCCGACGCGATCGTCGGGACGCACGCGTATCGTGGCGACGCCACGGCCGAGATCACGCCCGCGGCGCTCCTCGACGTCTGCACGTTTCTGCGCGACGACCCGGGGCTGCGGTTCGATTTTCTCGCCGACGTGACCGCCGTCGACTACCTCGGCAGCATGCCGCGGTTCGAGCTCGTGTATCACCTGCGCTCGATCGTGCAGGGCCACCGTGTGCGGGTGAAGACGCGGGTCTCCGAGGAGAGCCCGCGCGTCGCCTCGGTGACGTCGGTGTGGCGCGGCGCGAATTGGCTCGAGCGCGAGACCTACGACATGTACGGCATCGTCTTCGAGGGTCACCCCGACTTGCGCCGCATCTACCTGTACGAGGAGTTCCAGGGATACCCGCTGCGCAAGGACTATCCGAAGGAGAAGCGCCAACCGCTCGTCACCGTCCGCGACGTCGCGCCGGAGCAGGGCGAGCGGACCGTGGCGCGCGAGCAGCAGCGATATGGACGCTGGCCCGACTAACCCGTCCCTCACCAACGATCTCCACACGCAACCGATGGAGATCCAGATGGGACCGTCGCACCCGTCGACGCACGGGACTGTGAAGATCACCTTGAAGCTCGACGGCGAGCGTATCCTCGATTCCGAGGTCGAGGTCGGGTACCTGCACCGCGGCTTCGAGAAGGAGTGCGAGAGCGGCGAGTGGTATCAGGCGATCCCGTACACGGATCGGCTGAACTACGCGAGCCCGATGATCAACAACGTCGGCTATTGCCTCGCCGCCGAGAAGCTCTTCGGTGTCGAAGCGCCGCCGCGGGCGCAGTACCTCCGTACCATCGCCTCCGAGCTGTCGCGCATGGCCGATCACTTCACCTGCATCGGCGCGAGCGCGCTCGAGCTCGCGGCGCTGACGCCGTTTCTCTACTGCGTCCAGGCGCGCGAACAGATCTACGATCTCCACGAGTCCCTTTGCGGCGCGCGCGTGACGACCAACTACGTCCGCATCGGCGGCCTGCAGAGCGACCTGCAGCCGGGATTCGCGGAGCTTTGCCGCGAAAAGGTCGCGGCGGCGCTCACGCTCTTCGGCGACGTCGACGAGCTCTTGACGAAGAACCCGATCTTTCGCGAGCGCATGGAAGGTACCGGCACGCTTCCCGCCGACGCCCTGATCGCCTACGGCGTCACCGGGCCGCTCTTGCGTGCCGCGGGTGTCGGCTTCGACGTCCGGCGTGCCGAGCCTTACCTCGTCTACGATCGGCTCGATTTCGAGGTGCCCGTCGGGTCGCGCGGCGACAACTACGATCGCTACCTCGTGCGCTTCGAGGAGCTGCGCCAGAGCGCACGGATCATCGAGCAGGCGCTGCGCGATCTTCCCGACGGGCCGGTCGACCTCGACGATCCGCGGTTTCGCTGGCCCGCGAAGGGCAAGGTCTTCAACCGCATGGAGGAGCTGATCGACCAGTTCAAGCTCGTGACCGAGGGCATGCGACCGCCCGCGGGCGAGGTCTACCAGGCGGTCGAGGGCGCGAACGGCGAGCTCGGGTTCTATCTCGTCAGCAACGGCACCGGGAAGCCGTGGAAGTGCCGCTGCCGGGCGCCGAGCTTCAGCAACACGCAGGCGCTCCGCGACATGATCCAGGGCGCGCTGCTCGCGGACGTCGTGCCGACGTTCGACATGGTCAACATGATCGGCGGCGAGTGCGACCGATGAGCGCGGTCGTCAGCGGCACGTCGGTGCTGTCCGAGCGTGTGCAGGACGCGATCCGCGCCGAGGTGCAGAAATACCCGCAGCCGCGCTCGGCACTGCTGATCGCGCTCCATCTCGTCCAGGGCGAGCTCGGATACGTCCCGCTCGAGGCGCAGCGCGAGCTCGCCGCGCTGCTCGGGATTCGGCCGATCGAGGTGCGCGAGGTCGTCACCTTCTATCCAATGTACCACGAGCACCCGGTCGGCCGCCGCAACGTGCAGGTGTGCGTCAACATCGCCTGCGCGCTCGCCGGGGCGCGGCAGGTGATCCGCGCGCTCGAGCGGCGCTTCGGCATCGCCGTCGGCGAACGCACGCCCGACGGCGGCTACTCCCTCGAAGAGGCGCAGTGCCTCGGGTCGTGTGGGACGGCGGTCTGCGTCCAAGTGAACAACGACCCATTCATCGAGAACGTCCGGCCCGACGCCGTCGACGATCTCGTGAAGAGGATCGGCTGATGGCGGTCGAGCGCTATCTGCTCCCGCCCGACGGCGCCGATTGGCGCGCGCTCGCCGCGTACCGGCGAGCGGGTGGCTACGAGGCGGCGACCCGGGCGCTGCGCGAGATGACGACGGAGGCGGTCGTCGAGGAGGTGAAGGCGTCTGGGCTCCGCGGCCGTGGCGGGGCGGGATTCAGCACCGGACAGAAGTGGAGCTTCATGCCGAAGCCCGGCGGTCCGAAGCCGAGCTATCTCGCGTGCAACGCCGACGAGAGCGAGCCCGGCACGTTCAAGGACCGTCAGATCATGGAGCGGAATCCGCACCTCTTTCTCGAGGGGCTCATCATCGCCGGGTACGCGATCAACGCGCGCGCCGCCTACGTCTACATCCGCGGCGAGTACGTGACGCCATTCCGCGTCCTGTCGGACGCGATCGCCGAGCTGCGCGCAGCGGGTCTCCTCGGGACAGGCCTTTTCGGCACCGACCGCGAGTACGACATCCATCTCATGCGCGGCGCGGGCGCGTACATCTGCGGCGAGGAGACCGGCATGATCGAGTCGGCCGAGGGGCGGAAGGGACAGCCGCGCAAGCGGCCGCCGTTCCCGGCCGTGTATGGCCTCTGGGGCTGCCCGACGACCGTCAACAACGTCGAGACGGTGTCGCACGTGCCGTGGATCATCAAGCGCGGCGCCGCATGGTTCAAGACGATCGGCACCCCGACGAGCACCGGCAACACGCTTTTCGGCGTGAGCGGCCATGTGAACCGCCCGGGCGTGTACGAGCTTCCGCTCGGCACGAAGCTGCGCGAGATCATCGACGTTCATGCCGGCGGTGTGCGTGGTGGACGCGCACTGAAGGCGATCATCCCCGGCGGCGTCTCGATGCCCGTCCTCTCGGCGGAGCAAGTCGACGTCGCGATGGATCACGAATCGCTGAAACAGGCGGGGACGCTCCTCGGCACCGGTGGTATCGTCGTCATGGACGACACCGCGTGCATGGTGCGCGCGGCGCTCGTGATCGCGCGTTTCTTCCGTCACGAGACGTGCGGCCAGTGTACGCAATGCCGCGAGGGAACCGCCTGGTTGTACAAGCTCTTACAGCGCATCGAGGCGGGGCAGGGCAGCGCCGCCGATCTGCGGACGATCGAGTCCGTCGGCGGCTACATGGAAGGCCAGACAATCTGTGCGCTCTCCGACGCCGCGGCATGGGCGGCGACGGGATTTCTGCGCCGATTCCGCGCCGAGTTCGAGGCGCACGTCCACGAGGGCCGTTGCCCGCTCCCGGAGAGCTTCGAGCCGTGAGCTCCGCCGGGCAGCCGATCCGGCGCAACATGATCGTGCAGCGCTGGGGCACGCCGGCCGCGACGGTCGGCAGTGTCAACGAGCCGCGCGAGCGATCGGAAAACGGCGTCGCGTTCAACGAGAAGTGGCTGTACCGTGTGCCAGGGCACGGGGCGGAACCGGGCTACGAGCGGATCGTCTATTGGCTGCGGTACGACTTCGTCGCGTCGTTCGTCATCAAGCCCGATGGCAGCGTCGCGCGCGAGGAGCCGCGCACGATGCTGGCGGGTGTGCGTGACCGGCTCTATTTGCCGCCGAGCGTCGCGCCTGCGGACGCGTGACACATGTCATACGGAGTACGCGGCGGCGCGCGCACGATGACTCGTCGCGTCGCGAGCGTTCACGGAACGATAAAGATCGACTCTCACCTCATGTGGTAATTGACCCTCACGACTGTGCGGTCGTAAAGTCACGCCTCCGACACTTCCACCGCTCCCGTGTGAGGGTCCAATGTTGCAGGCGCGGATCATCTCGACGCGCGGCTCGCTCTACTTCGCGGCCGAAGCCACGCCCTACGACCTCGAGAACCTCCGCACACACATTCGCGATCTGCAGACGACGAAGCCGAGCGACGTGCGACTGGAGCTGAGTCTCGATCGTCGCGCCGCCGACGACGCGAAGTCGATGCAGATGTCGGCGTGGCTACGGCGACTCGCGGCGGACGGCGTGCAAGTCAGCGTGTGTACCTCCGCGGATCTCGCCGGCCGCGGGTTATCCAGACAGTCGCACGCGCGGCGCTGAGCTCGGGCACGCGGCGCGCCGAGCCGCGCCTGCCGCTCACTTGCGGCGTCGCCGCCCGCGCGAGCGGTGATAGCGGTCGAGCCCTTCGTTCAGGAGCGCGAGGATCACTTCGCGTTTCTTCGCTTTGAGGTCCTTGGCCAGGCGATCGATTCTGCTCGTCAGCTCCTTCGGGACGTATAGGGCGAGGAGCTTCGTTTCACTTTCCTTTTCTCGTCCGTACAAGTCTTCGAGTCGCAGATTGGCGTTCATCGAGGCCTCCTCGCACCGCATCCGACGAGAGGAATCAAACGCGGAATCTACACTCGTATGTAGCGGTGCGCGTAGTGGTAGACAAGCGTACCTGCGTACACGTCGTGCGTGCGTCCATTCGCTATCTCCCGCACGTGTTTCCGTGACGCGAAGCCGACGAACGAAAATGCAACGTTCCCGATACGTCGCGGCGTCAGCGCTCGAGTTGGATGGTTCCGCGTGCGTGGTCGACGGAATAGCGGCGGAATTGATTGAGGAAGCTCAAGCCGATGATGCCGACCAGCGGCGGCTCGACGGCGTCCATCACGACTGCCTCGACGCCGCCGAGACGCGCGTCCTCGATTTGGATCGAGTCGAGGCGGACCAGATCGGCCTCGACCTCGCCGTTGGCGGTCGCCACCGCCACGGTCGCCCCGACGACCGGCTTCACGCCGAGCCGTGCCGCCGTTTTGCGGGTGAGCACGCAGTAGGACGAGCCGGTATCGATCAGCATCGGTCCACGCAGCACGTCGTTCAGCATGCCGTCGACGATGAGGTGATTCGTGCCGCCCGAGAGTGGGATGTGGTGGCGCGATGCTCCGCCGGGGGCGAGCGCTGCGCCCGGGTGTGCGCCCTCCGCCTGGGCGACGTCGCCGACCGCACGCGCGCCGTGCCATCCGAACTGCGCCCGGGCCGATGACCCGAGCACGAGAATCAGGACGGTACCCAGCGCCCGCAGGAACCGGCGCAGGCGCTGCTCACGCTCCCGCGGCGGCACTGACGCGGTGTTGCTCGAGAAGAATCTTGACCTTCCGCACCAGGTCCGCGCCGCTGAAAGGCTTCGTGATGTAGTACTCGGCGCCCATGGCGATCCCTTTTTCTACGTCGTCTTGCGTGGACTTCGCGGTCAGGAAGATGACCGGCACGTGCCGCGTACGCTGCTGGCTCTTCATGAACTTGAAGACTTCGTAGCCGTCGACCTCGGGCATCATGATGTCGAGAATCACCAGATCGACGTCCGAATGGCCGAGGAACTGCATCGCCTCCCGTCCACCGAGGCACTTCGTCGGACGCATGCCTTCGATGCGCAGTCGCGTCTCGACGAGCTCTGCGATCATCGGATGGTCCTCGACGATCAGAACCCGGGTGCCGCCCTCGCCTTTCAGGTCTCGGTGCGATTCCATCGTTTGCCTCGTTGGTTGAAGGTGTGCTTCGTGCTCAGCCATCTGATCCTCAGTGCGCGCCCATTAGGGTCGCGATGTCCGCGCTCGTCGCGTCTTGCATCAGCATCACCGCGGCAGCGACGCCGATCAGGATCACGGCGGCCACGATCGCGTACTCGGTGAGCGCGTGGCCGCGCATCTGGTCGATACGATCCATCACGAGATCCCGTACTTTTCGAGCTTCCGGTAGAGCGTCCGCCGGCTGAGGCCGAGCAGGCGCGCAGCCTCCATGCGCTTGCCGCCCGCCGCTTCCAACGCTTTGCGGATCTGGTCGCGCTCGGCGGCTTGGATCGTGAGGTCGAACTCGGGCGCGAGCGCCAGCGGTGCCGCCGGGACGGCCGCGAGCGCCGCGGTCTCGGGTGCGGCGCTGAAAAACTGCACCGGCAGATGCTCGGGCAAGATCACCGGCCCGTGGGCGACGATCAACGCGCGCTCGATCACGTTCAAGAGCTCGCGGATGTTCCCCGGCCACGCGTAGCTGCGGAACACCTGCAGCACCGGTTCGGAGATCTCGTTGACCTCCTTCTGCAGCCGCTTCGACAAGCGCGTGAGGAAATGCTCGCACAACAATTCGACGTCCTCGAGACGCCGCCGGAGCGGCGGCAACGTGATCGCGCCGACGTTCAAGCGGTAGTAGAGGTCCTCGCGAAACTCGCCTTTCTCGACCATCGCGGCGAGATCGCGGTTCGTCGCCGCGATCACGCGAATGTCGATGCGAATCGCCTCGGGCGAGCCGACGCGCTTGATCTCTCGATTCTCGATGACACGGAGGAGCTTCGCCTGCACCGCGGGGGAAAGCTCGCCGATCTCGTCGAGAAAGATGCTGCCGCCGTGCGCCGCCTCGAAGAGTCCCTTGCGATCGCGGTCGGCGCCCGTGAACGCGCCGCGCACGTGGCCGAAGAGCTCGCTCTCGAGCAGCGTCGGCGCGAGCGTCGTGCAATTGCAGGTGACGAGCGGACGGTCCTTCAGCGGGCTGAGCTCGTGCAGCGCGTGCGCGACGAGCTCCTTGCCGGTGCCGCTCTCGCCCGTGATGAGCGCCGTGGTGGGGTAGCGGGCGAGCCGCTCGATGAACGAGAAGATCTCGAGCATCTCTTGGCTGCGCGCCACCATGCCGTGAAACTCGACGTGTCCTTGCAGTCGCTGGTGGAGAATGCGGTTCTCGGTGCTGAGGCGCTTGCGCTCGAAGACGACGTCGAGAATGCGCTCGAGACGACGAAAGTCGATCGGCTTCTCGATGTAGTCGGTGGCGCCCGCCTGGATCGCCTCGACGGCGTCCTTCACAGACGAATAGGCGGTCATCAGGACCAGCTGCACGTCGGGATCGTGCTCCTTGATGTGATGCAGCAGCTCGATGCCGCTCATCCCGGGCATGCGGACGTCGGAGAGGATGAGATCGACAGGGGCTGCGGCGAGCGCACCGAGCGCCGCGTCCGCGCTCTCGGCGGTCGTGACCGTGAAGTCGCGCTCGCTCAGGAAGAGCTGCAGGATGCGCCGGATGTCCGGGTCGTCCTCGACCACGAGCACCCGATGTCTGTCGTGCACGCCCATGTTCCTCCCCGATGCTGACGCATCACGCGCAACAAGTGGGCGATCGGGACGAGCGTCGGCCGATCGCGGTTGTGCTCCGCGTGTGCGGTAGAGAGCGGGTTCGCAAGACGCATGCCAGGCGGTGAGTTAGCCTGACACACACCGCGGCCGATCGCCGGGCGCGAAAGCGGAGGGTTTTTTGGCCGCGACTCGTGATCGGCGCGATTCGGTGTCGCCGCTTCTACGTCGACGGCGTCAAACGCGTGACGAGCGTGCGCGTTCTCGTCGCCGCGCGACCGGCAAACGCGGCCGATGCCGCCTCCCGGTGGGGCACGCTCCTTGCTGCTTCGCATCGCGCCCGGAGCCCCGGAGCATTGATGGCCGTCCCACATTCGACTCCCGGCGCTTCCGTCGCGCTCGACTCCTCCGCCGGAGGCGGCGACGCCGGCGTCGATGTGACGGCGGCGCTGCGCTGGATCCCGGGCACCTCGCTCGTCGCACTCGCGCCGCTGCTGCTCTCGGCGCCGCGCGTCGTTGCGATCGCCGTGTGTGCGGCGCTCGCCGTCGCGCTCGCGACGGTGCTCGGATGGCGTCGCCGCGACGGGGCGCGCGCGACGGTTCGAAGCGACGCGCATGTCCCCGCCGGGACCGCCGTGAACGGCGCCCTCGAGGTCGGGCCGGAGCTGTCGTGGGCGCTCGCCGTCGCCTCTGATGCGATCGTCGTCACCGATCCGCGCGGCATGATCACGCACGCGAGCGCGCAAGCGTCGGCGATTCTCGGCCCGTCGGTGCGGCGCGGCGAGACGTTCCCGCCGCAGCTCGGATGTGCCGCCGTCGCCGACAGGGACGCGTTCGTGCGCGCCGTCCGCCAGCTGTACACCTCGCCGCCGGCGACGGAGCGCGGCGAGATCAGCGCCGTGGACGACGAGCGGCTGCGCGTCTACGAATGGAGGAGCGAGCCGGTACGAAACGCCGCGGGGGTCATCGTCGGCCGCGGGTTTCTGCTCTTGGACCGCACGCAGGAACGCGAGCTGGAGATGGTGCGGCGCGAGTTCTTGTCGACGGTCTCGCACGAGCTACGCACGCCGCTCACGTCGGTCAAGGGATCGCTGCAGCTCGTCCTCGGCAAGGCGGCGACCCTGTCGACGATCGAGCGCGAGCTCCTCGTGATCAGCCTGAAGAACACCGACCGGCTGATCCGCCTCATCAACGACATTCTCGACATTTCGCAGTTCGAGCTCGGAAAAATGGATCTGACGTTCGCGTCCGTCGCGCCGGGGTCGCTGATCGAGGAGGCGATCGCGGGCCTGCGCGCGTACGCGGCCGGACGCGACATCGCGATCGGCTGCGAGCTCGATCCCGATCTGCCGCTCATCGCCGGCGATCGCGACCGCTTGATCCAGGTGCTGACGAACCTGGTGTCGAACGCGGTGAAGTTCTCCCCGACGGGCGGCCGCGTGCTGGTGCGCGTGACGTGCAATGCCGACGAGCTCGCGATCGCCGTCCGCGACTGGGGCGTCGGCATCCGGGCGAGCGACCATGGACGTCTCTTCCAGCGCTTCCAACGTCTCCACGCCGCCCGCAGCGAGGAGCCGGGCACCGGCCTCGGTCTCGCGATCTCGAAAGCGATCGTCGATCGCCACGGCGGACGGATCACGGTCGAGAGCGAGGAGGATCTCGGCTCGACGTTCACGGTGGTGCTGCCGCTCGCCGTCGCGGCGGCGACGGTGGCGAAATCCGCCGACGGCGCCGAGGCAGGGGCGGCGCGACGCCCGACGGTCCTCTTGATCGACGACGACGCTGATTTCGGCACCGTGATCGAGGTGTCGCTGGGGGCGAGCTACCGGCTGCTGCGCGTCGAGCGCGGCGTGCAGGCGCTCGACGTCGCGCGTGTCGAGCGGCCCGATCTCGTGCTGCTCGACGTCGTCTTGCCCGATCTGAGCGGCTACGACGTGCTCCGGATCCTGCAGCACAGCGAGGCGACGCGCGCGATTCCGGTCGTGATGCTGACGGTGCAACCCGAGCGCATGCTGGCGCGTGGTCTCGGCGCCGTCGACGTCGTCGCGAAGCCGGTCGACGTCGAGAGCTTGCGGGCCGCGGTCGAGCGCGCGCTGCGGGCGCGCCGCGACGGAACGTCGTTGCGAATCGCCGTCGGGCCCTTGTCATCGCGAGCGCCGGCGTCGCTGCGCGCGGCCCTCGAGGCCGGCGGGCACGCCGTATTCACGGCGGCCGACAGGTGGGAACTCGTGCGCTGCGCCGCCGAGCACGATGCGGACGTCGCGATCGTCGAGGCGGTGCGCGACGTCGACGGTGACGGCGCGGTCGCGTTCCTACGCGGCCATGCGACGACGCGCCGGCTCCCCGTCGTCCTGCTCGCCGCGGAGACGGCGGGACCGCTCGCCGCCGGCTGTACGCCGGTGGCTGCCGGGGTGGCGGATGCCGAAATCGTTCGCGTCGTCGAGGACGCGGTCGGGCGGGCGCGCTTACGTCGCCCCAGCGCCGAGATCGGCTGAATCCGGACGGGCGGCTCAGGGAAACCGGTCGTGCGCGACGCGGCTCAGCGCGACGCGGCGCCGCGCTTCTTCATGAGTGACTGAATCGCGCGCCACGCCAGCTTGCTCGGCGTCGCGTGGCCGTTCTCCCACCGGTTGACGGTCGACACCGTCACCGCGATCGCATGCGCGAACTCTTCCTGGGTGAGGCCGAGGCGCGCGCGCAGCTCGCGGATCGATTGCGGGTCGGCGGGATTCCCGCTCGACGCTGCCTCGGGGTCGCGGTCCATGGTTCTCCGTCCTCCGCTCGGGCTCATGTGCCGCCGTGTATACCACGGCGGGTGCCATGGCATGCAGCAACCCGCGTGCCACGCCAGGCGCATTGCGGGTGTGGCGTCGTTTCCTGCTCGACGGCGGGCGAAGCGACGGGACGATGCCGAGCTGCCATCGCAGTAACACCGCCCGCCGACCGTCGTTGCCTTGCAGCGGTCCGTTTCGTATCGTCGATCACATGCGGTTTCGCACAGAAGGAGGACGCTCATGACCAGGTTACGAACGCTGGCAGTGCTCGCCACCGCGCTGACGACGATTGCCGCCGCGACGATTGCGCGAGCGGCGAGCACCCCCGAAGACACGGTTCGCCAGTATCTGAAGGCGATGCAGGACCAAAAATACGATCAGGCGTACAAGCAGATCTCGAAGGCCATGGCCGGTGGCAAGGACGCGGAGGCGTGGGCCAAGGAGCAGAAGTACATGATGCAGACGGCGGACGTGAAGATCTTCAAGTTCGACGTCTACCCGGCCAAGGTCGAAGGGGAGACCGCGAAGGTTCCGAACATTCTGAGCTCCCAAGACAAATTTTTGAACCAGCTCGGCGCCGACGAGTATGAGCTGTACACGCTCGTGAAGGAGAACGGCGACTGGAGGATCAACCAGCAGGAGCAGGTCGACAAGTCCGATCAAGCCAAATGGTTCACCAAAAAGGCGAGCTGACTGCTCATGGGCCGATTTGCGTCGCCATACGTCGTTGCTCGGTCGCCGGGATGCTCGACGTAGCGCCGCTATGTCTGCGCTCCCGGCTCCCTCGCGCCTCGTCTGGCTCGCAACTCGACCCATTAGCTCAGTACCTGGCGGCGGCTCGCCTTCGCGGCTTAGCAGTTGACTCTGGCGGCGTTCCATTGCACTAGGACGCTGGTCCGCTGGTGGTTCGGTCTCACTTCCCTTCAGGAGGCGCGTACATGCGAACGATGCGATGGGCACCCCTCGTGCTCTTCTCGATGGCGCTGGGGATCACGGCAGGATGCCACCCGGAGGTCGAGCTCCCGCCGCTTCCCGAGGCGAAGATCTCGATCATCGGCGACCGCTTCTTCGACGTGAAAGCGCTCTCGCCGGAACGCGCGCTCATCATCGGCTACCGCGGGAAGATCCTCGAGACGTCGGATTCGGGTCGTACCTGGAACGTCATCCAGACGCCGACCGACCGTGCGCTCTACAGCATCCGCTTCGCCGACGCGCAGAACGGCTGGATCTGCGGACAAGGCGGTCTGATTCTGGCGACGAAAGACGGCGGGAAGACCTGGACCGCGCAGAAGAGCAACACCGATCTCTATCTCTTCGCGATCTATCCGGTGAGCGCGACGCACGTGGTCGCGGCCGGTGACAAGTCGACGCTCGTCGAGACGACCGACGGCGGTGCGACGTGGCAGCCGCGAAAGATCGCGCAGTCCCGCGAAGGCGTCAGCGAGGACATCGCGCTCGCAGTGCAGGATCCGATCTTCTACGACATCGAGTTCGCAGACGACAAGAACGGTTGGATCGTCGGCGAGTTCGGAACCATCCGCCACACGAGCGACGGCGGCGCGACCTGGACCGAGCAGCAAAAGACCCTGCTCGGCGGCGGCATCGTCGACATGTTCGACCTGCCGACGCTGTTCGGAGTCCACTTCGTCAACAATCAGGAAGGCGTCGCGGTCGGCCTCGAAGGCAAGATCGCCCACACCCACGACGGCGGGAACACTTGGGCGTTCGACAAGATCGACGAGGCGGTCGCGGTCGAGGATCCGCTCTACTCGCCGTTCATGTTCCCGGACGGCCGTGCGTGGGCGGTCGGCTCCGGCGGCGAAGTGGTGAACAAAGATGCGGGCAACGCGCCGTGGCACCGCGCGAAGCTCGGGATGCGGCTCTTCACCTGGCTCCGCAGCGTCGACTTCTTCGATCAGAACAACGGCTGGATCGTCGGCGGCTTCGGCACCATTCTCAAGACCAAGGACGGCGGCAAGACCTGGACACCGAGCCTCGCCTGATCCTCGCCGCGCGGACGGCGGCCATCGCGCCGTCCGCGCGGCCGCATTTCCCATCGCGATCGAATTGATCGCGCCGCGTCGTTTCCCTACCATGGGCGAGCGATGCGGATCCTCGGCGGCGCGCGACGCGAATGCGGTACGCCGCTGGTACGCGCGGCAGCCGTGCTCGGGAGGGCGCTCGTCGTGGCGACGCTTGCCGCGATCGTCGCCGGGTGCGCGCTGGCGACGCTGCGGCCCGCGACCGTCGACCG
>VBKW01000439.1 GCA_005879405.1 Deltaproteobacteria bacterium
CGGCGATGACCCGCACGTCGACGCATTGCGCCCGGCTGCTCCCGACCGGCTCGAACTCACGCTCCTGCAAGACCCGGAGCAGCTTCGCCTGCGAGTCGAGCGGCAGCTCGCCGATCTCATCGAGAAAGATCGTGCCGGCGTCAGCGAGCGCGAAACGGCCGCTGCGGTTGGCGACCGCGCCGGTGAAGGCGCCGCGCACGTGCCCGAAGAGCTCGCTCTCGACGAGCCCGGCGGAGATCGCCGCACAGTTCACTTTGACGAGCGGCCGCTCCCGCCGCGGGCTGCGCTCGTGGATGGCGCGCGCGATGAGCTCCTTGCCCGTGCCGGTTTCGCCGAGCAGCAACACGGTCGCGGTCGTGGGCGCTACGCGCGCGACCAGATCCATCACGCGGCGCAGCTCGGGGCCGCTGCCGACGATCTCGCTGAAGTTGTGCTCCTCGCGGATCTCTTCTTGGAGGTAGACGTTCTCGGCGGCGAGTTGGTCGCGCAGCCGGCGCACTTCCTCGTGTGCCAAGCAGTCGTCGAGCGCCACGGCAACCGCGCTCGCGATCTGCTCGAGGAGCGCCCGCGGCAGGTTGCTGTACGCGCCCGGTGTCGCCGCCATGAAGAAGAGAACCGCGCGGCAGCTCTGGCCGACGACGAGGGGAAGCGCGCACAGCGACTCCGCGCCGGCGCCCTCCATCACGCCGAACGTGACCGGGAAGCGTTCGCGCAGCTCGTCGCGTCGTGCAGTGACGATCCACTGGCGATTCCGCAGCACCCAATCGCAGGCGGTCCCGGACGCGGGCAGTACCGTCGGCTCCGTGGGCTCTTCTCCGGTTCCACCCGGCGTCAGCAGGTGCCCTTGCAGCCGGTTGCCCGCGATGGGCAGCTCGATGCCGAATCGCTGGGTCGGCACAACGTCTCGGAGACACGTCGCCAGCGCACCAAACAGCCCGTCACGGTGCAGGTGGCGGCCGATCGCGCGGTTGATCGCGAGCAGTGCGGCGAGCTCGTCGCGCCCGAGCTCGCGCTCGTCGTGCCGCGGGGCGTCCGCGAATCCCGTGAACGCCGGTGTGGCGGTCGGGGGCAACTCCGTCACGGCGGGACCTATACTCCAACCAGTGCGTACCGGGGAAGCGCCTCGACGCGTTCCGGAAGGAGCCTCAGTGGAATCGACTGCCGCCCCGACCCTCATCCGTCCGAGCCGCAACCGCGCCGCGCGCCGAGCATCCAAGACGTGACGCCATGCGTGACGCGCTCACCAGCCATTGGCCCGAGTACCTCATGGAAGCGGCAGGTCTCGGTCTTTTCATGCTCTCAGCGTGCGTCTTCGGGACGCTCGTCGGGCATCCCGCATCGCCGCTCGGGCGCCTGATCGGCCGTCCGCTCGTGCTGCGTGCGCTCATGGGCGTGGCGATGGGCGTGACCGCGTTCGCCCTGGTGCGCTCGCCGTGGGGGCAGCGCTCGGGCGCGCATCTCAATCCCGCGTTCACGTTGACGTTCTACCGCCTGGGCAAGATCAGCGGCTGGGACACGGGGTTCTACGTTGCGGCGCAGTTCGCCGGCGGCACGTCGTGACGGCCGGGGCGTACGGCACCGGCGTCGCATTCGCGTCCGAGGCCGCGATCTCCTTCGCGATGATGCTCGGCGTCCTCGTCGTCTCGAACGTTCCGGCGGTGAACCGTTTCACCGCACTGATGGTGGCAGCGCTGATCGCGGCGTACATCACCTTCGAGGCGCCGCTCTCCGGAATGAGCATGAACCCGGCACGGTCGCTGGCGTCGGCGTTGCCCGCCGGCTTCTGGAATGCGCTCTGGATCTATTTCGTCGCCCCGCCTCTCGGGATGCTGGCCGCCGCCGAGTGTTACCTCCGCCTCGGCGCCGTCGGCCGGTCGCTGCCCGGGTCCACGTCCTGGGCGCCGCACGTGCTCTGCGCCAAGCTCCACCACATCAACGGCCAGCGCTGCATCTTTCGCTGCGAGTTTCCCAGCTGAACGGGAGAAACCATGTCATCCAACGAGCACTACGACGTCATCATCATCGGGACCGGCGCCGGCGGCGGCACGCTCGCGCACCGGCTCGCGCCGTCGGGGAAACGCATCCTTCTCCTCGAGCGCGGGACGTACGTGCCGCGCGAGAAGGAGAACTGGGATTCGCACGCGGTCGTCGTCGAGAACCGCTACCACGTCAAGGAGCCGTGGCTCGACAAGAACGGCAAGGAGTTCCACGCCGGCACGCACTACTACGTCGGCGGCAACACCAAGTTCTACGGCGCGGCGTTGATCCGGCTGCGCGAGCGCGACTTCGGCGAGGTGCGCCACTATCGCGGCGTCTCACCGGCGTGGCCGCTCGCCTACGCCGACCTCGAGCCCTACTACACGCAGGCCGAGCACCTCTACCAAGTGCACGGCGTCCGCGGCGTCGACCCGACCGAGCCGCCGGCGAGCGCGCCGTATCTGCATCCGCCGCTCAGTCACGAGCCGCGCATCCAGCAGCTCGTCGACGATCTGACTCGCCTTGGCCACCGGCCGTTCCCGATGCCGGTCGGGGTCATGCGCGACGAGCGGAACCCCCAGAAAAGCAAATGCATCCGCTGCGACACGTGCGACGGCTTCCCGTGCCTCGTGCAAGCGAAAGCCGACGCGCAGGTGATCTGCGTCGATCCGGCGCTCGAGCACGACAACGTGACGCTGGTGACGAACGCGTACGTCGAGCGGCTGGTAACGAGCCCGTCGGGGCGGCAGGTGACCGAGGTGCGCGTCGTACGCGACGGCGTGCCGGAGACGTACTCGGCCGACGTCGTCGTCGTCTCATGCGGCGCGATCAACTCTGCGGCGCTTCTCTTGCGCTCGGCGAGCGACACGCATCCGCAAGGTCTCGCCAATGCCTCCGGCGTCGTCGGCCGCCACTACATGTGTCACCTGAACTCGATGCTGCTCGCGGTCTCGCGCGACGAGAACCCGACGCGCTTCCAGAAGACCTGGGGTCTGAACGACTTCTACTACGAGTCGGCGGAGTGGGATTATCCGATGGGCCACAT
>VBKW01000440.1 GCA_005879405.1 Deltaproteobacteria bacterium
CCCGACTTTGACCGGCTGATACACGAACTCGCCCGGCGTGCCGACACGGACCTCATGGAAGAGCGCCGCGATGTCCTCGTTGTAGAGGCGGATGCATCCGTGACTCACCTGCATGCCGACGCCCCACGGCATGTTCGAACCGTGTAGCATGTAGAGCGGCATGGTCAGCTCGAGGCGAAAGAACCCGAGCGGATTGTCGGGGGCGCCGCCGGGGATCATGGCCCGATCGTCGCCGCGTTCGCGGATGTGCTCGGCGCGGATCGACTCCGGGATCACCCACGTCGGGTTCTCGGTCTTGCCGCGCACCCGGAAGCTGCCTTGCGGTGTGCGCCAGTCGTCGCGACCGAGGCCGACGGGGTACGTGGTCACGAATGAGCCCTCATGGCTGTTGCCATGAAAATAGTAGAGCCGCATCTCCGGAATGTTGACCACGATCCCCTGATGGCTCGCCTCGGCCAGCACGTACTCGGTGGGAATGAGCAGCACCTCCCCGACCGGCGGCAGCCACGGATCGACCCCGGGATTGGCGGCGACCATCTCGTTGTATCCGAGGTCGAAATGGCGTCCGACGTCGAGCATCGTGTCGCCTTCTTGCACGATGTACGTCGCGAGCCCGCCGACGACGGTGTCACGTCCGTTGACGGGGTAGTTCGTCGGAATGCGGTGAGCGAAGTCGTCCTCCGTCCACTGTCCGGCGGTTGCCCAACCGGAGCTCACCAGCAACGTCACGATGGCTACCACCACCCCCGTCCGCATCTGCCGACACATCGCCATCTCCAATCACCTCCTGCGCATGCGCGCGTCTACCTGGATTTAAGCAGTCGCCGAGGCGAACGACAATTCCATTACTACGACGCCGGGGCCGCCTGGCCCACGTCGTCGCTTGTTGCCCGTGAAGCACCTGTGGAATAATTTTCTGACGGTGTCGGCGGCGGTGCGAAAATCCTGTAGGAGGCCGAGGATGCGGAACAGTTGGGGTGGGGTGGTGATGGCGGCGATGGCGTTCCTCGTTCCGGCGAAGGCGTCCGCGATCATCGGCGATCCGCCGCGCGTCACCGCGCGCGCGGCGCTGGTGATGGATGCGGACAGCGGCACGGTGATCTGGGAGCGCAACGCCGACTCGGAGCTGCCGCCGGCGAGCACGACGAAAGTCCTGACGGCGATTCTCGCGCTCGAGAGCGACGCGCTCGGCCGCAGCTTCGCGGCGAGTCCGGAAGCGTGCCAAACGGCGCCCAGCAAAGTGAACCTGCTTCCGGGACAGCGCCTGAATCTCGAGGACCTCGTGTACGCGGTACTGCTCAACTCCGCCAACGATGCGAGCGTCGTCGTCGCGGAGAGCCTCGCGGGATCGGTGCCGGAGTTCGCGGATCGAATGAACGCGCGCGCACGGCAGCTCGGCGCGTTGCGTTCGCATTTCGTCAATCCGCATGGCCTCACCGCCGACGGCCACTACTCGACTGCGCGTGACCTCGCGACGATCTTCCGTCACGGTTTGGAGCTGCCGAAGTTCCGTACGATTTTGAGCACAAAATCGGTGACGGTAAGCGTGGAGAACAGCGCACGCGTGATCGCGCTCCACAGTCACAATCGCCTGCTCGAAGGGTATCGAATTCCGGTGATCGGCAAGACCGGATACACCATTCCCGCCAAGAAATGTTTCGTTGGTGCTGGGACGTTCGATGGGCGTGAGGTCATCGTTGCCGTGCTCGGGTCGACGGATCTCTGGGGCGACACGAAGCGTCTCTTCGAGTTCGGCTTCGGCGACGCGCAGCCGCCGGCACCGCTCCTGCAGCACGCCGCCATGCACCCGGCTCCGCGGCATGCGGGGCACGGCAAGCATGGCGCCGGACGTGGCTCGCGCGCCGTCGGTCGCAAAGGGCATTACGCGATTCAGGTCGGCACGTTCCAGCGGATCGACGTTGCCAAACGCCTGCAGCATGCGCTCGGCCGTCGCGGCTACGACGCGGCGATCGACCGCGTCGCGCAGGGTACGGGCAAGCACAAGCGTACCGAGTATCGGGTGCAGGTCGGCGCGTATCCCAGTCGCGATCAAGCCGAGTCCGCGGTGCGCAGCATGGCGACGCAGGTCGACATGCCGGTACGGATCGTCGAGCGCTGAGGATCACGTGACCGGTACGATCAAGAAACTCGTGCGCGACAAGGGATTCGGGTTCATCGTCCCGGACGACGGCAGCGACGACGTCTTTTTCCATCGTTCGCGGCTCGGACCGAAGATGCAGTTCGACGATCTCCGCGAGGGCGACCAAGTGCAGTTTCAAGTGCGTCCCGGCGAGAAGGGCCCGCAAGCGTTCGACGTCAAGGTACGCTGAGCGGTCTCAACCGCGACGTACTCGCGCGTCGTCGACGGCAGCACCATCGCCGTCACCGAGCAGCAGCGACGGCAACTCGCGCATACCGCTGACGCGCCGCTCCGCGCCGCTCCGATCGCCGACCCCGACGTATGATACGGCCGCGGCTGCCGCCGCGGCCCGGTCGAGCTCGGTGTCGCCGACGTAGACGGCCTCGGACGGAGGTACCCCGGCGCGATCCAAGCACCCGAGGAGCAGATCCGGCGCCGGCTTCGGCCGCGGCACGTCGAGAATTCCCATGCAGATGGGAAAGAACTCCGCGAGCCCGAAACGCTCCACGACACCGCGCACCGTCGTGCCGCGATTCGTGGCGAGCGCGAGCGGGCAGTGGGCGCGGAGCCGCCGCAGTGTCGGCTCGAGCTCGTCGGCGGGCTCCATCAGCGCGTAGAACGGACCGTAATCGGTCCTCCGCGCCGTCTCCGCCATGCGCTGCTGCATCTGTGGATCGTCGCGGAAAAGGTGCGCGTATAGCTGCGGGCTCGACAGCGTGTGACAGAGCCGGCGCGCTTCCTCGTCGAGCGGCGGCAGGCCGAGCGTCGCGAGCACCGCGTCGTAGAACGCGACGTTCGCCTTCCACGACTCGAACAGCACCCCGTCGCAGTCGAAGATCACCAGGCGCAGCTCGCTCGCGGTCGGCAAGCGCGCGGCGGGCGACGTGCCGTCGTTGCGCGTCGTCATCGCTGACGGCCAATGCTCATGTCTGACCACGAGTAGTCATGTCCGACCACGCGCGGTCACGCCTCACCACGCGCGAGCGCGACGCGCTTTTTCCATTTTGCCATCGCCGACGCGCGCTCGTCGCTCGTGGTGCGCGGCTCGAACAACCGCTCGCGTTGCCAGGTGCGCGCGACCTCGCCGCGGTCACGCCAGAAGCCGGTCGCGAGCCCGGCGAGATATGCGGCGCCGAGCGTCGCCGCGTCGACGACGACCGGCCGCTCGATGACGAGTCCCGTCGCGTCGGCTTGGCACTGCATGAGGAAATCGTTCTGCGACGCGCCGCCGTCGACGCGCAGGACGTCGATCGCGGCGTTCGGCGAATCGGCGCGCAGCGCCTCGATCACCTCGGCGCAGCGAAACGCGATGCCCTCGAGCACCGCGCGCGCGATCTCCGCGCGCCCGGTGCCGCGCGAGATGCCGCCGATCAGCGCCCGCGCGGAGGCGTCGAGATACGGCGTCCCGAGACCCTGGAGCGCCGGCACGCACCACACGCCGCCGCTGTCGGCGATGCTCGTCGCGAGCGTCTCCGACTCGGCGGCGTCGTGCACGATCCCGAGGCCGTCGCGCAGCCATTGCACCGCGGCGCCGGCGGTGACGGCGCTGCCCTCCAGGCAGTAGGTGACGCCGTCCTCGAGCCCCCACAACACGAGTGGGAACGCGCCGTGCGGCGACAAGCGCAACGACGGGCCGACGTTCACGTCCATCATGGCGGCCGTGCCGTAGGTGATCTTCATCATCCCGGGCTCGGTGCACAGCTGGCCGAACATCGCCGCCTGTTGGTCCCCGGCGCGGGCCGCGAGCGGGACTCTGGCGCCGAGGAGATCGGCGTCGCTCGTGCCGCACGTCGCGCTCGTCGGCGCGATCGTCGGCAGACACGCCGCGGGTAGCTCGAGCGCGTCGAGGAGCGCCTCGTCCCAGCGATTCGCGAAGAAGTCGTAGATGCCGGTGCACGACGCGTTCGACGCGTCGGTGACGTGGCACGCGCCGCCGGAGAGCTTCCACGAGATCCAGCTGTCGATCGTCCCGAGCCGCAACGTGCCGGCGGCGGCGCGGGCGCGCGCGTCGGGGACGTGCTCGAGGATCCACGCGAACTTCGTCGCCGATTGCAGCGGATGGACGATGTACCCGCGACGGCCGAGCTCCTCGCAGCGCGCGACCGTGCGGAGATCCTGCCACCCTATCGCGGGATAGATCGGGAGACCGCTCGCCGCGTCCCACACGAGCGCCGACGCGCGCTGGTTCGCGACGCCGATCGCCGCCAGCGCGCTCGTCGGGATCGCCGCGTGCTCGACCGCCGTGCGTGTCACGGAAAGCGTCCGCTCCCAGATCGCGAGCGGATCGTGCTCGACCCATCCGGGGCGCGGATACGAAAGCCCGATCTCGGCGTACGCGGTCGCGATCTCGCGGCCGTCGTGATCGAAGACGTAGGCGCGTACGCCGGTGCCGCCTTCGTCGATCGCGAGAACGTGCGAGCTCATCGCGGCCGCAAGAGCGCTCCGGGGTTCATGATGCCGGCGGGGTCGAGCGCGCGTTGCAGCGCGACGAGCGTGCCGTATGCGGCGCCGAGCTCGCGCGGCAGCCATTCGCGTCGCACCCGTCCGATGCCGTGGTGATGCGAGATCGTCCCGCCGGCCGCGAGCGTCGCTTCCATCGCGGCCGCCCAGATCCGAAAGTAGAGCGCCTCGATGTCGGCGCTGTCGTCCGGCTTGGCGGCGAAGGTGAAGTAGATGTTCGTGCCCGTCGGGTACGTGTGCGAGCTGTGCCCGGAGGCGACGATCAGCCCCGGCACCGCCCGCATGGCCGTGAGCACGCCGGCGTAGAGCCGGTCGATCTTGTCCCACGTCGTCGCGACCTCGATCGTGTCGACGATCATGCCTTGCCTCAAGAAGACCTCGAAGCCGGGAACGGTGTTGCGGTGGTGCAGCCAGCTCTCGACCGGACCCGAGCCGACGAGACGTCCGCCGGCCTCCGCGCACGTCGCCTCGACGGCGGCGCGCTCGGCGGCGACCAGCGCCGTCGGCCCTTCGCAGAGAACGAGGAGCAGGCTCTCGCTCGCGCCGATCGCACCGGCGAACGCGCGGCCCGCCTCGATCTCGTCGTACAGCCGCAAGACCGCCGGCCGCCACCCCGCGCGCACGATACGGCGCAAGGTCTCCAGGCCGTCGCGCATGGTCGGAAACGCGATCGCTTGACGCTCCGTCGCTGCAGGACGCGGATGGATCTCGAACGTCACCTCGGTGAGGATCCCGGTCGTCCCTTCGCCGCCGAGAAAGAGGTGGCGCAGGTCGGGACCGGTGGAGGCGCGCGGGACGGCACGCGTACGAATGATCTCGCCCGACGGCAGCACCGCCTCGAACGCGACGAACATCTGCTCGATGTTCCCGTATTTCGTCGAGAACTGCCCAGCCGAGCGCGTCGCGACCCAGCCGCCGACCGACGACAGCGCAATCGACTGCGGGAAGTGTCCCATCGAGTAGCCGGCGTCGTTCAGCGCTGCCTCGAACTCGCTGCCGAGAAGTCCCGCCTCCGCCGTCGCGAGCAAGTTGTGGCCGTCGATCGCGCGCAGCGCCCGCATCTCGCCGAGGTCGACGACGATCGACGTGGCGTCCGGGTCGATGCCGCCGCACACGCCGGATCCGGCGCCGAAAGGAACGACGGCGACGCGCTCGCGTGACGCGTAGCGGAGGATCGCCGACACCTCCGCCGTCGAGCGCGGCCGGACGACGCACGCCGGCGGGGGCGGCGGAGTCGCCTGCAGGCTGCGCCACACGGCGATCACCCAGCTGTCGCGGCGCGCGCGGGCGATGCGCGTCGGATCGTCGACGACGCGGTCGGCGCCGACGAGCCGCGCGACGTCGTCACGAATGCTCGCGGGGCTGCGACCGCTCACGCGTAGCCTCCGGATGCCGCGACTCCCGTCGGAGCCGACGCGCGCCACCCGAGCCGCGCGTCGCATTGGCGGCGGAAGGCCGCGACCTCGCGGTCGCGGCGCTCGGCGCTCCAGCCGAGCTCGGCGGCGACGATCACCGCGACGTCGGCGGCGATCGCGCACGCGCGCTCGGTCGCGAAGAGCGCGATTCGCGACCGCCGCTCGAGGACGTCGGCGAGCGTGCACGCCATCTCGCGACGCACGGCGTGACGCACCTCGGCCGGCGAGAGCGGCACGTCCGGCGCGAAGGGCGCCCACGCTGCGGCGTCGTCGGCGAGCGCGCGTACCTCGACGGCATCGCTGCCGTGCACCGTTCGCAGGCGCGCCCACGTGTCGCCGGGCAGTGTCGATTCGCCGCCGGTCTCGGGCGCGTGCCCGGCCGAATCGAGCGGCTCGCCGCCGGCAAGGAGCTCGGTTCCCGAACGCCCCGCGGACGACGTCCGTCCGAGCAGCGGCAACGCCGCGTCGACGACGCGCTCCGCCATCCTGCGGTATGTCGTCAGCTTGCCGCCGGCGATCGTGACGAGGCCGCTCGCGCTCACCGCGATCTCGTCCTTGCGCGAGATCTCCGACGGGCTGCGGCCTTCCTCTTGGATCAGCGGCCGCACGCCGGCCCAGGCGCCGACGACGTGCTCGGGTGCGAGGCGCAGATCGGGGAAGCTCCGCGCCAGCGTCTCGAAGAGATACTCGGCGTCTTCAGCGGTGACCTCCGGCTCTTCCAGCGGACCGGCGTAGCTCGTGTCGGTCGTGCCGACGTATACCCACGTGCCGCGCGGCACCGTGAAGAGCGGCCGGCCGTCGCGCGCCCGCATCACGACGCAGTGACGCACCGGGAGATCCTCGGCGCGAAAGACCAAGTGAATGCCTTTGGTCAGGTGCAGCACCGGCCCCGGCGCGTCGGCGTCCATCCGCTGGACGACGTCGACCCACGGCCCCGCGGCGTTCACCACGACGCGCGCCTGAACCGTGATCGGCGCGCCGCTCTCCGCGTCGCGAATCTCGATGCGGCGCGCCCTCGCGTCGCCGCCGATCGCGACGACGGGCGCATGGTTCACGACCGCGGCGCCCGCGTGGTGCGCGGACTTGAGGGTGTCGAGCACGAGACGCGCGTCGTCCGTCACGTACTCCGGGTACACGGCGGCCCCTTGCAAGCGCTCGGCGTTGAGACACGGCTCGGCGGCGAGCGCTTCCTGGCGCGAAAGAATCCGATGCCGCTCGTCGGCGGCGACCGCGGCGAGCTTGTCGAAGAGCGCGAGCCCGACGCGCAGCTTGTACACGCCCGCGCTCGTGCGGCCGTAGACCGGCACGAACATCGGCGCCGTCTCGGTCAGGTGCGGCGCGATCCGCCGCAGCACTTTGCGTTCGGTCGCCGCCTCGCGCACGAGCGCGATCTCGCCCTGCTCGAGATAACGCAGGCCGCCGTGGATCAACTTCGACGACCGGCTGCTCGTGCCGGCGGCGAAGTCGCGGGCGTCGACGAGACCGACGGTGAGACCGCGCAGCGCCGCCTCGCGCGCGACACCGGCCCCGGTGATGCCGCCGCCGATCACCAAGAGGTCGAACGATTCGGCGGCGAGGCGCTCGAGGTTGCGCCGGCGCGTCGTCGGCTCAAAGCCGGCCATGCGCGTCTCGCGGGCGTGCCGCCGCACGCGTCGCACCCGACACTCGTGTCACGGCGGTCAGTAGCCCCATGAATCGAGGTCCTCGTCGTCGATGCCGAAGAAATGCGCGACCTCGTGCAAGATCGTCGTACGGATCTCCTCGCGGAGCTCCGCCTCCGTCTCGCACTCCTCGACGAGCGGCCGATAGAAGATCGAGATGCGATCCGGCAGCGCCGGGACGCCCGCGCCCCGCTCGGCGAGCGGCACGCCTTCGTACAGGCCGAACAGCGTGTCGACGCGCGGGTCGAGCCCGAGGCTCCGCAGCTGCGCACGCGACGGCTCATCCTCGACGACCACCTCGACGTTCGCGAGCCGGCCGGCGAACTCCTCGGGCAGCTGGTTCACGACCTCGGCGACGAGTCGTGCGAATCGTGTGCGGTCCATCGGGGTCGCGTCGTGGCGGGTGAGGCGCGGCGCGAGCGGACGTTGCCACATGCCTTCCGGAATCACAAGGCGCAACCTTGACAACTCCGCCACCCTCGGGCACGAAAAAAGGCCGCGGCCGCACGACTACGGCCGACGCCAATTCACCCACCCACGGAGCTCCGGGGATTCCCCGAGGAGGTTGCCCATGTTGCTCGACGGCAAAGTTGTCGTGATCACCGGCGCAGGCCGCGGTATCGGCCGCGAGGAGGCCTTGCTCATGGGCAAGCTCGGCGCGAAGGTCGTCGTGAACGATCTCGGCGCGCACTTCGATGGCACCGGCGCCAGCACCGGACCGGCGCAGGAGGTCGTCGACGAGATCAAGAAGAGCGGCGGCGAGGCGGTCGCGAACGGCGACAGCGTCAGCGACTTCAAGGGCGCGCAGCGCATCATCGAGTGCGCCATCGACACGTTCGGGAAGCTCACCGGCGTGGTGAACAACGCCGGCATCCTCCGCGACCGCATGATCTTCAACATGTCCGAGGACGATTGGGACTCGGTCATCGCTGTGCACTTGAAGGGCACGTTCAACTGCACGCGGCATGCGTGCGTCTACTGGCGCGAGCAGCACAAGGCGGGAAACGTGCTGAACGGCCGCATCATCAATACCGCCTCCGACTCCGGCCTCCTCGGCAACCCGAGCCAGAGCAACTACGGCGCCGCCAAGGCCGCGATCGCCGCGTTCTCGATCATCATCGACCGCGAGATGGCGAAGTACGGCGTCAGCGTGAACTGCATCGCGCCGGTGGCGCGCACGCGCCTCACGGTCGACGCGACGCCGGCGACCGCGGCGCTCATGGGCCAGCAGGTCGCCGAAGGCGAGTTCGACGTCTTCAGCCCGCACAACATCGCGCCCCTCGTGGCGTGGCTCGCGAGCGACGACGCGGCGGACGCGCACGGCGAGGTGTTCCGCGTCGGCGGCGGTACCGTGTGGGCGATGCAGGGCTGGCACTCCGTCGGCAAGGTGCAGCAGCACGCGGTCTGGGATCCACAGGAGCTCGGCAAGAAGCTCAAGGCCGAGCTCGCGAAGGGCGGCACGCGCAAGGAGACGATGGCCGACGTGTTCGCTGGTGGGCTCTGAGCCGCCGGCGCGAGCTCGCGACGCGGACGCGGCGGCGAAGCGCCGCGTCCTGATCGTCTGCCACGCGAACACGAGCCGCAGCATCATCGCCGAGGCGCTCCTGCGGCGGATGCTCGCGACGCGCCGCCGCGACGACGTCGTCGTGCGCTCCGGCGGCATCGCGCCCTACGCGCGCGACTCGAGCCTCGTATCCCTCGACGCGCGCCTCCTCTTGCGCGAGGACGCGATCGACGTCCCCGCCGACGCGACGTCGTGCGACTTGAAGCTGCATCGCGAGCACATCCGCGACGCCGATCTGATCGTCACCATGACGGGCGAGCAGCGCGCGATGCTGGCGGCATTCGTCGAAGCCGAGGGGAAAGAGGTCGTGACGCTCCGCGAGGCGGCCGGCGAGAGCGGCGACATCGACGATCCCGCCGGGCGCGAGGCCGAGTTCCATCGCGTGTGCCGCGACGAGATCCGGCGCTGCCTCGCGAAGGCGTTCGACCGTCTCGCGCCGCCGAGCGACAATGGCGACGAGGGCTGAGCGCCCGACGATGGCCGAGAGCAGCGATGGCTGAGCGTACCGACGCCGACTTTCGCAATCCGCCCGATACCGTCATTCGCGCGATCCTCGGCTCGCCGAAGACGATTGCGGTCGTCGGCTGCTCCCCTGACCCGATGCGCGACAGTCACCGCATCGCTGCGTTGCTGCAACGACGCGGCCATCGCGTCATTCCGGTGAATCCCGCGGCCGGCGTCATTCTGGGCGAGAGGTCGCAGCCGTCGCTCGCAGCGGTCGCCGAGCCGATCGACGTCGTCGACGTCTTTCGCCGACCCGACGCGGTGCCGGAGATCGTCGACGAGGCGATCGCGGTCGGCGCGTCGGTGCTGTGGCTGCAACTCGGCGTCGTGCACGTCCCGGCGGCGCTCCGGGCCCAGCATGCAGGGCTCACGGTCGTCATGGATCGCTGCCCGGCGATCGAGTACGCGCGCCTCTTCGATCGCGGCGACGTCGCGAGTGACCGCTCGTGAGCGCACGACGTCCACTGCACACGTGGGAGCGCCTGAGCGCCGAGATCGTCTACGAGTGCCGCATTTTTTCGCTGCGCCGCGACCGCAGCCGCTTCTCGCGCGACGACGCCGAGCACGAGTTCCACGTCCTCGAGTCTCCCGACTGGTGCAACATCATCCCGCTCACCGCCGATCAGCACGTCGTGATGGTGCGCCAGTTCCGTCACGGCCTTCGCGCCTACACGTTGGAGGTGCCGGGCGGGATGATCGACGCCGACGATCCCTCACCGCTCGTCGCCGCCCGGCGCGAGATGGTCGAGGAGAGCGGCTACGAGTCGGACCGCGTCGAGCCGCTCGGCGTCGTGCACCCGAATCCGGCGATTCAGACGAACCGCTGCCACTCGTTCGTCGCGTACGAGGTCGAGCGCCGGCACGTGCCGCGCTTCGACTCGACCGAGGAGACCGAGGTCGTGCTCGTGCCGCTGACGCGCATCCCGGAGCTGATGCGCAGCGGCGAGATCACCCACGCGCTGGTGATCGTCGCCTTTCAGTGGTTGGCGCTACGCGGTCGTTGATGCACGCGCCGTGCCCGGCACCTCAGACGACGCGGCGCAGCGGCTCGACGTGCCCGCCGGCCGGTGCGGCGGCGCGCGCGATCGCCG
>VBKW01000097.1:0-22897 GCA_005879405.1 Deltaproteobacteria bacterium
AGACGCCGCCCGAGGACAGTGGCAGCGGCGCGCCGAAGAAGAAGGAGCAGACGCCGAGACCGGTGCAGTCGGTGTCGGTCGTGCACTGCACGGAGGTGTCGCCGGTGCAGCGGTGGTTGTTCGCGGCCGTGCCGCCGGCGTTTGGCGCCGGGCCGCTCACGGTCGCGACGGTGCCGGCGCAGCCGGTGGCGTTCACGGTCAGGAGGCCGTTGTTGATGACGTGGTTGTCGTGCGACTGGCCGGTCCAGCCGCTGTCGAGGTCGGCCGCGTCACCGTTGGCGAGGAAGGTGATTTGGGTCGGACACGCGCCGCCGACCGTCGTCGAGGTCGGTTGCGGCGTCGGGACCTCCGTCACGGTCGGCACGCCGGCGGTTGCGGTCGGAGCGCCGGCCGTCGGCGTCGGTGCGGCGGCGGTCGACGTCGGCGCGCCAGCCGTCGACGTGGGAGCACCCGCGGTCGAGGTCGGTGCCGCGGCGGTCGAGGTCGGTGCCGCCGCAGTCGAGGTTGGTGCCGCGCCCGTCGACGTCGGCACAACGGCAGTCGGCGTCGGCGCGGCGGCCGTTGAGGTCGGCGCGGCAGCGGTCGAGGTCGGCACCGCGGCTGTCGCGGTCGCTGCGCCCGTCGTCGTCGCGACCGGCGTCGAAACCGGTGTCGTCGTCGGGACCGTCGTCACCTCGCACGGAAAGACCGAGCGACCGCTGTGCAATGCGAAGTTTCTGCGGAGGTTCACACACGAGCGCTCGTCGGGATGGCTCGGACAATTCTGCGCGTTGCAAAAGGCGTTGCAGAGACCCGCAACGGCGCCCGCCAGACCGGCGCAGGTGCCAGGCGCACCCGGATCGTCGTCCGCCGCGTTGACGGAATGGCCGGGGCCGTTGTTCGCGTGATGAATGTCGCTGCCGTTGCCGGCGTTCGTCGCGAGCGTCGGCGATGCCATGACGAACGCGGCCGTGAACAGGAGGACCGCCGTCAAAATTCCGACGCGTCCCAACAATGCTCGTGTGCGGGTGGCTCTCATCTCGTATCCTCCTCGGTTTGCAAGCGCAGTGGTATGCTTTAGAGATTGTGCAGCGCCGCGTGATGAATGGCGCGACATGGCCGGTGCAGAGACGGCGTCGTGGCGATCATCAGTGCTCGGTTCTCGGTTGTTCGGATCTCGGTACCCAGGGCCGGTCTCAGACTCCGCAGCCGTCGCGACGCGAGCAATAACCGCCATGGGTGAGGTCTGAATCACGTCTCCCGGCCCCCTGCGGTCACGCGCAGGAGTGAGGGCGGTATCGCACCGACACGACTTGCGTAAAACCGGCGCGTTCCAACCGACACCCGCCTCCCAACGCCACACGTGCGATAGGCGCACCTCTTGTTTCGGACGGCCGCGCGTTTCTTCGAACCGCGTGCGACGTGGGCGACTGCGTCGAGTTGCGAGCGAGACGAGGGGCGAGGGAACCGAGCCCCTCGTCAAGCGAGGACAAGCAGCGCAGGCGTAGCGGAGCCACGCCGAGCGGCGGAGTGACCGAGCAACGCAGTAGCGCGAAGCAAATCGGCCCGGGAGCCCCCGCGACTTCACGGCTCGCCCCGTGTTGTGGGACCTGCTAATCAGCCGTCGATCGGATGACGCCCCTCCAGGCGAGCAGCCAAGCTGCGCGCGTCGTCGCCGCCCCGACGACGGCCGAAGGTCCGCCTACCGTCCAGGGAAAGTTCTTCTGGACCGGTGGCGAGAAGTTCTACCTCCGTGCGGTGTCGTACGGGCCCTTCGCGAAGGCGTCCCACGGGGCGCAGTTTCCGGAACGCGACGTCGTCGAGCGCGATTTCGGGCTGATCCGCGATCTCGGCGCCAACACCATCCGTACCTTCACCGTACCGCCACGCTGGCTGCTCGACCGGGCCGAGGCACACGGCTTACGCGTCTTGGTCGGGATTCCGTGGTCGCAGCACGTCGCGTTCCTCGACTCGTCGCGCGTCGTCGCCGAGATCCGCGACACGATTCGTCGGGCTGTGCGCGACTCGGCGCGCCATCGCGCCGTGTTCGCGTACATGATCGGCAACGAGATTCCGCCCGACATCGTGCGCTGGCACGGGAAAGAGCGAGTCGAAGCGTTCCTCCACGAGCTCCGCGCCGAGGCGAAGGCGATCGCTCCCGAGGCGCTGGTCAGCTACGCCAACTTCCCGCCGACGGAATACCTCGACCTCGCCGAGATCGACTTCGTCTCCTTCAACGTGTACCTGCACGACGAGGAAGCCTTTCGCCGCTATCTCGGCCGTCTGCAGAACATCGCCAGCGACCGGCCGCTCGTCTTGACCGAGCACGGGATCGACTCGCACCGTCTCGGCGCCGAGACGCAGGCAGAGATCCTCGCGTGGCAGGTGCGCGCCGCGTTCGAGTCCGGTGTCGCCGGCACCTGCGTGTTCTCCTGGACCGACGATTGGTTCACCGGCGGATACCACATCGACGATTGGTCCTTCGGCCTCGTCACACGCGATCGCAAGCGGAAGCCCGCCTTCCACGCCGTGCAGGCGGAGTTCGCGAGCGACCTGCCGCCGGCCTTGCTGAAATATCCGCGCGTGTCGGTCGTCATCTGCGCGTACAACGCCGAGCGCACGATGCGCGCGTGCCTCGATTCGTTGCGCGCGCTGCGCTACCCGGACTACGAGGTCATCGTCGTCAACGACGGGTCGACCGACGGCACACGCGCGATCGCCGAACGCTACGCCGAGTTCACGCTCATCAATCAGGAGAATCGCGGGCTCTCGGTGGCGCGCAACGTCGGCGCCGCGCGCGCAACGGGCGAGATCATCGCCTACACCGACTCGGATTGCGTCGTCGATCCGGACTGGCTGACCTATCTCGCGTACAAGTTCACCGAGGGCGGCTTCGTCGCCGTCGGCGGACCGAACTTTCCGCCACCGGAAGAGAGCGCGATCGCGGCGTACGTCGCCGCGGCGCCGGGTGGGCCGACCCACGTGCTCCTGAACGACGAGGTCGCCGAGCACATTCCCGGGTGCAACATGGCGTTCACGCGCGACGCGCTCGCCGCGGTCGGCGGCTTCGAGCCGATCTTCGCCGCCGCTGGCGACGACGTCGACCTCTGCTGGCGGCTGCAGAACGACTGCCACGTGATCGGCTTCAGCCCGGCCGCGATGGTGTGGCACTTCCGCCGCAACACGATCCGCGACTACCTGAAGCAGCAACGCGGCTATGGGAAGGCGGAGGCGTTGCTCTATTTCAAGCATCCCTACCGCTTCAACATGCTCGGGCAGTCGCGGTGGCTCGGCCGCATTTACGGTGACTTCACGACCTCGCTCTTCTCGCGCCGGCCGATCATCTACTCCGGGACGTTCGGACGTGGGCTCTTCCAGACGCTGTACGAGCCGCCGTCGTCGCTCTTCGCGTACCTGCCGTTCACGCTCGAGTGGAACGTGTTTGGATTGATGTTGATCGTCGCCGCGGTTGCCGCGGGCAAGAACGTGCTGCTCGCGATCGCGCCGCTCGCGATCACGCTGGGCTCCGCCGCGGTGAGCGCGATGCAAGCGAAGATCGAGCCGCGCTACGATGATTGGCGCGGCCGGACGATCGTCGCCATCCTGATCTACCTCGGGCCGCTCCTGCGCAGCTGGGAGCGGTATCGGTGGCGCATCAAAGGCCTGACCAGCGTGGAGCGCATCCGCTTCGCGGAGCCGACGCAGGCGCCGCGCATCCGCTGGCGGGGCCGCGAGTTCCAGCTCCGGTATTGGAGCGATTCCGGACAGGAGAAGGAGGCGCTCCTCGACGGCGTGATCCGCTTCCTCCTGCCGCGCAAGTATCTCATCGCGCACGACCTCGGCTGGAGCGGCTGGGACGTCGAGATCCACCGCGGCATCTGGGCGAAGTCGCAGGTGCGGGTCGCGGTCGAGAACCACGGCGGCGCGAAGCGCCTCTTCAACGTCCGCTGCGCCGTGAAGACGTCGCGCGCCGCCAAATTCGCCCTCGGCGGTCTCGCCGGGCTGCTCGGGCTCGGCGTCTACTTCCTCGTGCCGGAGCTGCTCGCGGTGGCGGTGGTTCTCGGCGTGCTCACGGGCCTGTCGGTCGCGTATCAGAGCTTCGTCGTCGGCCGCGTCATGTACCACGTGCTCGAGATCGTCGCGCAGCAGATCGGGCTGACGGCCGTGGAGTGGCGCGCCTGATCGACGCTTCCGCTGCCGGCGCACCTCGCGGCGCGCGACGCTTCGCGCTGCTGCGCACGATCGCACACTACCTGCGCCCGTATCGCGTGCAGTTCGCGCTCGCGATCGCGCAGGTGCTGCTGATCAGCGCTTGCGAGCTCCTGAAGCCGTGGCCGCTGAAGCTGATCGTCGACGACGTCGTCGGCGGGAAAGCGGTCGCCGTCCCGGGTATGGGGATACTCGCGGGACGGCCGCTCCTCGCCGCCGTGTGCCTCGGCCTCGTGCTCTTGTACGCGCTCCTCGCGGTCGTGAGCGTCGTGAACAACGGAACGACGATCGCGATCGGGCAGGGGATGGTGAACGACTTCCGCCTCGATCTCTACCAGCATCTGCAACGCCTCTCGCTGCGCTTCCACAGCGGGCGCGAGGTCGGCGACCTGCTCTACCGCGTCACCGCGGACACCTTCGCGATCCAGACCCTCAGCATGAACGGCGTCTTCCCCATCATCACCTCGACGACGATGTTCGTCGGCATGGTCGCCGTCATGCTGCGCATGGATTGGCAGCTGACGCTGGTTGCGCTCGCCGTCTGCCCGCTGATCTTCTTCGGCATCTCGCGTATGGGACGGCGGATCAGCGCGGTCGCAACCGACGCGCGCCAGAAAGAGAGCCATCTCTACTCGATCACACAGCGCGGGATCGCCGCCATCCGCGTCATCCAGGCGTTCACGACCGAAGAGGAGGAGGCGCGCCGGTTCGCGACCTCGAGCGACGAGAGCCTGCGCGCGAATCTGCGCCTCTACATCCTGCAGACCGTCTACGCGTCGGTGATCAACGTCGTCGTCGCCGGCGGCACCGCGCTCGTCCTCTGGGTCGGCACGACGCACGTCCTCGCCGGCACGCTGACGATCGGCGAGGTGCTGGTGTTCACCACGTATCTCGCGTCGCTCTACGCGCCCATCAACAGCGTCAGTCAGACGATCGGCATGGTGCAAGGCGCGGCGGCCGGCGCGCGGCGCGTGCTCGAGATCCTCGAGACGACGCCGGACCTGCGCGACGGGCGGCTCGCGATCGACCCGACGGGGCTCCGTGGCGAGCTGCGCTTCGAACACGTCGCCTTCGAGTACGTTTCCGGACGGCCCGTTCTCCACGACGTCGACGCCACGGCGCGTCCGGGCGAGGTGCTGGCGATCGTCGGTCCGACCGGTGTCGGCAAGACGACGCTGGTGAGCCTCGTCGGCCGGTTCTACGATCCGGTCGCCGGCCGTGTCCTCCTCGACGGCATCGATCTCCGCGAGTATCGCCTGCGCGACTTGCGCAGCCGGATCGCGATGGTGCTGCAGCCGGCGCTCGTCTTCCCGACGACGCTGCGCGAGAACATCGCGTACGGGTCGCCGTTCGCGACCGACGAGGAGGTCGCGCGCGCGGCGCGCTTGGCGCAGCTCGACGGCTTCGTCGCCCGCTTGCCGCAGGGGCTCGCGACGGCGATCGGCGAGCAGGGCGCGACGGTCTCGGAGGGCGAGCGGCAGCGCATCACGATCGCCCGCGCCATCTTGCGCGACGCGCCGATCCTGATCCTCGACGAGCCGACTTCGGCGCTCGACGCCGAGACCGAGGCGCTCATCATCGCCGCGCTCCGCGAGCTCATGGACGGGCGGACGACGTTCGTGATCGCGCACCGCTTGTCGACGATCCGTCATGCCGATCAGATCCTCGTCCTGCGCGACGGTACGATCGCGGAGCGCGGCACGTTCGACGCGCTCGTCGACCGCGGCGGGACGTTCACACGCCTCTACGAGGCGCAGTTCGGAAAGCAGGCGAAGCGGGGAGCCGCCGTGTGACGGGCGGCGGACGAAGCGGGCGCGTCGTCGTGCTCGGGATCACGGCGCAGTATCCGATGGCGGGCGTCACGTGGCAGGCGATGCATTACCTCGCCGGGCTGCGCGCGCTCGGCTGTGACGTGTTCTACGTCGAGGACTCCGGCGCGCCGCCGTACGATCCGGCGAGCGGCGGCGTCGCGATCGATCCGTCGCCGAACGTCGCGTATCTGGCCACCGTCATGCGGCGCCTCGACCTCGCCGAGCGCTGGGCGTATTGGGACGCGCAGCGCGACGTCTGGCACGGGCTCGACGCCCCGCAGGTGCGCGCGCTGTACGGATCGGCGGACGCGATCTTCAACCTCTGCGGCGCGACGCGGCTCCGCCCCGAGCATCGCCAGGGGGCGCGGCTCTGCTACGTCGAGACCGATCCGATCTACGAGCAGATGCGGGTCGCGAACGGCGATGCCGACAGCATCGCCTTTCTCGCCGAGCACGACCTGCTCTTCACCTACGGCGAGCTGCTCGGGACGCCGTCCTGCACCGTCCCGGTCGAGCGCTTCACGTGGATCCCGACGCGCCCGCCGGTCGCGCTCGATGAATGGGCGCCGCGCGATCCGGGCACGGCCTACCGTACGATCGCGACCTGGGAGAACAAGGGGAAGAACGTCGAGTTCCGCGGCGAGACGTATCAGTGGACGAAGCACCTCAACTTCCTGCGCATGATCGACGTGCCGCGGCAGGCGCGCACCCGCGTCGAGCTGGCGATGGATCCGCTCGACGCCGGCGTGCGTGCCGACCTCGAGACGCACGGCTGGACGCTCGTCGATCCGCGACCGATCTCCGCCGACGTCGATGCGTACCGCGGCTTCGTCGAGGGCTTGCCGCAGGGGCTCGCGACGGCGATCGGCGAGCAGGGCGCGACGGTCTCGGAGGGCGAGCGGCAGCGCATCACGATCGCCCGCGCCATCTTGCGCGACGCGCCGATCCTGATCCTCGACGAGCCGACTTCGGCGCTCGACGCCGAGACCGAGGCGCTCATCATCGCCGCGCTCCGCGAGCTCATGGACGGGCGGACGACGTTCGTGATCGCGCACCGCTTGTCGACGATCCGTCATGCCGATCAGATCCTCGTCCTGCGCGACGGTACGATCGCGGAGCGCGGCACGTTCGACGCGCTCGTCGACCGCGGCGGGACGTTCACACGCCTCTACGAGGCGCAGTTCGGAAAGCAGGTGAAGCGGGGAGCCGCCGTGTGACGGGCGGCGGACGAAGCGGGCGCGTCGTCGTGCTCGGGATCACGGCGCAGTATCCGATGGCGGGCGTCACGTGGCAGGCGATGCATTACCTCGCCGGGCTGCGCGCGCTCGGCTGTGACGTGTTCTACGTCGAGGACTCCGGCGCGCCGCCGTACGATCCGGCGAGCGGCGGCGTCGCGATCGATCCGTCGCCGAACGTCGCGTATCTGGCCACCGTCATGCGGCGCCTCGACCTCGCCGAGCGCTGGGCGTATTGGGACGCGCAGCGCGACGTCTGGCACGGGCTCGACGCCCCGCAGGTGCGCGCGCTGTACGGATCGGCGGACGCGATCTTCAACCTCTGCGGCGCGACGCGGCTCCGCCCCGAGCATCGCCAGGGGGCGCGGCTCTGCTACGTCGAGACCGATCCGATCTACGAGCAGATGCGGGTCGCGAACGGCGATGCCGACAGCATCGCCTTTCTCGCCGAGCACGACCTGCTCTTCACCTACGGCGAGCTGCTCGGGACGCCGTCCTGCACCGTTCCGGTCGAGCGCTTCACGTGGATCCCGACGCGCCCGCCGGTCGCGCTCGATGAATGGGCGCCGCGCGATCCGGGCACGGCCTACCGTACGATCGCGACCTGGGAGAACAAGGGGAAGAACGTCGAGTTCCGCGGCGAGACGTATCAGTGGACGAAGCACCTCAACTTCCTGCGCATGATCGACGTGCCGCGGCAGGCGCGCACCCGCGTCGAGCTGGCGATGGATCCGCTCGACGCCGGCGTGCGTGCCGACCTCGAGACGCACGGCTGGACGCTCGTCGATCCGCGACCGATCTCCGCCGACGTCGATGCGTACCGCGGCTTCGTCGAGGGCGCGCGCGGCGAGCTGACGGTCGCGAAGGACATCTACGTGCGGCCGCGCAGCGGCTGGTTCAGCGATCGCAGTGTCTGCTTTCTCGCCGCCGGGAGACCCGTCGTCACGCAGGAGACCGGCTTCAGCGAGCGCGTGCCGTCGGGACGCGGCCTGCTCGCGTTCGCGACCGTCGAGGAGGCGGCCGCGGCGCTGCGGACGGTCGAGGGCGACTACGCGTCGCATGCGCGCGCGGCGCGCGAGATCGCGGCCGAGTACTTCGCCGCGGAGCGCGTGCTCGGTGCGATGCTCGACGCGGCTGGAATCGGGTAGAACCGCCGTCGTGCGCGTCATCGTCACCGGTCTCATCGCGACCTATCCCGTCGGGGGCGTCGCGTGGGACTACGTGCAGTACGTCCACGGGCTCGCAGCGCTGGGGGACGACGTCACGTACCTGGAGGACACGGGGCAATGGGTGTACTCGCCGGCGACGCAGACATTCACCGACGACTGTCGGGAGAACGTCGCCCATCTCCGGCGCGTGCTGCGCCGCCGCGACGGCGGCACGG
This sequence comes from Deltaproteobacteria bacterium, assembly GCA_005879405.1. Classification (GTDB taxonomy): domain Bacteria; phylum Desulfobacterota; class Binatia; order UTPRO1; family UTPRO1; genus DP-19. The sequence goes on from VBKW01000097.1 coordinate 8,619, forward strand.
TGCCGTTCGCGTTTCGCGATCCGCGGGGCACGCTGCACGGCATGGACGAGGGCGAGCTGATGCGCCGCTGCCGCGACACCGAGCTCTTCCTCAACGTCTCGGGCGCGTGTTGGCTGCGCGATCAGTACCGGGGCCGCGGTGTCGCGGCCTACGTCGATACCGACCCCGGTTACAGCCAAGCGAAGCTCGCCGCCGCAGACGCCGGGACGGCGGACGAACACGTGCGCTACTCGGCGGCGATGATCCGTCGTCACGACGTCTTCTTCTCCTTCGCCGAGAGCATCGGCCGTCCCGAGTGCACGATTCCAACGGCTGGCATCACCTGGAACCCGACGCGGCACCCGATCGTCCTCGCCGACTGGCCGCTGCGCCACCCCCCGGCCGGCGGCGCCTATACGACCGTGATGTCGTGGAAGGTCGACGTCACCCCGCCCGCCGTCGACGGGCGGGTCTATGGCGGAAAGAACGTCGAGTTCGCGAAGATCCGCGGCTTGCCCGCCCGCACAACGGCTGCGCTCGAGATCGCGATGGCCGGCGCGGCGCCGGTCGCGGAGCTGCGCGCCGCCGGCTGGCGCGTGATCGACGCCCGCGACGTCTCGGCGACACCCGAGGCGTATCGAGAATATCTCGCCGCGTCGCGTGGCGAGCTGAGCATCGCCAAGGAGGCGTACGTCGCGACCCGCAGCGGCTGGTTCAGCACCCGCTCGGCGTCGTATCTCGCCACAGGCCGGCCGGTGATCGTGCAGGACACCGGCCTCTCGGCCCACTACCCGATCGGCGAGGCGATCGTGCCGTTCCGCGACGTCGACGAGGCGGCGGCGGGACTCGCCGCGGTGGAGCAGAAGTATGGCCGCCGCTGCGCGGCGGCACGCGAGGTGGCCGCCGGCGCGTTCGACGCCGGCACGGTGCTCCGTCGCCTGCTCGCCGACGCCGGGCTCGGGTGACGGCGATGGGCGCGCGCGTCGTCGTCGCCGGCTACTTGGTGCGCTATCCGCTCGGGGGCTACGCCTGGCAGGCGCTGCACTTTCTCGCCGGCTTCCGCGCCCTCGACTGCGACGTCTTCTTCTACGAGGACAGCGCCTACTACGCATACGCCTATGTGCCGGGCGCGCCGGCGATGCAGGCGGACGACTACTCGTACGGCGTGGGCCACGCACGCGCATTCTTCGCGGCGCACGGATTCGCCGACGCGTGGACCTTCTGGGACGCGGGCGCCGACCGCCATTTCGGCGCCGCGGCGGAGCGAACGCGGGCGACCCTCCACGACGCCGACCTCGTGGTGAACCTGGGCGGCGTGAATCGCGTCGCGCGCGCGCGCTGCCCGCGCGCGGTCTTCGTATACGTCGACCTCGACCCGGCCTACACGCAATTGCGGCTGCACGAGCGCGATCTGCTCCTGCGCGCGATGGTCGAGGGGCACGACGTGCATTTCACCCTCGGCGAGAACATCGGCGCGGCGGGATGCCGTATTCCGGCGGCCGGAATCGCGTGGCGGCCGATTCGACAACCGGTCGTCGCGGATCTCTGGACGCCGCTCGCAGACGTGGAGGGCGCCGCCTACACGACGATCGGCAAGTGGGACAGCGCCGGCCGCGACCTCACGCTCGGCGACGAGGTGTTCACGTGGCGCAAGCGGACCGAGTGGTTCCGCTTCCTCGACCTGCCGCGCCGCACCGGCGCGCGCTTTCGCGTCGCCGCCGACGTCGCCTCGACGCCGGACGATCTTCGCCGGCTGCAGGACGCCGGCTGGGAGGTCGTCGATCCGCTGCCGGTCTCGCGCGACCCCGACACGTACCGCGAGTTCATCCGCCGCTCGCGCGGCGAGTTCACCGTCGCCAAGGACGTGAACATCCGGCTCGCGAGCGGCTGGTTCAGCGATCGGAGCGCGTGTTACCTCGCCGCCGGCCGCCCGGTGGTGAATCAAGACACGGGATTCGATCGCGTGCTGCCGACGGGCGCCGGCCTCTTCAGCGTGCGCGACCTCGAGGACGCGGTCGCCGCCGTCGCCGCGATCGAGGCCGGCTACGCACGTCACGCGCAGGCGGCGCGCGCGCTCGCCTGCGCCCAGTTCGACCCGGCGCGCGTCCTCGCGCCGGTCGTCGCCGAGGCGCGATGAGCCGCGCGTCGTTGATTGCGGTCGTGATGCTCGGCGTGAGCGTCGCACCGAGCGCGCGCGCAGCGCCGACTCTACATCGCGCCGTCGAACCGGAGCGTGCCCGACCGGCAGCGCGCGACGCCTCGGACACGGCCGCGGACCCGGGAAGGAAGGTCGCGCCGACCGCGGAGCCCCGCGACGGCGCGGCCGCCGCGCCGAGCCCCGGCGCGAGCGCGGCGCCCGATACGCGCCTCTTCGGCCCGACCGAGGAGAGCGCGCGTACGCGTCCGCCGAAGCCGACGATCACGTACTGGAAGGTCGCGATCTCGATGACGGTCGATCCGTCGACCACACCGGCGCACGTCCGCATGCTCGTGCCGCTCTCCGACGAGCGGCAAGCGATCTTGAGCCGCCGCATCCGCCCGAGCGCGTTTCATTTCGCCGAGCAAAGCGTCGGACCGAATCTGTGGGCGCGGTGGGAAGCGTCGGCGGTCAAACCGGGACACGGCGGCATCGAGTACAGCTTCACCGCGCGTACGACCGACGTCTGGATGGACGTGCCGCGCATTACCGTGCACGCGAACCCGCCGCCGCCGTCCGGCGGCGACGACCTCGCCGCCACCCAAGAGATCCAGGCCGACGACCCGGCGATCCGCCGGCGCGCCGCCGCGCTCACGCGCGAGGCGACGCGCCTCGACGAGATCGCCTGGTCGCTCTTTCAGTACGCAGGCTCGTTTCTCCGTGCCGAGGCCGCCGAAGGGACCGCCAACGACGCCGCGAGCGTCCTCGCCGCGGAGCGCGGCAACGCGACCGGCAAAGCGCGTCTGCTGGCCGCGCTCCTTCGCAGCGTCGGGATTCCAGCCCGGATGGTGGGCGGCGTACGCCTCGAGGACGCGGCGCGTAAGCGGACCACGCTCTCGTGGGTCGAGGCGTGGCTCGGCGGCGCGTGGGTGCCGTTCGATCCCGCCGGCAACAACTACGCCCACCTGCCGAGCAACTACCTCGCGCTCTACTACGGCGATCTGCCGCTCATCGAGCACACCGCGAGGCTCGGCGTCCACTACGAGATGCTGATGCACCAGGTGACACGCCAATCGCTGCTCACCGAAGAAGGCGAGGCGCCGCCGCGCGGCGCCCACGCGCGCGAGGTGAGCTGGGAGAGCGAGCGCGTGCGGACCTACGCCTTCTACGCCGAGCAGCCCGTCGCGTCCGTCGTCCTCATCACGGATCACGAGATTCCCGAAGGTGTGATCGCGCAGATCGTCGACGACGCGCGCGAGCGTGCGATCAGCATCGTCTTTCTGAATGCGCGCTTCGAGTCGCGGTACTTTCGCGAGAATTACCTGCAGCGCCTGATCGCCAACAACTTCGACGCGGTCGCCGAGGCGCACCTACTGCTGGTGTCGACGCGCGACGAAGCGGGGCTGTACGCGCTGCTCCAACTCGGCGAGCAGCGCGTGATGCTGCGCGACGCGCGCATCGTCATCGCCGGGAGCTTCCCGCGCATGGTCGGGCGCGTGCTCGGCGCGGTGCTCTACAAGCTCGTCGACCCCGGCGAGCTCGTGCTGGTCACGCCGGGGGCGCCGCTGCTGTCGCTGTGGAAGATGGCGCGCGCCAACCTGCTCGACGGCACGCCGATGGTCGAGGCCGCGGGGCTGTGGGACATTCACCCGCTCGTCATCGACGAGAGCGACGTGCGCCATCTCGTCGGCTGGCGCCGCTCGCTCGTCTCGGCGTGGTCGAAGGCGGTGCTGGCGCAGGTGCCGCTGCAAGCGATCAATCTCATTCTCGTCCTACCGGTGATCGCGTGCATCGTCGTGATCTTCCGCAACATCGTCGGCATCGAGACCTTCGGCACGTTCGCGCCGGTGATCGTCTCATTGGCGTTCCTCATGACCGGACTCGCGTGGGGCATCATCATCTTCTGCGTGATCGTGGGCGTCGGCGTGGTGATGCGGAGCGCGCTGCAGTGGCTCCGCATCCAGCTCGTCGCCCGGCTCGCGATCCTGATCGCGATCGTGTCGGCGACGATGGCGGCGCTCACCGTGGGCGGGGCGTACTTCGGCGTCGGCGCGCTCTTGAACGTCAGCATCTTCCCGATGGTCATCATGTCGAACGTCATCGAGAACTTCACGACGACGCAGGTCGAGTCGGGGACGCGCGAAGCGCTGCGCCTCACGATCAACACGCTCGTCGTGTGTGCCGCGTGCCACGTCGCGATCGAGCGCGGCGGCGTGCAATCGATCGTCCTCTCGTATCCGGAGACGTTGCTCGGCGTCGTGGCGCTCGAGGTATTGATCGGGAAGTGGCGCGGTCTCAGGCTGCTCGAGTACGTGCGCGACCGCCGGAGAGGCGTTGAGCGGTTTCTGCGCGCGGCTCCGGCGGCTCCAGCGCGAGGCGCTCGGCATGAACCGCCGCAACCTCGCCTTCCTGGTGCCGTACAACCCGCGCGCGCTCTTCGGCGTCGTCGACCACAAGCCGAGCGCCAAACGGCGGTTCGCGGCCGCCGGGATTCCGGTTCCCGCGACGTACGCGACGCTCGCGATGCAATGGGATCTGCGCCGGCTCGACGCGATCCTGGCGCCGCACCGCGACTTCGTGCTGAAGCCGGCGCGCGGCTCGGGCGGCGGCGGCGTCCTCGTGGTCGTCGATCGCGACGGCGACCGGTTCGTCAAGGCGAGCGGCGCCGTGGTGACGCTCGCCGATCTCGCGGATCACGCGGCGGAGATCCTCGGCGGCGCCTTCTCGCTCCGCCAGCACGTCGACGAGGCGCTCATCGAGTATCGCGTGCACGCCGATCCCGTGCTCGGCGCGATCAGCCATCGCGGCGTTCCCGACGTGCGCGTCCTCGTCGTCCGCGGCGTGCCGGTACAGGCGATGCTCCGCCTGCCGACGCGCGCTTCGGACGGCCGCGCCAACCTGCACATGGGCGGACTCGGCGTCGGCGTCGATCTCGCGCGCGGCGTGACAACGCACGGCGTCCTCGGCCGCAAGTCCGTGACGACGCATCCCGATCTCGCGACCTCGGTCGTCGGCGTCGCCGTGCCGTGCTGGGACGAGATCCTGACGATCGCGGCACGCTGCTACGACGCGGTGCCACTCGGGTTCCTCGGCGTCGACGTCGTCCTCGACGCGCAGCTCGGGCCGCTCGTGCTGGAGGTGAACGCGCGCCCTGGGCTGACGATCCAGCTCGCGAACGGCCGCGGCGTGCGACGGCGCATGGAGGAGGTCGCGCGCCGCGACGTCGACGGGTTCACGCCGCCCGAGCGCGTCGCGCTCGGTCGCGAGCTCGCGAGTGTCCCGAGTCAGAAGTCCGTTGCCAAAGGCGGGCGTGGATCGGCGGCGCTGGCAAGGCGCGACGACGAGGAATAGTTGGCGCTATTCCGAGGAGGAGCAACGCAGCCAGCGCCGTCGAGACGCGCCCGAATTTGGTGACGGACTTCTGACTCGGGACACTACGGTGTCCGGAGGCTCTGCCAGCCGCCGTCGCGCATGACGGCGCGGTTCCGGCGCCCGCGCGGATCGTCGACGATGGTCGCACCCGGCTCGGCGGCGTCGTACGCGGCGTCGCCCGGGTACAACACCGCCATGGAGCCGTCGACCTGCACCGGCTTCGGAAGGATCGGCGTCACGGTGCGGCGGCGTGCCTCGGCGATGATCTCCGCAGGCGTACCGAGAGCGGCGAGATCGTCGAGCGTGCGGACCGTCGGCGGTGCGAGGACGAGCCGCCCGGCGCGCGCCTGCTCCAGCGCGGCGCGCGGCGCGGCCCACATCGTCGAGATCGTCTCGCGCTCGTCGTGGAGCGGCTCCTGGCCGGGCGGCACGACGGCGACGAAGAAGCGGGCGTCGTAGCGGCGCGGCACGTTGACCGGCGTGATCCAGCGGCTGAAGTAGTGGAGCACGTCGGTCGCGAGCTCGAGGCGCTCGACGGCGACGATCGCGGCGAACGTCGTCGCGCCGGCGAGGAGAGCGGCGCGGTGATCACGGAAGCGCCCGCGCGTCGCCGGGTCGTCGAGCCGCAGCACCAGGCCGTCGCGACGCGCCAGCAGCAGTCCCGCCTCCTCGAAGAGCTCGCGGATCGCGGCGATCCAGAACGTCAGCGCCGCCGCCGGGTTGGGCTCTTGCAGGCGGTCGGCCGCGGCGGCGGCGCCGAGGGCCGATGCGCCATGGAGCGGCGCCGCGCCGTCCTCCGGGTCGACGACGCCCCCGGGGAACACGTGCGCGCCGGCGAAGGCCCGGCTCGCGGCGTGGCGCTCGACCAGGAGGACGTCGCATCCGTCCGCGCGGTCGCGGAGGACGACCACCGTCGCGGAATCGCGTGGGAGGGCCGGCGACACTGACGGGGACAGTCCGAGAACCCCCGCCACCTGTCAAGAACTACGCCATCCGCGCGGTTTACTTAGGATGGCCGTACGATTTTGCTTGACAGTCCGCACCCCGAGTTAATACCGTTCCTCCCGGCCCACGTCGCTTGGAAACCCCGGGAGTGCCGTAGCTCTCGCCCCGGAAGGGGTGAGGAATCCCCCGGAACATCTACCGCTTCGAGATTGTGAGGAGGAGTCCATGAGATCACTCGTTCGCGTCGGCCTGTGTGCTGGCGTCATCGGCCTCGTCGGGATCGTCACGCCGGCTCGTTTGTACGCGCAGTGCTCCGCGGGCGGCACGGTCTCGAACGTGAATGACTGCGTCGTGCCGAAGAAGGGGCCGGTCGACTGCCACGTCGAATGGGCGATCACGCCGCAGCCGCCGACGATCCCGCCGTCGACCCTCCCGACGGGCAAGATCAGCTGCATCGACAACGACCCCACGTGCGACGCGGATACGACGCCCGGGCAGTGCACGTTCCTGGTCGGCGCCTGCGTGAACGTCACCGATCCGCGGTTCGCGTGCACTCCGACCGATGCCGCCAGCTACATCCTGAAGCACCCGAGCGCGAAGGACGCCGCCAAGGCGACCAAGAATCCGTTCGGGCGCGACAACATGCACGCGCTCGTGACCGAGCTCGATTCCATCATCCCGAGCGCGACCGGTAACAACTGCAGCGCGCAAGGCCGGTTCGTCGTGCCGTTGAAGAAGGGCGTCAAGAAGGGCACCGGCAAGATCTCGCTCAAAGCCACCGACTCGGCGATGGCCACCGACTCCGACACGATCAAGTTCGAGTGTCTGCCCAACCCGAGCATCGCGACCAGCGTCTGCGCGTCGGCGCGCCAGATCGCCTCGACGTCGGAGCTGATCGGCGGTCCGCTCGCGATGGGGAAGATCGGCGACTACCTGATCGAGAACGACAAGGCCCGCTTCATCGTCCGCGACACCGGCCGCGAGTTCGGCTTCATGTTGACCTACGGTGGCCATTTGATCGACGCCGATCTGCAGCAGAAGCTCGGGCCGAGCACGCTCACGCCGCCGTATCCGCCGGGGCGCGACTCGTTCCAGGCGATCACGCCCCTCATCAACATCTCGTCGAGCGACAACCCGACGTCGATCACGGTCGTGAACGACGGCACGGCGGGCGGCCCGGCGAAGATCCGCACCGTCGGCCCCGACGATCTCTTCGACCCGATCGACCCGCGCGTCGCGATCATCGGGTTCTCGTCGTCGCTCTCGGTTCCGACGTCCGCGGTCGACGTCGATCTCCCGGTCACGATCTCGACCGACTACACGCTGAACTGCGGCGATGACTTCCTGACGATGGAGACCACCATCCACAACAGCGGTGGCAGCGACCTCGACCTCTACGTCGGCGATTTCGCCAACGGCAGCGGGCAGCTGGAGCAGGTCGGTCCGGGTCTCGGGTTCGGCGACATTCCGATCCGGCTCGGCGATCGCGAGCAAACGACCGGCTCGCCGCCGCCGTACCATTGGGATTGGTTCGGGTTCTACGGGTTCGGTGATTCGGACCTGCGCTCCTACGCGCTGATTCCCGAGGTCAGTTTCGGCACGAGCTCCTTCTCGCAATCCGGCGTGGTCGTCCCCGTCTACGGGAACAACCTGCTGAACGTGCTGCTCGGAAACGACCCGAACAGTCCGAGCAAGGAGAAGGGACACCTGCACGTCGTCGCGGGCGGCGACGCCACGTTCAAGCGCTGGTTCGCGGTCAGCGACAACGGCATGGGTAGGGTTCTCGACGATCGCACGAGGCTCGCCGGGCGCGGCGAGCTGCCGCCGATCAAGACCGGGTACGTTCAGGGCGTCGTCACCGTCGCGGGTGCGCCGGTCGACGGCGCGCGCGTCGTGATCGCCACGAAGCCGGGCACCGGCACGAATCCGTTCGGGGTCACGGACGTGTTCGAGACGCGCGACGGCGGCTTCTTCCAAGGGAGCCTGCCGTCGAACGACTACGTCGCGATGGTGAAAGTCCCTCGGCACCTCTACGAGGGCGGTCTCTCGACGCCCACTCAGAAGCCGATCAAGATCGGGAGCGGCACCACCATCGTCAACTTCGACGTGCCCGCGACGGGCTTCGTTCGCGTCACCGCGACCGACGGTGTCTCCGCGCTGCCGATCGCATCGAAGGTGTCGGTCGTCGGGCTCGAGGCGACGCCGGACCCCGGTACGAAGGAGTTCATCTCGGGGACGAATACCGAGCCCGCCAACCTCTTCGGCTACGACGCGCACGAGAAGCTCGTGATCTACGGCCTGCCGCGGGTGCACTTCACCGATCTCGGCGGCGACACCGGCACGTTCGCGCTGCAGCCGGGCACGTATCAGATCGTCGTCTCGCACGGGCCGCGCTACTCGGTCTTCAAGCAGATGCTCACCGTCGTCCCCGGCACCGAGGGGTCGCCGCAGGTCGTGACCGCGAGCGTGGTGCCGGTCGTCACCACGACCGGCTTCATCTCCGGCGACTTCCACGTGCACATGCTGCAGAGCCCGGACTCGATCGTGAGCAACAGCGAGCGCATCGTGACGATGCTCGCCGAGGGCGTCGACTTCTTCGTCGCCAGCGACCACGATTTCGTGACCGACCTGACGTCCGACGTCGCCGCGCTCGGCGCCACCGGTGCCGTCAAGGCGGCCCTCAGCCAGGAGATCACCTACTTCGATAGCGGCCACTTCGGCGCGTATCCGTTCGACCCGGCGAATCTCCCCGATCCGACGAGCCATACAGGCGGCGCCCTCGACTGGGGTGACTCCACGGCGCCGGTCGGCATGGGATATCCGTCCGACGGCAGCTACGACTTGAGCCCGAACGACATGGCGCTCCTCGCGAAGGGACCGCCGTTCAACGCCGTCGTCGTCCAGGCGAATCACTTCAACAGCGGGACGCTCGGCTACCTGCGCATCCACGGCATCGACACCACCACCGTGCCGCCGCAATCGAGCGTCGACCCGAGCAAAATCCGCCTCGATCCGAGCATCACCAACACCTGGACCGACGAGCTCACCGCGCTCGAGCTGTGGATCGAGAACAGCCGGCCGCAAGCGGCGCTCGCGGTCGGCGAGAACCTCGGCGACTGGTTCAATTTACTGAACAACTGGTCGTCGGCACCGGGTCACCAGCTGCTGCGCAAGACCGCGACCTTCGACTCCGACACCCACTCGACGACGATCGTGCAGGCGGGCGGACCGCGGAACATGATCGCCGACGCCTCCGGCTCCATCGCCGCCATCAACCCGGTGACGGTCGCCAACCACATCAACGACGGCCGCAACATCGGGACGAACGGACCGTTCCTGCAGGTGTCGATCGTCGGCGACTCCGGCGCGACCGCGACGCATGCGCTCGGGTCGCCGCTACTCGTCCCGGCGACGCTCGGGACGGCGGCGATCCACGTCGACGTCGCGAGCCCCGACTGGGCGGAGTTCGATCAGATCCAGATCTTCGTCAACAACGTGCCGTCGTGCACGACGACGTCGCCGAACTTCGTCGGCAGCACGAAGAAGCTGTGTCCGCCCGTCGCCGACTATACGCTCAACAAGGGCACCGATTTCACCGTCACCTCCGTACCGGTAAACGGCTCGGCGCGGCTCGAGGCCCACGTCGTCAAGACGTTGACCGGCGGCAGCCTGCCGGCCGGCGATGCGTGGGTGGTCGTCATCGTAAAGGGGACCGACGGCGTCTCGAAGCCGCTCTTTCCGATGGCGCCGCCGTCGATCTTCAGGAAAGCGTGCGCCCTCGATCCGTGTCGCGGCTGCACCACGGCCGGTGACTGCGCACCATTCTTCGGCTCGTGCAACGATCAGAATCTCACGACCGCAGACCTCGCTGACGGCAACCTCGGGCAGTGCGGTATCACGTCGCTCGCGATCGCGAACCCGCTCTTCATCGATCGCGACGGTGACGGCTTCTACAAGGGTCTCACGGTTCCCTGATCCGCATCCCGGCTGACTCTGAGCGGGGACGTTCCCAACCGGGGACGTCCCCGCTACAACTCTGCCGATGATCCATCGATGGCGGTCCTCCACATTGCGGGGACCTCGGCACTTCGTGTGTCTGCTGGCGACGCTCGCAGGCCTCGCGGGCTCGTCGCCGGCCAAGGCAGCGCCCGTCTTCGCGCTCGCGCATGACTCGACGCTCGTGCTCCGCGGCGTCGTCGACGACGTGAAGAGCTATCGCAACGACGCCTTTCTCGTCTTCACCATCACGCCGCGAACGGTGCTGAAGGGACCGGCGAAAGCCGGCGTCCCGATCCAGCTCGTCGAGGAGCGCGTGTTCGGCTCGGAGCCTCCGTACTTCGCGCAAGGCGCCGAGACCCTCGTCTTCGCCGTGCCGCTGCCGTCGTACTCGTACTATCGCCAGTCGCTGCCGCCCGCCGAGTACTGGCAGTGGACCGACCGCCACGACAACGCGCAGCAGATCGGTCCGCTCGCTGATCCGGAGGTTGCCGACGCGGTACGCGCATACCTCGCCGTCGAGCGCACGCCCGAGAGCGCCGCTGCGGAGCTCGGCCGCTTACTCGCCAGCGCGTCGCCGCGCGTCCGCAGCGACGCGCTGGATGCCGTCGAGCATCACCCCGACGTCGCCGCCGCGCTCGGTCGCAGCGCGATGGCACCGCTCGTCGCGCTGTTCGCCGAGGAACGGGTGCCGGTCGCCGAGCGCGGCGCGATGCTCGTCCGGCTGGCGCGCGCCGGGGCGCCCGGAAGCGTCGTCCTCGCCGAGCCGCTCGTCTCGAAGCCGGGTCCGCTGCAGGCGCCGGCGATCGAGGCGATGGTGGCGCTCCAGCGCCCGCTCCCCGAAGCGCGCCTGCTCGAGTGGTCGCGCAGCGAGGATCCTGCGCTGCGTCTCGCCGCCTTGCGTGGGTTGGCGCGATCGCGATCACGCGCCGCGCTCGATCGCTTCGCTGAAGTCGCCGCGTCCGAGAAAGATCCGGAGGTGCGTAGCGGCGCGATCACGGCGTTGGCGCAAGACGGCGATGCGATGGCGATCCCGATCTTGGTGAGCGTCCTCGATCGAGACGATACGCGCGAGGTGCTCGCCGCGACGAACGGGCTCGTGCGCATCGGCGGTGAGCAGGCGGTCGCCGCGCTGTCGCAAGCGCTACGCCGTGGGAGCGCGAAGACCGCGATGGCCGCGGCGTACGCGCTCAAGGCCATGCAGCGTGCCGACGCCGAAGCGATTCTGCGCGAGCAACGCGAGCAGCATCCCGATCCCGAGGTGCGACGCGCGATCAAGATGGCCCTCGGCGAGAAATACGAGGCGCACGGCGAGTGATCGTCGGAGGGGCATGAGGGGGCGGCGTCTCGCGGCCGTGACGGTGGTGACCCTGGCGGTGCTCGGCGCATCGCCGACGCGGGCGCACCAACAAGGCGTCAGCTACTCCGACGTCGCGGTCGAGAACGGGCACGTCCGCTACGACCTCACGCTGTCGACGCACGATCTCACCGACCTCGACACCGATCACGACGGCGTCATTTCCGACGCCGAGGTCATCGCGCAGTACGCCGCGCTCCGGAAGCGTTTCGAGCGCGCTCTCGTCGTGCAGGCGGGTGCGACGCCGTGCCCGCTCACGTTGCAGGATTTCGGCCAGGACCCGTCGGGCGGCGTCACGTTTCGCTTGCGCGGGCCGTGCAGCGACGACCCGCCGCTGCGGGTCGCGTTTCAGCTGCTCGCGGTGACGGCCGCCCCCGGCTACGACCTCGCGAAGATCCGCTTTCGCGGCACGCTGACCGAGCACGTGTTCACGCGCGAGGACACGACGGTCGAGATCTTCACCGGCGCGGGGCTCGGCGAGACGGCGCGGCGCTTTTTCCTGCTCGGTGTCGAGCACATCGCCACCGGTTACGACCACATCCTGTTCCTCCTCGCGCTGCTGCTGATCGGCGGCGGGCTGCGCGCGCTCGTCGGCATCGTGACCGCGTTCACGGTGGCGCACAGCATCACGCTCGCGCTCGCGACGTTGGATCTGGTCGTGCTGCCGAGCCGGCTCGTCGAGAGCGCGATCGCCCTCTCGATCGCGTGGGTGGCGCTCGAAAACGTGCTGCTCGATCGCAGCCATGGCCGCTGGCGCATCACGTTCGTCTTCGGGCTCGTCCATGGCTTCGGCTTCGCGTCGATTCTGCGCGCGATGCATCTGCCGACCGAGGGCATGGCGGTGTCGCTCGTCACGTTCAACCTCGGGGTCGAGGCCGGGCAGATCGTGGTGGTGCTCCTCGCGTACCCGTTGATCACGGCGATCCAGCGCGCGCCGCGGCGGCGCGTGATCGTGGCGACCGCTTCGAGCGTGATCCTCACGGTCGCCCTGTACTGGTTCGTCGAGCGCGCGTTTTTCGCCTGATCCGCGCTTGACCTGTCGCGAGACGCGTGCGACCTGTCGCCTCGGGAGGGCGCCGGCATGCGGGGCAGGGCGACGCGAAGAGCCGTGACCAAGACCTACGTCGAGCGTCTGCTGTGGGACTCCGGATGCGCGCGCGTCGCCGGCGTCGACGAGGTCGGCATGGGCCCGCTCGCGGGGCCCGTCGTCGCCGCGGCGGTCGTGTTCGCGCCCGGCCGGGCGCTCAAGGGGATCGCCGACTCGAAGCAGCTGACGCGTCGGGCCCGCGAGCGTCTCGCCGCCGAAATTCGGCAGCGCGCGATCGGCGTCGGTCTCGGGATCATCGAGCCGCTGGAGATCGACCGTGTGAACATCTATCAAGCGGGGCTGAAGGCGATGCGACTCGCGCTCGAGGCGCTGCCGTTCGTCCCCGATCACGTCGTCGTCGATGCGCGTCACATTCCGGGGATCAACGTGCCGCAAACGCGATACGGGCACGGCGATGCCTTCGTCTACTCGATTGCCGCGGCGTCGATCGTCGCGAAGGTTCATCGCGACGAGGTCATGCGGCAATTCGACGAGGCGTATCCGCAGTACGGCTTTCGCCGTCACGTCGGTTACGCGACCCGCGAGCACCTCGCGGCCCTCCGCGTCCACGGTCCATGTCCACTCCACCGCCGCTCGTTCGCGCCGTGCGCCGCCGCCAGCGATGTCGTCGTAGTACCGGCCCCTGCTGCCGTCGAGAGCGCGGCGCGTTCGTCGGTGATCGCTATCGACATCGCTACCTCTCCCGCAGTCGCCACCGACGCGCACTGACATCGCCGGCCGTGGTCGATTCAACTGAGTCGAGTTGTGGAGTCAGAATTTGGCACGCCGGACTGGGTCGAGCTGCGAGCACGACGCGGCTCGCTTCCCTGCGTACGACGGACCGCGGGCGCGATGCGGGGGCCGTCTGCAGCACCCGTGGTGCGCAAACTTACCCTCTTGCGCACGTCGGGTGCGGCAGACGGCCACCGCATCGCGCCCGCCGCCCTACGTATGCAGCGACCGAGCGACGCAGGGTCGCGACGCAAATAGGCCCAGTCCGCCCCGTTTCGTACTCCGCCGCGGGTCCTATAATCTGGTGCCGTGAGCGTCGAAGTCGTCATGCCCAAGCTCAGCGACACGATGGAGGAGGGCACGATCCTCAAGTGGCTGAAGCAGGTCGGCGATCCGGTGTCGCAAGGCGAGATCCTCGCCGAGGTCGAGACCGACAAGGCCGACATGGAGCTCGAGGCGTCCACGGCGGGCGTGTTGCGCGAGATCAAAATCAAAGAGGGCGAGAGCGCCGCGGTCGGCGCAGTGATCGCGCTGGTGGACGAGCAGGCCGCGGCGGCGGGTGCGACTCCCCGCCGTGACGATGGCGCGCGCGACGACGGGCGCGCCGCCGCCCCGGCCGCAGACAAGCCGGCGGCCGCCCGCGGCGACGGCGGTGGCGCCAAGGACGGCGCCGA
>VBKW01000097.1:23006-26557 GCA_005879405.1 Deltaproteobacteria bacterium
ACGAGGCGCGCGCAACGGCGACCCCGGCCGCCGCGCGCGGCACCGCCGACGACGGCGCCGGTTCCGACGACGGGCAAACGGCACGGGCGGAGCGTGCCCGCGGACCTGCGACCGCGTCGGCCGGCGTCACGGAACGGCACGAGCTCTCGCGCATGCGGCAGTCGATCGCGCGCCGGATGGCGGAGGCGTTCCGCGACATCCCGCACTTCTACGTGACCGCCGAGATCGACATGACGGAGGCGGTGCGATTGAAGGACGCGCTCGCGCGCAGCGAGCTCTTCACGACGCCGATCAGCTACACCCACATGGTGTTGAAGGCGACGGCGCTCGCGCTGAAGCGCCACCCACGACTGAACGCCTCGTTTACCGACGGCGCGCTCGAGCTGAAGGGGGAGGTGAACCTCGGAATGGCCGTCGCCGTCGAGGACGGGCTGATCGTTCCCGTCCTGCGCCACGTCGACGAGATGTCGCTCGCCGAGGTCGCGAGCGCGGCGCGCGATCTGGTCGAGCACGCGCGGCGCGGACGCTTCGGCCGTGACGACCTCTCCGGCGGCACGTTCACCGTGAGCAACATGGGCATGCTCGATCTCGAGGAGTTCGCGGCGGTGATCAATCCGCCGCAGGCGGCGATCCTCGCCGTCGGCGCCATCAAAGCGCGTGCGGTGGTCCGCGACGGGGAAGTGGTTCCGCGGCGCACGATGCGAGTCACGGTGTCGTGTGACCATCGCATCATCGACGGCGTGGTCGCCGGACACTTCCTCGAGGAGCTGAAGCAGCTGCTCGAGAATCCGATCGTGCTCGTGGTGCGCGAGTAGGGATCTCCGGATGTCGGTTCCGCGTCTCCTGCCGGCGTGCGACCGCCGGGTGCTGCGGGTGGAGTGGCTCGGCCGACGCCACTACGACGACGCGCTCGCGATACAGACGGCACGGCGCGACGCCGTGTTGGCGGGCGCCGAGGATCACCTGCTCCTCGTCGAACACTGGCCGGTCATCACGCTCGGGCGCCGCGGCGACGAGCGCCACGTGCTCGCCGCGAGCGCGCCGATCGTGCGCGTGAACCGCGGCGGCGACGTGACGTATCACGGCCCGGGTCAGCTCGTCGGCTACCCGATCGTCGACCTCGCGCGTCGCGGCGCGGACGTGCATGCGTACCTGCGCGATCTCGAAGCGATCTTGATCGAGGTCGCGGCGGTGTTCAGCGTCGTCGCCGAGCGCCGTCCCGGCTTCACCGGCGTCTGGGTCGGGAACGACAAGCTCGCCGCGATCGGCGTCGGCATCCGGCGCTGGGTGACGATGCACGGCTTCGCGCTGAACGTCGCCGATTTGCGCGCGCCGTTCGCCGCGATCGTGCCCTGCGGCCTGGCAGGGACGGGCGTGACGTCGCTCGCGACCGCGAGCGGGGTGACGCCGCAGCTGACGGCGGTCGCGGCGGCGGTGACGTCGGCGTTCGCGACGCGCTTCGGATACGATGCCGTGCGCGAGACCCAGTCGTGATCGCACGCAAGCACCCCGAGTGGATTCGCGTGCGGGCGCCGACCGGCGACGCCGTGGCGCGCACGCGCGCGATCGTCCGCGATTTTCGTCTGCACACGGTGTGCGAGGAAGCGCAGTGCCCGAACGTCGGCGAGTGCTGGGCGCACGACACCGCGACCTTCATGCTGCTCGGCGACACCTGCACGCGCAATTGCGGCTTCTGCGCCGTCCGCCACGGCCGTCCGCTCGTCGTCGATCCGGACGAGCCGGCGCGCGTGGCCGACGCCGTGGCGCGTCTCGGGCTGCGGCACGTCGTCGTCACCTCCGTCGACCGCGACGACCTGCCGGATGGCGGTGCCACGCACTTCGCGCAGACGGCGCGGCAGATCCGCGCCCGCGTCGCGGGATGCGCCGTCGAGGTATTGATTCCGGATTTTCGCGGTGACGCGGCGGCGCTCGCCACCGTCGTATGCGCGCCGATCGACGTGCTGAACCACAACACCGAGACGGTGCCTCGTCTCTACAAACGGGCACGGCCGGGCTCGAGCTACGAGCGCAGCGTCGGCGTACTCGCGCGCGCCAAGCATCTGCGCCCGACGCTGCGGACGAAGAGCGGTCTGATGCTCGGGCTCGGCGAGCGCCGTGACGAGCTGCGCGCCGTCTTTCGCGACCTCCGCACCGCCGGCTGCGACGTCCTCACGCTCGGTCAATACCTGCGGCCGAGCACGGACGAGCTGCCGGTCGAGCGCTACGTTCCGCCGCAAGAATTCACGGAGATCGGCGAGGAAGCGCGGGCGCTCGGGTTCGCGTACGTCGAGTCCGGACCGCTCGTGCGGAGCTCGTACCACGCGTGGCGCCATTCACCTCGCGACCCGCACTGACCCATGCGCCGCTGCGCAACTCGGGCGCAGGGACGAAAGCACCGGGTCGGCCGGCGGCGCGCCGGCATCGACCGCTGCGCCTCGACAGCGCGGTCGAAGCGTCCGATCTGCCAAAAAATTATGAAAAAAGTTGCGCACCGTATTTGCGTGCTCTGGGGGTTTACACTAATCTGGGCGTTTGTGGACGCCTGCTATCAGTAGGGATTGCAGCGGTAACGCCCATAGATGATCGGTGCGGACGAGGTGAGCGATGCTGAAGCTGTACGATTCTCCGGAATGTCCATTCTGCCAAAAGACCCGCATCGTGCTCGCGGAGAAAGATCTGTCATACGAGCTCGTACCCGTCGATCTCCAAGCGGGTGAGCAGAAGCGGCCGGAGTTCATCAAGCTGAATCCGTTCGGCAAGGTCCCCGTCCTGATCGACGACGAGGTGATCGTCTACGATTCGACGATCATCAACGAATATCTCGAGGACGAATATCCCCATCCGCAGCTGATGCCGAGCGACTCGGCGGCGCGCGCGCGCGTCCGCACGTTCGAGGACTACGCCGACAACGCCTTCATTCCGCTCACCGGTACGATCATGCGCGAGCTGCGGAAGCCCGAGGCGGAGCGCGATCAAGAGAAGCTCACCACCTCCCGACAGCAGGTGGCGCGCATGCTCGCGGTGATCGACGGCTCCCTCGCCGGCCGCAATTGGCTCGTCGGCAACTTCTCGCTCGCCGACGTCGCCTTCGCGCCCCGCATCGTGATACTGCCGGCGCTCGGCGTAACCGTCGATCCGGAGTGGCGCAACCTCGCGAGCTGGATTCAGCGCCTGAACCAACGCGCCAGCGTACATGATCTGACCGGACTCTCCGCCTGGCGCGCCGCGTAGGTGCCCGAGGGCCGATACCGGCCCATCTGCTTCGTTGCTCGGTCGCCGGGCTGCTCGGCGTAGCGCTGCTACGCCTGCGCGCCCGGCTCCCTCGCGCCTCGCATCTGGACCGGTCTCGACCTTCAGGCACCCGTCCACCGTACGGCGCCGGTCGCTATAGTGCGGCTGCCGCACGTTGCCTCGACTGTTAGTTAGTTAGGTTAGGTCCTACGTCGACAGCCGCGCTTGCGTTGATGGCCGCGCCTCGCTCGGCTTCGCCGTCGCGTTTGAGGCGGTGTGACTTCTCGCCGCCTCGCGCGTGGCCGCGCTCATGCGAGCCG
>VBKW01000098.1 GCA_005879405.1 Deltaproteobacteria bacterium
TTCCGCCCCGACTCGAAGATCTTCCCGAGCATCCACTTCGACACCAAGCGCATCGCCGAGCAGCTCGAGGCGAAGGCGTACCTGCACGGCGGGCTCACGATCGACTTCCGCGACGAGGCGGCCGGCACGCACGCGTCCTATCACTACGAGGACGGGCTCAAGGCGTATCTCGCGAAGATCGTCGGCGAGATCGGCAAGCCGCCGCTCGCGGGCGAGGTGTTCACGATCGCGAAGCAGCAGGACGATCTCCATCTCGACTGCGCGCTCGCCTGGACGGAGGACACGCAGGAGCGCGTCTACTCGTTCGTGAACAGCATCCCGACGAGCGCCGGCGGCGCGCACGAGAACGGGCTGCGTTCCGGCATCGTGAAGGCCGTCCGCAACTACCTCACCGTGCACAACCTCGTGCCGCGCGGAATCACGATCGCGGCGGAGGATTGCCGCGAGGGGCTCGTCGCCCTGCTCTCGATCAAGATCCCGCAGCCGCAGTTTCAAGGGCAGACGAAGGAGCGGCTCAACAACGCCGAGGTGACGCCGGCGATCGACGGCATCGTGCGCAGCGCGCTCGAGAACGCGCTGAACGCCAACCGCAGCGCCGGCGACACGATCGGGAACCGCGTCGTGCTCGCGGCGCGCGCGCGCAGCGCCTCACGCGCGGCCGCCGAGCAGGTGCAGCGCAAGAGCGCCATCTCGCATCGCCTGAACCTCCCCGGGAAGCTCGCCGACTGCAGCTCGACCGACCCGTCGGAGTGCGAGCTCTTCATCGTCGAGGGCGACTCCGCCGGCGGCTCGGCGAAGCAAGGCCGCGAGCGCGCGTTCCAAGCGGTGCTGCCGCTGCGCGGGAAGGTGCTCAACACCGAGCAGACGTCGACCGCCAAGGTGCTCGGCAACAAGGAGCTCGCCGACCTCGTCTCCGCGCTCGGCTGCGGCGCCGGCAAAGACTTCGACGCGAAGAAGCTCCGCTACCACAAGATCTGCCTCTTGATGGACGCCGACTCCGACGGCAACCACATCTGCACGCTGCTCCTGACCTTCTTCTATCGCCACCTCCCCGAGCTCATCCGCGACGGCTACGTGTACATCGCGCAGCCGCCGCTCTACCGCATCGACGCCGGCAAGGAGGTCTTCTGGGCGCGCGACGACGCCGCCCGCGACCGCATTTTCGCCGAGCGCAACGGCAAGGCCGGCAAGGTGCAGGTGACGCGCTTCAAGGGACTCGGCGAGATGAATCCCTCGACGCTCAAGGAGACAACGCTCGATCCGCGCCGCCGCGCCCTCCTACGCGTGGCGGTGCAGGACCAGGCAGCGACGGATCAAACGATCCAGACGCTCATGGGCCGCGACGTCGCGCCGCGCTTCGAGTTCATCATGCAGCGCGCACCGAAGGTGGAAGAGCTCGACGTATGAACGTCGCGGCCGGAGAGCTCGACGTGCGAACGTCGCCGCGGCGCGCGGCCTCCGGTCGAACCATCGTCACCGTGGCATTTCCTCGACGCTCCTCGCGTTTGACTGCCGCGCGCAGCGCCACCACAAGGGTCCTATGGAGCTGGGCGAGCTGAACGAGGACGAGCGGATCGCGCTCGTGGCGTTGTTGGAGATGGTCGTCGCGTCGGACCGCGACGTGACGCTCGAGGACCTGACGCAGATCAAGCGCTTCGCCGACGACGACGCCGCCCGCGCATTTCTGCTCACGATCCAGCGCCAGGAAGCGCGCGAGCTGATCTACGAGACGGCGCTCGAGGCGGCGATGGCAGACTCCATCGGACCGAAGGAATCCGACCTGCTCACGTGGCTCGCCGAGCGCTGGAACGTGCCGGTCCGCTTCGCGGACGTCGACGACGAGTCCTGACTCCACGGTTCTCCGGACGCCGCGGCCCGCTCGAGAGCGACGACGCGATGGCGGCTCGGACATCGCGAATCCGTCGATCCGCCTTGCGCCGCGGTCCCGGCCACTGGTAGCTAGCCGCTTCATGCGAATCGCGATGGTGGTGGTGACGGCGCTGCTGTGCACGACGGCGGTCGCGGCGGCGGAGGACCAAGGAACACAAGGCGACGGCCTTTTCTGCTCCGATCGCTGCGACGCGAATTACCAGTCGTGCATGCGCTGGCGCCGTGGCAAGGGACCCGCGGACTGCCCGGGGGCATTCGTCCGCTGTCGTGACGCGTGCGCGTCGCCGGCGGCACGCGCCGAAGCAAAGCGCGCCGAGCCGCCGCCCCCGTGCCGTGACGCGTGCCAGGTGGACTTCGACCACTGCATGAAACGCGACAACGGCCGGCATACCGACACCTGCGCGAAGGCGGTGATCGTCTGCCGCAACGGCTGCCCGCCGGAAGCGCCGCCCGCTGCGACCGAGGCGAGCGCGCCGCCGGCCGCGCGTGCGGACGAATCGCAGCACGCGCCGCCCGTGACACCGCCCGCGGCAGCCGCGCCACCCGCGGCGGCAGCCGCGCCACCCGCGGCAGCGGCGGCGCCAGCCGCAGCGGCCGCGCCGCCGCCGGCCGCCGCAAACGCAGGCGCCGGCGAACACGAACCGCAGCGTGCCGCCGCCCCCACACCGTCACCGCCGGCCGGCAACCCTCGTTCCGTCGACGCGATCGGACCCGCGGCGGGCAAGGTCCCGCCGAGCACGCCGCCGCGAAGCAAGCGCGTGAAGACCGCGCGCCGCGTCGGTGCGACGACGTCGATCGCCGCCACCGCCGATCACGCGCCGTCGAGCGCGGTCGCGGTTCCCGCGAGCGACGGCGGATCGCGCCGTCCGAGCGCGTTGTCGCGGGCCTGGTGCGCGCTCACCGGATCGTGCGGGTCGCGCGTCGCCAAGGGGCCCGTCAGCTGCGACGACGCCTGCACCGAGTCCTACACTGCGTGCATCGCGCACGAGGATCCCAAACGCGGCGGCGACTGCGCCACGTCGTCGCTGCGCTGCCACCAAGACTGCGCGGAGCACAAGACGTCCGGAGGAACGGCGCCATGAGCGCGGCTGATCGACCCGCCGCCACTCCCGAGGTCCCGCCGGCGTCCGTGGTCATGGAGATGGTGGCCGGCCGCTGGGTGTCGCAGGCGATCGGCGCCGCCGCGGAGCTCGGGATCGCCGACGCGCTCCACGACGGGCCGCTCACGCCGACGGCGCTTGCCGCGAGGATCGGCGCGCACGCGGACTCGCTGTACCGCTTGCTGCGAGCGCTCGCGAGCGTCGGCATCTTCGCCGAGGATGCGGACGGGCGATTTCATCAGACGCCGCTCAGCGCGACGCTGCGCGCCGGCATCCCGGGGTCGCTCCGCGGTTGGGCGCGCTATGCCGGGTCGCGCCCGGCGGTGCTCGCCTGGGCCGACCTCGCGACCAGCATCCGCACCGGCGAGCCAGCGTTTCGTCGCGTCTTCGGCAAGAGCTTCTTCGAGTACTTGCAGACCGCGCCCGCAG
>VBKW01000099.1 GCA_005879405.1 Deltaproteobacteria bacterium
CGACTGGGCCGACGACGCCTGCGTGCGGATCCTCCGCCACTGCCGCCGCGTGATTCCGCCGGCAGGGCGGCTCGTGGTCGTCGACGCCGTGATCGCGCCCGGCAACGATCCCGGATTCGAGAAGCTGCTCGATCTCGAGATGATCGCTGTCACCGACGGCGGCCGCGAGCGCACCGAGAAAGAGTTCGCGGCGCTCTTTGACGCCGCGGGGTTTCACTTGCAGCGCGTCGTCGCGAC
>VBKW01000441.1 GCA_005879405.1 Deltaproteobacteria bacterium
CAACGGGTGCGCGCGAAAGTCGGCGGCGGCGTGAAGCACCTCCTCGCCTGCACCCGCTGCATCCGCAGCGGCAAGGTGATGAAGGCGGCGTAGCGGTCCCTCCCAAAGCTTCTCTCTCCCTTCCAAAGGCGACGACCGAGCTCCACGACAACAGCGGGCAGATGATCGCATCGCGCAGTACCGAGGATCACCTGCCAGCGCGCCTCGCTGAGCTGCAGTGTACTCCCGCGCTCGGCTGCGCCCGCGCGGAACGCGTTCGAGAGCGAGGTAGCTCCTTTCGATTACCGATCTGGCGGCTCAGCGGAATAGCTGCATCAGGATCATGATCTCACCGACCGCCGCGACGAAGAACACGGCCGTGCGCAGGTACGGGATGCCGGCAGTGTAGACGAGGACGTGTGCGACGCGCCCGGCGAAGAACAGCTCGGCGCCGAGCGCAGTCCTCGCGTTCGCCTTTCCGGTGACGTGCGCGGTGAGTACGACGATCGCGAACGGCGTCAGGTTCTCGACCAGGTTCGCGTGCGCGCGCACGGCGCGTGCCGTCCACGCGGGAACGGCGAGGGTCGTGTCCCGGTTGCCGAATCCCCACTGTGTGCCACCCGGCGCCTGCGAGCGACCCGCTAGATAGATCCCGGGAATCAGCAAGCACAGAATCGCGGATGCGACGAGCATCCAGAGATCGGTCGTCATGGAGTCTCCTCCGGCGCCGGAGTGTGCGGGCGTCGTACCGCGATTGCAAGGCGGAACGCGGATCGTAGGAACTCCGATCTCTTCGATCGTGGCGATGAAACGCAGGCGACCGGCGGGACCGAGACGACGACGAAAGGAGAATGGGGGCGTCGGGATCTGAGCGCGACCGTTACGGTGTGCAGCCGAGCGGCTCCGTCGCCTCGTCGACGCCCTCGGGCCGCACGCCGAAGATCGGCTGCGGGCAGCCGAGCTCGAGGGCGCCGAGGTCCGGCGCCGCGCCTTGGAACTCGTCATCGATGCCGGGGAGCACGACGCCGGCGTCGACCGCGTTCGACCCACCGGCGAGCGCCGCGTCTGCGGGCGCGACGGTCGCCGTGTAGCTCGGGGGCGGCGTCAGGCCGTTCGCGAAGATCGGATCCGTCAGGAGGACCCCATTGGGCTCGAAGAGCCCCGCCGCCTGCATCGCGGCGAAGCTCGGCCAGCTCATGAGCCCGCCCGGCGGGACGTTGAACCGGAAGCCGCCGGCCGGGAAGTAGCCGTTGAAGTCGAAGCGGCCGTCGTCGATCGCACCGTCCCAGTCGACGGTCCAAAGCCCCGCGAGCGTCGCCGGGGCGACGAAGAGGTTGTTCTCGATCGCGAAGTGATGGCTCGCGACCGGCGAGTCGAGGAGCAGCGCGGTCGTAACGGCGCCCTCGGCGAGCGTCTCCGACGGGCTCACGAACGTGTTGTGATAGATGAGGACGCCGTTCGGCCCCGTGCCGCCGCCATTGCCGAGCATCTTCAGCTGCTCGAACGCGGTGTTCACGACGACGTTCCGCACCGTGTAGGAGGGCCCGCCGTACGTCGGCTGGTAGCTGAGCGCTGCGAACGTGTTCGTGAAGCGGTTCCGCAGGCAGCGGACGTTCCCCTCCGTGTAATCGAGCTCGAGCCCGTTGTCGTAGGCCGAGAGCACCTCGTTGCCGTAGAAGTCGAGCGCGCGCGCGCGCCCGGTTGGAGGTTCTTCATCGCGTCCCCGAAGCCCACGATCTGGTTGTGGCAGACGACGTGGCCGTCGCCCTCGACGGCGATCCCGTCGTCGTCGGCGTGCGCGCCGCCGTCGTCGAAGTAGACGTGCGGCCAGACGAGCCGCCCTTCGAGGACGTTGTCGCAGAGGTAGAAGTCCTGCTGATCCTCGCGCGAGCCGAAGCCGAGACGGGTGTCCTGCGCGTGGACGCGGCGGACGACGTTGCGCACCGCGCCCGCCGTCTGGAAGCGGAGCGCGCGATTGGCGTGGCGGAGCGTCAGCCGCTCGACGTGCACGTCGCTGCCGTAGACCTCGAGCACGTTGCAGCTCATGCAGTCGCCGCCGTCGAGCACGGTGCCGTCCATCGACGTGCCGCGCAGCACGATCGGATTCGCCGCGGTGCCGCTCGCGTCGAGGACGAAGGGTCCCGCATAGACGCCGTCGGCGAGCGTGATCACGTCGCCAGGTGCGGCGGCCGCGAGGGCCGCGTTCAGCCCGGCCGTGTCGCTCACGGCGACCGGGTTCGGCGACGCCGGATCACCGGGAACGGCGCGCGTCGTGCCGCTGAGCATGATTGTCTGATCGACGGCACCGTCGGCGTCGGTCGCTTGCAGTTCGATGTCGTACGACGTCGCCGGCCGGAGGTCGAGGATGCTGCCCGCGAACTGCTCGGGGACGAGCCGCCCGACGACCGCTTCAGGACGGACACGGAAGAGCGGCGGCGCCGTGTGCCAGGTGGGATCGCCGGTGACGCGGTAGCGGACGGTAACCGTCGCGTCATGGTTGTCGTCGCCCGTGATCGGCAGCTGCACGCCGAGGGCCATGAGCGTCGGCCGGTCGAGGCGCGCGGCCCCCGGGTGGAGGACATCGTCGGCGCACGGATAGACGCTCGCGTTGTCGGCATCGAGGCGGGCGAGCCACCCCGCCGCGAGCGCGTGCTGCGACGGCGCATCGAGGCACGCCGGGCACGAGCCGGTCGCGGCGAGACGCGCGCTCCGCGCGTCGAACTTCGCGAGCGCCGTCGCCTCGCAAGTCTCCTCGTCAAATGGCGGGTCGGCGAGTCGGAAGCCACGGTCGGCCGCCTTCACGTGGCAATGCAGCGCATTTTTCACGAGCGTCGCGAGGTACTTCCC
>VBKW01000442.1 GCA_005879405.1 Deltaproteobacteria bacterium
AGCCCACCCGGGTACGTACCGCAGCGGGAGACCCTCGATCCGATCTTCCCGCTCACCGCATTCGAGGTGGTGCTCATGGGCACCTACGCCCGCCTGCCTCCGCTTCGCCCGGTGGGACGGCGCGAGCGCGTCAAGGCGACGGCGTGTCTGGACGAGGTCGGGTTACTCCACATCGCAAGTCAGCCGTTCTGGGCGCTTTCCGGTGGTCAGAAGCAGCGCGTGCTGATCGCTCGCGCGCTCGCGGTGGATCCCCAGGTTCTTCTCCTCGACGAGCCGACAGCCGGCGTCGACGCCGCCGCCGAACGGACCATCCTCGACCTGATCTCGCGGCTGAACCGCGAGCATACCGCGATCTGGATCGACGAGGGACGTGCGACAAAGGAGCCGCTCGACGCGATTCCGGTTTCCGCCCCCGTGACCGAGCTCGCAGGGAATCCAACGGGCAGCGGTTGAGCACCCTCCTCGAGATCCTGAGCCCGAGCTTTCTTCTGCGCGACGCCGTGATCGCGAGCGTGCTCGTCGGCCTGGTCTGTCCGCTCGTCGGTGTCTACTTCGTCCTGCGCCGCATGATTTTTTTCGGCGTCGCGCTGCCGCAGGTCTCGGCCGCGGGCATCGCCTTCTCCTTCTGGCTCTATCGGATGCTGGTAGGCCCGCACCAGCACGGCGAGGCGCCCGAACAGGCCCTGGCGATGGTCGGCTCGTTCGGCTTCACGCTGCTGGCGCTGCTGCTTCTGGTCGGCCTCGAGCGCACAGGCCGGGAGATGATCGAGGCGCGCATCGGTACGACGTATGCGATCGCCGCGGCGACGACGATCCTGATCTTGGCGCGCGATCCACATGGCGAGGCGCAGATGGTGAATCTGCTCAAGGGCGAAATCCTGGCCGCCAACGAGACTAGCCTTCACCTGATGTTCTACGTCCTTTGCCCCGTCGTCGTGCTCCTCTTCGCGTTCCGCAAGCAGCTGCTGCTGGTGTCCTTCGATCGCGACATGGCGACGGTTCTCGGTATGCGCGTCACGCTCTGGGACGCGCTGCTCTACTTGACGATCGGCGCGACGATCGCGATCGGCGTCATGACGGCGGGGCCGCTCGTCACGTTCGGCTTTCTCGTCATCCCGCCGATCACCGCCCGCCTCGTCACGCGCCGTATGCTCACGTTCTCGATCGCCGCCTCGCTGATCGGCGGCGCAACTGCGTTCGCGGGTTTCTACTGCGCGTACCGCTTCGATTTGCCGCTCGGACCGGCGGAGGTCGCGCTCGCGAGCGCCGTGCTCATGGTCGTCGCGGTCGGCAACGTCATGCGCGTCGGGGCGCGTCGCCGGCGTGCCACGTGAGCGTCGTGTTGTGGACCTGCTATCTCCTGTCGGGCGCCGCGGCGCTCGCGCTCGAGATGCTCTGGATGCGGTCCGCCGCGCTCGTACTCGGCGGCACCGCAAGCACCACGGCCGCCGTGCTCGCCTGCTACTTCGCCGGGCTCGCGCTCGGCGCCGCGGCGGCCGCACGGCCGACTGCACGCCCGGCGCGGCGCTACGCGCGCCTCGAGTTCGCGGCCGCGGCGGGCGCCGCGTGGTCGGTGGTCGTCTTCACGAGCCTGCGCAGCGACGCCGCGCAGCACACGCTCGCGATTCTGCCGGGCAGCGCCTTCGTCGCGATTGCGATCGCGATCGTGCCCGCGACGCTCTGCTTCGGCGCGACGCTGCCGGCGATCGGCCAAGCGCTGGCGCCGCGCGGCACGCTGCGCTGGCGCGCGGCGCTGCTGTACGCGCTGAATACGGTCGGTGCGATGCTCGGGATCGCCGCCGCCGGCTTTGGACTTCCGGCCGCGATCGGCGTGCTGGCGAGCTACGGCGTCGCCGCGGCGGCGAGCGCGACGGCGGGGCTTCTCGCGTTCTCCGTCGCGCACGCGGTGGACCTACGAACGGTCGCGGCGTCCGTACCCACGTCTTCACCGCAACGGGCGCCGAAGGAGCCCGCTGCGGCGTCCAGCCGACCGGAGCGCCAAGCCGCGTCGGCAGGTGGTCGTGCCCTCCGAACCGCTCGCGCCGAGCCCGACGATGCCTCGCGCGCCCGGCTGTACCTCGTCGCGGCGGCCAGCGGCGCGCTCGGACTCGGCCTCGAAGTGCTGTGGGTGCGGTTCTTCGCGCAGGTGCTGCACAACTCGGTGTACTCCTTCACCGCGGTGACGCTCGTCGTCGTCGCCGGGCTCGCGCTCGGCGCCGCCGTCGCCGCGCTCCTTCTGCGCCGCTTCTCCGCTCGCGCCGTCGCGAGCGGGGCGCTTGCCGCCTGCGCGATCACCACGCTCGCGGGCTTCTGGGTATTCATCCGCTCGACGGACGGTCTCGCGTACGTCGGCATGCACACGGGGCTCGGCGAGTACCTCTGCCGCATCGTCCTGCTGACGGCGGCGACCGCGGGGCCCGCGGCGGCCGCCTCGGGCGCGATCTTACCCGCCTTGTGGGCGATCTGGGGCGACGCGGACGGCGCCGCTCGCCCG
>VBKW01000443.1:0-1776 GCA_005879405.1 Deltaproteobacteria bacterium
CGCTTGTCGAGGGCGGCGAGCTGCGCCTGGCGATCGGCGATCTGCTTCGCGGTCTCGCCCTCCGTAAGACTCTTGCGCGCGGCGGCGAGCTGCTTTTGCAGATCCTGGTATTGTGGATCAGCCTCGAGCCGCGCTTGCTCGGCCGCGAGCGCGTCCTGCGCGCGCTGGTACTCGAGGTTGTGGAACTCGTACTGGAAGAGCTTCCACGGGCGGCGCGAGATGTTGTCGTTCCACACCGCCCAGATGCCCGTCACGAGGAGCGCGACCGCCGACAGCAGGAACAGCACGCTGCGGGACTTCTTCTCCTCGTCGATCTCGGTATCACGCCGCGCCATGTCGATCCTTCACGTCGCCGCCTTGCGCTCGAGCAGCCGTCCGAGCACGAAAAAGAGCGCACCGAGCATCAGGAGGTTCATTTCCGGACCCATGGAGTTCTCCTGCGTGAGCCCGATGAAGAGCGCGTACCCCACGTGCGCAAACCCGATCAGCTCGAGCAGCTTGGCAAAATAGAAGACCACTCCACCCGCGCCGTCAGATGTTCACCCAAGGCGTCACCCAAATGTACTTGATCGCGAAGAGGTGGCGCATCAGCATCTTCAGAACGACGGCCCACATGTTGAGAAAGAGGAACGCGACGATCCCGAAACGCACCGCGCCCCACCGTCGCATGAACTCACGCCCTTTGAGGCGGACAATCCACCAGTACATGAGCCCCGCGCCGCCGACGAAGAAACCGATCACCAGTGCGCCGCCGACGAGAAAATCGAGCGTCGGATTCCGTACGCCGAGCATGTACGGCAGGTTCACCGACGTCAGCGCTTCGACCTTGTGGACGTCCCACGGCTCCCAGAACCAGAACCAGTTCCATCCCGGGCCGCGCAGGAACGTGCCGATGATGATCAGCGACACCCACAGGATGTGGAAGCCGAGGAAGAAGGTCATGATCTCGTACTTGCGGTCGTTGAAGCAGTAGTAGCCGTTCCCCTTCGGATTGATGTCGAGGAACGGCAGCACCATCAAGCCGATGATGATGAAGCTCGGCAGCACGACACCCGCGTGCCACGGGTCGAAGAAGACGAGCATCTCCTGGAGGCCGAGGAAGTACCACGGGGCCTTCGACGGATTCGGCGTCTTCGTCGGGTTCGCCGGCTCTTCGAGCGGCGCATCCGACAGCAGCGACCACACGATCAGCACCACCATCACGAGGATCGCGCAGATGAACTCGGCGCGGACGAGATGCGGCCAGGTGTGAATCTTGTCGTCGCCGGGGCCGACGGCCTTGCGGATCGGCACCTCGATCTGCTTCGGAACGGCGCGCAGTGCGGCTCCTTCTTCCGCCATCGTCACTCTCCTCGCGGCTTGGCGGCCAGGTACAGCAGCCAGATAATGATGCCGAACGCGATCGGCAGGACGAGCACGCGCATCGTCGATTCCTCAGAGCGGCGGACCCGAAAAGCCGTCGCGGCGAATGCGCCAGAAGTGTACGGCGAGCAAGAGGCTCGTGATCAGCGGGAAGAAGATGCAGTGCAGGATGTAGAAGCGGAGCAGCGTGTGCGGGCCGATCTCGCCGCCCCCGAAGAGAAACGCGCGCGCGTCGTAGATCGGGTTCACCCCCATGAGCTCGTGCCCCGGACCTTCATGGCCCAAGAAGGGTGTCGCGCGCGCCATGTTCGAACCGACCGTCACCGCCCAGATCGACAGCTGGTCCCACGGCAGGAGATAGCCGGTGAAGCTCAGGAGCAGCGTCAGCACGAGAAGAATGACGCCGACGACCCA
>VBKW01000443.1:1809-18702 GCA_005879405.1 Deltaproteobacteria bacterium
TGCATGTTCCGCATGAGCATCCCGAACGGCATGTCGAACTCGAGATACTTCATGTCGGCGTACGCGTATTCGGCCGTGGGCCGGTAGTAAAACATGAGATAGACACCGGTGACGGTCGTCACCAGGAACATCAGGAACGTGATGCCGCCCATGCACCAGGTGAAGCGCATCCGCACCGCGTGCCGGCGCACTTTCGACGGATGGAGATGCAGCCAGACGTTGCCCGACACCATGAGGATGCGGTTGCGGGGCGTGTCCTCGTAGCCGTGCCGGAACATCGACTGCCAGACGTCCGACTCGGTGATCTGTCGCTTGATGTCTTCCCACGCCATGTGAGGCTCCCTAGGCGGTGTACTTGAGAAAGGCGCCCGGTTTCGTCCAGTCGCCCTTTTCGTAGAGATACTTCACGCCCTTGTCGATGACGATCTGGCCGTCCTCCGCGAGCGTGATGCGGAGCCGCTCGAGCGGTCGCGGCGCCGGTCCCTCGAAGTTGATCCCGGTCTTGTAGAAGCCGCTGCCGTGACACGGACACTTGAATTTGGTCTCGGCCGCGAGCCAGCGCGGTGTGCAGCCGAGGTGCGTGCACTTGGCGAAGAGCGCGTAGAACCCCTCCTCGGTGCGAATGATCCAGACGCGGAAGTCCTTCTTGAACTTCTCGCTGATCTCGCCGACCGTGAAATCCCTCGGGAACCCAGCTTTGAAGCTCGTCGGCGGCTGGAAGAGGACGCGTGGGAACGCCGAGCGCATGAAGCCGAGGAGCGTGATGCCGGTGAAGACACTGAAGACTCCCCAGCCGAGCCGGCCCATGAAGTCGCGCCGCGACCAGAGCGTGCCGAGCTGGGCCTTTTCGCGCTCGCGCTTCGCGCGCTCGCGCACCTGTT
Source organism: Deltaproteobacteria bacterium (assembly GCA_005879405.1). Taxonomy (GTDB): domain Bacteria; phylum Desulfobacterota; class Binatia; order UTPRO1; family UTPRO1; genus DP-19. The sequence goes on from VBKW01000443.1 coordinate 2,691, forward strand.
CGGCGCGGCGTCGCTCCTCGAGCGCCTTCAGATCGGCTTCCGTGACCTGCTTCTCGGCCTTCGCCATACCGCTACGTCTCCGCTGTGTCGCTGCTGCAATCTTGGAGGGACCGGAGAGCGAATCAACCGTACCCTGCCCGAACGATCGAGTCGCGCTTCCCCGGTTACCGTCGTCTCACCACCGACACCACGAGTCCCCATCCGATCATCACCACCGAGCCCGCGAACAGCATCATGCCCACCGGTGGAAAGAGAAAGATCAGCACCCCACCCGCGAACAAGAGGGGGATGCCCATCGCGAGTGGATTGAACGGCGCCTTCTCGCTCCCGACGGTCGCCATGGCGACCGGCTCCGGAGCGATGATCGACTCCTGCAATAGGTTGATCGCGAACTCTTTGAGCTCGGCGCGGATCGCCGGCCGCTCCGGCAACACCGCGTCGTTGATCGTCTGGGCAATCGCGCGCGTCAGGTCCTCGACTCGATCCTCCAGGATCCGCGCCCGGTCCTCCATCTAAACCGCGAGGTCTATTATAGGGCCTGCTACTTTTCAACCGCGCCAGTCGCGGTCAGACGCACGATGACGCGTGTCTGGCCACGGCGCACCTCGAGACGGTGCGCCACGTCGCGGCGCGCCTCTGCGAGCGCCCGCAACGTTGCGACGTCGGGCACCGCCGTCTCGTCGACGCGGACGATGACGTCGCCGCGGCGTAGCCCGTCGGCGACGCCCGCCGCGCCCGCGTCGGACACCAGCACGCCGGCGACGTCCGCGCTGCCGAGCGACTCCGCCACCGCCGGCTCGAGGTCCTGGACGGTGATGCCCCACAGCTTCGCGACGCCCGCCTCCCCTTCGCCGTGGAGCGTGATCGCCGCGTCGCTGGCGAGCAGCGCACGGCTCACGAAGATCGGACACGGCGCGCGCAGCGCGAGCGCGATCGCATCGCTCGGCCGACTGTCGACCTCGATCTCGCGGCCCGATTGTTCGAGGACGAGCTTCGCGAAGAACGTCTGCGATTCGAGTGCCGTGATGCGCACCCGACGGAGGGCGACACCGGTGCCGTCGAGGATCTGCTTCATGAGGTCGTGCGTGAGCGGCCGTGGCGGCGTCACCTTCTGCATCTGCATCGCGATCGACTGCGCCTCCGCCGGCCCGACCCAAATCGGCAGCAACCGCTGCTCGCTCGGCGAGTGCAAGATCACCACCGGCGATCCCGACGCCTGATCGAAACCGACGTTGCGCACCTGCATCTCGACCTCGTCGGGGACCGGCGCGCGGCAGGCGGCGAGCGCGACCGCGAGCGCCACCACCGCATGCCGCAAGACACCGGTTCCGCGCACCGTGCCACCGCGGCGGTCCATGCCGGGTCGGTGCTGGGTGGATCTACTCGGTCGGAACTGGGTCACCGGAAGGTCGCTTCGTTGTCGGATCGACCGCGCTCGTTTACCATCGCGCGACGTGGCGGCGTTCGCACACTGCTTCCTCCTGGTCTTCGGACAGCTCGCCGTCGGCGGCTTCTTCGCCCTCGGGCGACTTCCGTTCCACGATATCGAGCGAGGCTTCTACAAGTCGAGTGGCGCGGTGTTTCTCGCGAGCGGCCTCTGCATCAGCGTCGGGGAACTCTCGTTGTTGTGGCGGCCGCACGGGCCCGGCGGCCCGCATCCGGCAGAAGCCGTACTGTGGACCGTCTTCGCCCTCGCCGCGGCGGTCTACGTCGCATCGCTCTGGGGCGATCCGTATCGCCGCCGCGCGCGCGCGTATCTCGCGACGCTCACGGCGGGCACGCTGGCGCTGATCGTGAGCGCGGTCGGCTTCTCGCCGGCTCCCGGGTGGTCGCTCGAGTGGGGGCTCTATCCGGCGAGCTCCCTCGTCTCGGCGCTCCTCCTCGGCGCGACCGCGAGCGGGATGCTGCTCGGCCATTGGTATCTCATCGACGTCGGCATGCCGCTCGCGCCGTTCGTGCACGTGTGGCGTCTCTACCGCACGAGCCTCGTCGTTCAACTCGTCACCTTGATGCTGTCGCTCGTGCTCCTCCATCTCGGCGGCGGCAGCGCGACCGCGGCGGCGCTCGGCGATCTCTGGCACGAGCACCGCGCGCTCCTGTGGACGCGCCTCGGCCTCGGACCGCTGCCGGCGCTCGGCCTCGCATGGATGATCTGGCGCACCTTGCAGATCCCGCAGACGATGGCGGCGACCGGTCTCTTCTACGTCGCAGTGCTCACGAGCGTCGTCGGCGAGTTCCTCGGCCGCTTCCTCCTCTACCGGACGTCGCTCCCGCTGTAGCGTCGACCCCGGCGGTCACGCGGCGACGCCTTCAGTCGAGGATCCGAATCGTCGTGACGCGCACGCCGCGCGACGTCCATCCGACGTCGACCCCGACTTGCATCCCCTCACGCAGCGCGCCGAAGCTGCCGTCGCCGAGAAACCGGACGCCCATCACGACGAACGGGACCTCGCGGCCGCTGCCCGTGCGCACGACCCCGCTTCGACTGCCGGGATGCAGCCGCACGATCGTGCCGACGTAAAACCGGGCGCGGGGATCGTCCGCGGGAATGTCGCCGTCGTCGCGACTGGCGCCGTCGCTCACCGGACGCCGTCGTGCACCGCCGCGTGCGCGGCTGCGCTCAGGCGCTCGAGCCCGACACGGCGCACGAAGTGCGCGAACGACTCACCAGGATTGCGCTCCGCTTGATAGCAGTGCGCGACGGCGACGATCGCCTCCGGCGCGAGCTCCTCCGGGTAGCGGCCGGCGAGACGCTGGCCGAAACTCGCACCCTCCTCGCCGACGGCGCCGCCGACGAGGATCGAGTAGTGCGGGCGCTCCACGCCGTCCGTTCCCTTGATGAGCAGACCCGTGAGCCCGATGTCGCCGACGTGATGCTGGCCGCAGGAATTCGGGCAGCCGCTGATCTTCACGCGCAGCTCGCCGAGCTCAGCCGCCTCGAGGCCGACGACGCCGAGATGATCGCGAATACGTTCCGCCATGCCCATGGAGCGCGTGATCGCGAGACTGCAGTAGTCGGCACCGGGGCACGAGACGACGTCGCTCAGGTGGTTCGCGCATGGCTCGGCGAGCCCGATCTCCTCCAGCCGGTGGTAGAGCGCCGGCAGCGACGCGCCGCTCACGAACGGCAGGACGACGTTCTGCTCGTTCGTGGTGCGCAACGTGCCGTTGCCGAGCTGCTCCGACAGTGCGGCGAGCGCGCGCCCTTGCGCGCTCGTGTAATCGCCGAGCGGCACGGTGACGGTGACGCAGAAGTATCCCGCGTCCCGCTGCGCGGCGACGTTCGTGGCGCGCCAGAGGGCATACCCGGGTCCGCCGTTCGTCGCGACGGCGGGCGCCGCCGCGGTGCGGGGGGCGGGCACGCGGTAGGCCGCGACGTACGCGCGTGTCTCGCGGCGAAGGTCGTCGCCGCGTGTCGCTTCGACACGCGCGATCTCGGCGTCGAGCGCGGCGCCGAAGCGCGCCTCGCCGAGCTTCTTCATGAGATACTTCATGCGCGCGCGGTTGCGGTTCTTGCGCTCGCCGAGACGATGCTGCAGGCGCACGATCGCCTCGCAGAAGATGAGGATGTCGTCGGCCGGCACGAAGTCGCGGATGCGCTTGGCGAGAAACGCCTGCGCGCCGAGGCCGCCGGCGACGTGGACCGCGAACCCGTGCTCGCTCCGGCCGCCCTCGCCGCGGACGTGCGCGTAGAATCCGATGTCGTTGATCGCGCCTTGCGCGCAGTCGCGTGGACAGTTGCTGATCGCGATCTTGAACTTGCGCGGCAACGTGAGATTCAGCGGATTGAAGAGAAAGTAGTCGTTGATCAGCTCCGCGTACGGGCCCACGTCGAACGGCTCGATCGCGAGGAGGCCGCTGTGCGGGCACGCGGTGACGTTGCGGATGCTGTCCGAGCAGGCGCCGCGCGTCGTGATGCCGACCTCGTGCAGCTGCTCGTAGATCGAGCGCACGTCCTCGAGCGGCACCCAGTGGATCTGGATGTCTTGGCGCGTGGTGACGTGCGCGACGCCGCGGCCGCAGCGGTCGGCGACGTCGTTCAGGCGGTTCATCTGGGCCGCCGTCAGCATGCCGCCCGGAATCTTGATCCGTTGCATGTGACTCGTGTGGTCGAGCTGGTAATACAGCCCGTAGCTGAGCCGCATCGGGCGAAACTCTTCGGGCGTGATCGTACCGGCGCGGAATTGATCGACGCGGCCGGCGTGGCCGGCGATCCCTTCGCGGAACGTCTTGTCGTCGGGATGCAGCATGTCTCGTACCTCTATCGGGAACCGCCGATCATAGCAGCGGCGGGAAGATCATGCGCGGCGTCGCGTTTGACCGACCTTCCGGTCGCACGCATAATTCGCGCCCCGCCGCGGCCGTGCCGAATCGCTCGTCGGCGGCGTCTCCGATATGCGAAAGACCTATCGTGGCCCGATTTGCCAAGTCAAGGTGAAGGTCCATGGCTAGGGTGACGCTCTGGCTGCATCTGACCAGCCTCGCTGCCTATTTCGGCGCGACGTTGGCATTCGTGCTGGTGATGCTGCCCACCGTCGAGCGCATCGAGTCGCACGAGGAGCGCTTGCGCGTGCTCGCCGCCATGCTGCGGCGTTTGAACCCGCTGTTGATCGGCGTTCTCGGCGTGCTCGTGATGACGGGCGCCTTCAGTCTGACCGCGTACAAGGCCCGGTTGCGGGGCGAGTTCTTCACCCGTATCGGCGAGCCGCTCACGCTGAAGCTCGTCCTCGCGTTCTTCTTCATCAACGGCGTGACGTACGTCGCGTTCGGCCTCGCCCATCGGATCGTCCGCGCCGTGGAGTGGGGCGATCCGGTACCGCCGGAGCGGCTCGCGAGCATGGTGCGGCGCATGCGCGCCGGCTCGATCGTCAACCTCGCCCTCGCCGCGTGGATCGTCTGGGTCGCGCTCGCGATCCCCGCCGGAGCCGCCGCACCCTAACGAGACGGCCGCGCAGCGGCCGCGCGCACGGGGGCGAAATGGAATGGAATGCCGACTTGCCGACCCGCGCGGGCGACGTTTATAGTGCGCGCGTCGCGCCCTGCGCGTGTCAATCTCTTCAGGAGGACCCCATGTTCGACGAGCAGAGCCTACGGAGCACGATTCAGGGCGTCGTGCAGATCGATCGCACGGGCGCGGTGACCGTCAAGGATCCGGCGCGCCTGCGGACGAATGTCGCGGCGGCGCTCGCACGCCACGCGATCTTCGCCGAGAAAGCCGAGGTCCGCGATGCCGGTCGCTGGCTCCTGCGCAAGGCGGGTGAAGCGGTCGGCATCACGTCGGCGTCGATTCTGCCGCTCTATAGGGCGCGCGGCCGCGGAGAATGCGGCGGGTTCACGGTGCCGGCGATCAACATTCGGACGCTCACCTACGACGTCGCGCGCGCGGCGTGCCGTGCGGCGAAGAAGCTCGACGCGTCGGCGGTCGTCTTCGAGATCGCACGGTCCGAGATCCGCTACACCGAGCAACGGCCGCCCGAATACTCCGCGGCGGTGATCGCCGCCGCCATCCGCGAGGACTTTCGCGGCCCGCTCTTCATTCAAGGCGATCACTTCCAAGTGAGCGCGTCGGCCTATTACAAGGGCGACCGCGAGAAGGAGCTCGCCGCGCTCCGCGCGCTCATCGAGGAGGCGCTCGCGGCCGGCTTCCTCAACATCGACATCGACAGCTCGACGCTCGTCGTGCTCGAGCGCCCGACGCTCGACGAGCAGCAGGTAGACAACTGCCGTATCGCCGCCGAGCTGACGGCGCACGTCCACAAGCATGCGCCGGCAGGCGTGAAGATCTCGATCGGCGGCGAGATCGGTGAGGTCGGCGGCAAGAACAGCACGGTCGAAGAGCTGCGCGCCTACATGCGGGGGTACCGCAAGCACCTCGACGAGATCGCCCCCGGCTCCGAGGGCATCAGCAAGATCAGCGTCCAGACCGGCACCTCGCACGGCGGCATTCCGCTTCCCGACGGCACCGTTGCCAAGGTCGCCGTCGACTTCGATACACTACGCGAGCTCTCGATCATCGCCCGCAAGGAATACGGTATGGCCGGCGCGGTCCAGCACGGCGCGTCGACCTTGCCCGAGGACCTGTTCGGCAAGTTCCCCGAGGTCGAGACCGCCGAAATCCACCTCGCGACCGGCTTTCAGAATCTGATCTACGATCACCCGCAGTTCCCGAGGGAGCTGCGCGACGCGATGTACGCACACCTCGCGAAAGCCCACGCCGACGAGCGCAAGCCGGGCATGTCGGACCAGCAGTTCTACTACAAGACGCGCAAGCAGGCGCTCGGGCCGTTCAAGCGCCAGATGTGGGACCTGCCGACGTCGGTGCGCGAGGCGCTCGGCGCCGATCTCGAGCGCACGTTCGACAACATCTTCACGCGCCTGCGCATCCAGGGCACGCGCGCCGTCGTCGACAAGTTCGTGAAGCCGACGCCGACCGCGCCGCGTCTCGCCGAGCACCTCGCGGCGATCCTCGCCTGAGCCCGACGCGATGCTGATTCCCGCAACGCAGCTCCGCGTCGGCATGCTGATCAACTACCAGAACGATCTGTATCGCATCATGGCCGTCACCCACGTCACGCCGGGCAACTGGCGCGGCATGGTGCAGACGAAGATGCGCGGCGTGCGCTCGGGAACGCAGACCGAGAACCGGTTCCGCTCGGAAGACAAGGTCGACCGCGTCAGCCTCGATCAGCAGCAGATGGAGTTCTTGTACGCCGACGGCGACGACTTCCACTTCATGAATACGGACTCGTTCGAGCAGACCCACCTCGGCCGTGAGATGCTCGGAGACGTCGTCTCCTATCTGCTCCCGAACACGCGCGTGACCGTCGACTGGTACGAAGGCCAACCGATCGGCGTCACGCCACCGAAGACCGTCGATCTGCGCGTTACCGACACCGCCCCGGGCCTCAAGACCGCGACGGTCACCAACGTGCTGAAGCCGGCGACGACGGAGACCGGCCTCATCGTCCCGGTTCCGAACTTCGTCGAGACCGGCGACCTGATTCGCGTCGACACCGACGGCGGCACGTACATGTCGCGCGTGAAGGGCGACTGAGCGGGCACCCGCTCCGGCCAGCATGGACTTCCGCTACTCGCCGGAGGAGGAAACCTTCCGGGCCGAGTTGCGCGCCTGGCTCGCCGAGCACCTACCGCGCCACTTCGCGCCGGGTGAGCTCGACGAGGAGCAGGACCCCGACGCGCGCTTCGAGAAGCTCCTCGCGTGGCACCGGGCGATGCACGCCGGCAAGTGGGTCGGCATCCACTGGCCGCGCGAGTACGGCGGACGCGGCGCGACGCTCCTCCAGCAGCTCGTCTACGCCGAGGAGATGGGCCGCGCCAACGCTCCTGCCCCGATCAACCCGATCGGCATCATGATGGTCGGCCCGACGCTCATGCAGTGGGGCACCGAGGCGCAGAAGCGCCGCTTCATCCCGACGATGCTCTCGGCCGAGGAGATCTGGTGTCAAGGCTACTCGGAGCCGAACGCCGGCTCCGATCTCGCCGCGCTGCAGACGCGCGCCGTCGCCGACGGCGACGACTACGTCGTGAACGGGCAGAAGGTGTGGACGAGCCTCGCCCACCGCGCCCACTGGTGCATCCTCCTCTGCCGCACCGACCCGACGGCACGAAAGCACCTCGGCATCTCGTATCTGCTGGTCGACATGCGCAGCCCGGGGATCACCGTGCGGCCGCTCGTACAGATCACCGGCGACGCCGAGTTCAACGAGGTGTTCTTCGAGGACGTGCGCGTCCCGAAGGCGAACCTCGTCGGCCGCGAGAACGAAGGCTGGCAAGTCGCGATGACGACGCTCCAGTTCGAGCGCGTCGGCCTCGGCGCCGTGTACTCGTTCGACCGTCTCATCCGCGAGCTCACGACGTTGGCGCGGCGCCGCACGTTGCACGGTCGTCCCGCGATCGAGGACGGCTACGTGCGCGAGCGCCTGGCGCGGCTCGCGACCGAGGCCGCGGCGCTCCGCTGCACGCAATATCGCCAAGTCACACGCCGGATCCGCGGCGAGCCGCCCGGTCCCGAAGCGTCGGTCGCGAAGCTCTTCGGCACCGAGCTGAACCTCCGCATCGTCGAGCTCGCGAGCGAGCTCATCGGCGAGGCAGGACTGATCGACCGCCGCAGCGGCGCCGGCGACGAGACGACGAAGTGGCTGCGGCGCATCCTCGCCGTGCGCGCGTTCACGATCGGTGGCGGTACCTCCGAGGTGCAGCGCAACATCATCGGCGAGCGGGTGCTGAAGCTGCCGCGCGGGTGAGCGCGCCCATCGATTTCGCTCCCTCGTACATCGGCGGGCGGCGGCTTGTCCGAGCGACGCGCCGCTCCATATACTCTGCCAACATGACGGCGGGGTCGGATGTGCACGAGGGGGCGCAGTACCGGGTGAGTGCCGTCGTCCCTGCGTACAACGAGGAGCGGAACGTGGCGCACATGTTGGCGTCGCTCCTCGCGCAGCAGACCCCGCTCGGCATCGTGAGCGAGGTCGTCGTCGTCGCGAGCGGCTGTACCGACGCGACGGCGGCGCGCGTCGCCGAGGTCGCGCGTCACGACGGCCGCGTCCGGGTCGTCACCGAGCCGGTGCGCGCGGGAAAGGCGGCGGCCGTCGATCGCTACCTCGAGATCCGCGACCCCGACGCCGACGTGCTGTTGATCGCCAGCGCCGACGTGCTGCTGAGTCCCGGGTTCCTCGATACCGTTTTGCGGGCGCTCGCTGCCGACCCGAACGTCGGCATGTGCGGCGGCCGGCCGGTACCGAGCAACGACGCGCGGACGCTCATGGGTCGTGTCGATACCCTCCTCTGGGAGCTCCATCACGACGTGGCGACGGTCGCCCCGAAGCTCGGAGAGGCGATCGCGGTACGCGCGGCGCTCGTCCCGCGTCTGCCGCCGGAGAGCGTCCTCGACGAGGCGACGATCGAGGCCATGGTCACGGCCGCCGGCCACACGCTCAAGTACGTGCCGGAAGCGATCGTCGTGAATCGCGGTCCCGACACGCTCGGGGAATATCTGTCGCAACGGCGGCGCAACGCCGCCGGCCATTACACGTTGCGGGCGCAGACCGGATATCGCGTCGCGACCCTGCCGACGCGCCGCCTCGTGAGGCTCGCCGCCCGCCGTCTCCGCGCGCCGGGTGGTCCGAGCATCGTTACCTGCGGCGTGACCGTGCTCCTCGAGGTGACCGCGCGCGTCCTCGGCCGCCTCGACGTCCTCCGCGGCCGCAATCACGCGGTCTGGAAAGTCGCTCCGACCGCGCACACCGCCCTGGCGCACCCCGACGCCCCGTCCCACCACCGCGCCGCCGGCTGATCAATCAAAACACGACAACGCTGCGGGCGACCTCGCCCTTCTCCATCTGCTCGAACGCGTGGTTCACGTCGCCGAGGCCGATGCGCTTGCTGATCAGCTCGTCGATCTTGAGCTTCTTCGCCATGAAGAGATCGACGAGGCGCGGCATGTCGGCGCGCATCTTCGCCGAGCCGTAGCAGGAGCCGATGATTCCCTTCTCCTCGAGCGGCAGCGAAAAGCCGGGGACGGAGATCTGCGCGGTGAGCGGCGGGACGCCGACGACGATCACCCTGCCACCGCGGCGGAGACTCATGAACGCTTGCAGCACGACGGCGGGGCTGCCGATCACCTCGAACGCGTAGTCGACGCCGCGGCCGCCGGTGAGCGCACGCACCTGATCGACGGCGTCGCCTTTCGCAGCATTGACCGCATGCGTGGCGCCGAACTCCTCCGCCATCTTCAGCTTCGACTCGACGAGATCGACCGCGATGATCTTCTCGGCGCCGACGAGGGCGCCGCCTTGAATGACGTTCAGCCCGACGCCGCCGGCGCCGAAGACGACCATCGACGCTCCCGCCTCCACCTTCGCCGTGTTGATGACGGCGCCGACGCCCGTCATGACGCCGCAGCCCACGAGACACGCGGCGTCGAGCGGGGCGTCCTTGCGGATCGGAATCGCGCCGTGCTCGGCGACGACCGTGTACTCGCTGAAGGACGACACGCCGGCAAAATGGTGCACGGCGGTCCCGTTCAAGGAGAACCGCGTGCTGCCGTCGTACATCCCGCCCATGAAGGCACCCTGCGCCGCGACCTCGCAGAGATGGAAGTCCCCGCGGCCGCAAAAGAAGCACTTCCCGCAGTACGGGACCCACGACAACACGACGTGGTCGCCCTTCTGGACCGTGGTCACGCCCGGGCCGACCGCGTCGACGATGCCCGCGCCCTCGTGGCCGAGGATGAGCGGTGTCGGCATCGGCAGGTCGCCCTTCACGACATGCAGGTCGCTGTGACAGACGCCGCTCGCCGCCAGCTTCACACGGACCTCGCCCGCTTGCGGCTCCATCAGATCGACGGCCTCCACCCGGAGCGGCTCGTGGAAATTGTGCAATACGGCGGCTTTCATCGGATCCTCCTCTGTCGAACGGCGCGCGTGGGCGTGACGAAGGCCGTGGAGTGTACTCACCCCCTGTGCTAGACGCAACGCCGTCGTGACGGGCGACGGTCCACTTCACGCGCGCACCGCGCTCGTCACCGGCGGCGGCCGCGGCATCGGTCGCGCGATCGCCCTGGCGCTCGCGCGCGCGGGCGCGACGATCGCAGTGACGGCGCGCACCGGCCACGAGCTCGACGCGGTCGTCGGCGAGATCACGCGCGCCGGCGGCCGCGCGCACGCGCTCGCCGCCGACCTGATGGATGACGACGCGGTCGCCGGGCTCGTCGACCGGGTACGCGCGGCGCTCGGCGGGCTCGACATCCTCGTCCACAACGCCGGTGGCGCGCCGCCTCACGGCGACTTCGCGCGCGCGCCCATCGCGAGCGTCGACGCGACGCTGCGCCTGAACCTGCGCGCGCCGATGCTGCTCACGCACCGGCTGCTCCCCGAGCTGCGCCGTCGGCGCGAGCCGGCGATCGTCTTCATCGCGTCGATCGCCGGGATGAGCGGCAGCGCCGGCGCGGCGGCGTACTGCGCCGCGAAGTTCGGGGTCCGCGGATTCGCGCAGTCGCTCTTCGAGGAGGTACGCGAGCTCGGGATTCGCGTCGCCGTGATCTCGCCGGGCTTCGTCGACACGGCGCTGATCCCGCCGAATCGTCGTATCGACCGCGCGCGCATGCTGCGCTCGGACGACGTCGCCGACGCGGTCCTGTTCGTGCTCCGCACCAGCTCGACGGCGGCCTGTGCGGAGATCGTGCTGCGCCCGCAACGCTCGCCGTACGTGCGATGAGCACCGCACCCGCCGCCGACCGTCCGCAGGGCAATGCCTTTTGGCGCGCGATCTTCGGCAACGACGCGCCGGTCGAGATCGAGATCGGCAGCGGCGACGGCACGTTTCTCCTGACCCGTGCCGTCGCGGCGCCGCGGGGCAACCTGCTGGGCATCGAGCGCGCGCCCCGCAAGGCGGAGCGCCTCGCCGCGCGCGTGGCGCGACTCGGCCTCGCGAACGTGCGGACGCTGGGCGCCGACGCAACCTGCGTTCTCGCCATGGTCCCGGCGGCGTCGTTGGGCGCGTACCACGTGTACTTTCCCGATCCCTGGCCGAAGCGCCGCCATGCACGCCGTCGTATCTTCTCGCCGGCGTTCGTACGCCTCGTCGCGCGGACGCTCGTCGACGGCGGCGAGCTCTCCGTCGCGACCGACGTCGGCGACTACATGGCGACGATCGACGCGGTGATCCGCGAGAGCGGCGAGTTCGCCGCGCTGCCCTTCGGCGACGACCATCCCGGGCTCGACACCGCGTTCGCCCGGAAGTACCGCGCCGAGGGGCGCACGCTGTTCCTCGGGCGCTTCGCGCGCCTGCCGCGTGCCGCCAGCGAGACGGACGGCGCGGATCTCGGTCGCGGCGGCGTCGACGCCACGGGCGCTCGTCTCCGTCGCGGCACCGCCGACGGCGGCGCCGGCGCGCGGACGCCGCTGCGCAGCGCGCCGGACGAGGATCAGCCCGGTCGCGACGCTGCGGCCTCGAAGATCAGGTCCTCGTAGTACCGCACGTTCAAGCCGACGAGATACGCGCGCGGGTCGCCGGCGAGCCGCGCGTAGACGGCGGTCCGCGTCGGGTTCGGGTCGCCGAAGAGGACGGTCACCTCGCGGCTTCCGCCCTCGCCTTCCGTCGTCACGACGATCGTCGAGCTCGGCGTCCCGAGTCCGAAAGCCGAGAGACCGGCGCCGCGTGTGTCGTCGGCGACGACCTCCGACACCTGCCCGGCGGTGAGCGTCGCGACCGCGGCGTCGACGAGGTCGGAGGGAACGGCCGCTCCCGCCGGCTCGACCACGCGCCAGCGGCCGTCGCCGCGCTCGGCGCGGACGCGGGCCCCGCCGCGCAGGAAGGTGACCGCGCGGACGGCGCTCGGCTCGACCCCGAGGAGCGAACGTGCGGGCGCCGCGTCCGGCGTTGGCGGCTCGACGGCGGGCTCGCGCTCGAAGCGCAGCACGAACGCCACCAGCAGCGCGAAGACGGCGTAGATGACGCCGACGGCGCGCCAGCTCACGCGAGCCGCCTGCGGACGAAGACGTAGATCGCGAACGCGAAGAAGATCGCGGGCTGCGCGACCGCGGCGAGCCAGAACGCCATCCGCCCCTGCGTCTCGGTGACGAAGAACTGCTCCCGTCCCGCCTCCTTTTGCTGCGCGCGGGCCGCGATCAACGACTCCTCACGAGCGAGCCAGTTGACGGAGTTCACCAGCAGATCGCGGTTGCCGAGATAGTCGACGAACGCGTTGGTCGCGAAGTCGGCGTCGCCGAAGACGATGAGCCGCCCGGGCTTCGCGCCGTCCCGGGTCGGCAGGACGACCGCCGCCCCCACGACTTGCGCCCGTCCGGGGCCGGTGGCCGCGTCGAGCGGCTGGCCGGCGGGGACGGCGTAGCTCGCGGCGCCGCTCTGGAGGAATCCGATCGCGGTCGGACTGCTGCCGGTCGCGAGCTCCAGCGGCCGCGCGCGCGAGAAGACAGGCGGCGCCTCGAGCGTGCCGCTCACGAGAAAGGACGACGTCAGGCCGGAGACCAGGATCGTGACGCCTTCGCCGGCCGCCAGCCGGCGCTCCGGATCGACCACCACCGCGTCGAGCGGCGTGATGCCGCGACGCGCGGCGATCGCCGCGAACGACGGCGGGCTCTCCGGATCGACGAGCAAGAGTAACGCCCCGCCGCGATCGAGATAGGCGTCGAGCCTCTTCGCTTCGTCCGGCAGCAAGTCTTTGCGCGGCCCCGCGACCACGACCGCCGTCGCGTCCGCCGGCACGCCGTCGGGGCCGACGAGCGGCAGCTCGCGCACCACGAAGAGGTCCTCCTCGAGGGCGCGGGCCGCGCTCGAGCACCCGAGCTTGCGGTCGCTGTCGGTCGGCGCGTGCTCGCCGTGGCCCGTCAAGAAGTACGCGACGCGTTGCGAGGGCCGCGTGACCGCGAGCACGGCGCTCACCAACGTCCCCTCCGACGGGTTCGAGATGTCGCGACGGTGGCCGTCGCTCTCGACGACCAGTGCCCCGTAGCGCTCGATGCCGTACTGGCGCGCCAGCGCCGGCGATCGGTTCAGATCGACGAAGTCGTAATGGACGCGGCGCGACGCGTTCACCACCCGCCAGAGGAGATCTTTCAAAAACGGCGTGCGCGGATCGGCGCTGCGGACGAACGCGGTGACGCGCACCTCGCGGTCGAGGCCGCCGAGGATGCGCTGCGCGTGCGGCGACAGCGTGTACGTGCGCTCGGGCGTGAGGTCGATGCGCAGCGTATGGCGATACGTAAGCAGCAACACCAATCCCGCGCAGCCGATGAGGCCGATCGTGCCGACGACGAGCGCCGGCAGGCGCCGGGCGCCGCGCCTCATCGCCGGCCCCGCCACTGCCGCGACTCCATGGACCGCAACGTCAGGAAGAGAAATAGCCCGATGAAAAACACGAAGTAGAGACAATCCTTCGCGTCGATGACGCCGGTGGCGAAGGCGTGGAAGTGGTCGAACGTCGACACCTGGCTCAGCACGGTCACGAGCGACGTGCTCACCGCCGCCTCGTTCCAGGTCAGGATCCAGAAGAGGAGGAGCGCGACGAACGTACACGACGACGCGATCACCTGGCTCTCGGTCAGTGACGAGATGAAGAGCCCGCAGGCAATGCAGCTCGCGAGAAAGAGGACCGTGCCGAGATAGCGCGCGAGGAACGGCCGCGGATCGAACGGCTGAATCGCGTACACGATCGCCGGATAGAGGAGCGTCCCGGCGACGAACAGCAGAAACACGACGAGACACGCCGCGAACTTCGCGACCATGATCTCGCGGTCGCGCAGTGGGTACGTGTACAGCAGCTCGATCGTGCCGAGACGCCGCTCCTCGGCGATGAGCCGCATCGTGAACAGTGGCACCACGATCAAGAGATAGAACGCGATGTAGTTGACGAAGAACTCCTCCCAAAAATGGTCGAGGATGTTGAGGCCGAAACCGATCGTCACGTAGCTATTGAGCGTGGTGTAGAACTGCAGGCCCGTCGCGCAGAGAAACGCGCCGATCACGACGTAGACGAGCGGGCCGGCGAAGTACGACGCCAGCTCCTTGCGGACGAGCGCGAGCGTCCTCACGCGGCGGCGTCCCGATCGTCGCGGACGAGGCGCACGAACAGGTCCTCGAGACTCATCGCGAGCGGCCGCATCTCGACGAGCCCCCAGCCGCGTCCGACGACCAGCGCCGCGATGTCGCGCCGCACGTCGTCGCCGCGCGTCGACCGCGCGACGACGGTGACCGCGCCGTCGGTCGCCGCCTCCTCGCGCAGCTCGTCGACGCCGGTCACGGTCGCGAGCGCCGCCAGCACTTCCGGGCGAGGTCCGACGACGCGCACGCGCGTCTCGTCGGAGCCGCGCACGCGCTGCGTCAGACCGAGCGCGGTGTCCTCGGCGATGATGCGGCCGTAATCGATGATGATCACCCGCCCGCAGGTCATGCTCACCTCGGGCAGGATGTGCGTGCTGAGCAGTACCGTCGTCGAGCCGGCGAGCGATGTGATGAGCGTGCGGATCTCGATGATCTGCCGCGGGTCGAGGCCGACCGTCGGCTCGTCGAGGATGAGCACGCGCGGGCGGTGAACGATGGCCTGTGCGATGCCGACACGCTGACGGTAGCCCTTCGAGAGCTTGCCGATCAGCTTGCCCGCGACCTCCGTGAGACCGCACGCGGCGATCACCTCGTCGAGACGGGCGCGCCGCGCGCTCGCGGGCACGCCTTTCACCTCGGCGCAGAAGCGCAGGAAGCGCACGACGGTGAGGTCCGGATAGAGGACGACGTTCTCCGGCAGGTAGCCGATGCGCTCGCGCACGGCGAGGGGATGGCGCTCGACGTCGAGGCCGTCGATGGCGACGTTCCCCGCCGTCGGCGGAAAGAATCCGGTCAGGATGCGCATGATCGTCGTCTTCCCCGAGCCGTTCGGCCCGAGCAGACCCATGATCTCGCCGGCCGCGACGTGGAAGCTGACGCCGGCGACCGCGCGCGTGCGGCCGAAGTCCTTCACGAGTCCCTCGACGGCGATCACGACGACGACCGCGCGCCGCGGACGTAGTGCACGAGCTCGATCGTCGCCACCACGGCCGCATCCGTGTTGCGCTGCTCCGTCTTCACCAGTCCGACGCCCGGCGCGTACCAGTCGGAATAGTAGTACGTCACGCGCGGTCCCGTGTGCGCGCCGTGGTCGTCGACCGCGGAGTGGATCGCGGTCGTCTCGACGCGCACGCAGCGCGCAAACACGCCGGCGGGCACGACGACGCGCTCGGCGCCGGGCAGGACGCGGTGCAGCTGCTGCACCTCGAACCCCGAGCCGTCGGGAAGCCGAAACGCGTTCGTGATCCCTTCCCAGGTGTCGGCGTGGCGTAGATCGGTCGGCAAGAACTTGAGCTCGCCGGAGCGGAATCCGTTGTCTTGCAGCGTCTCGCCGCGGTACTCGAGCGACATGATGCGGTGGAGAAAGCCGCTCTCGGTGCAGTAGACGATCGGGAAGCGCTCGCGCGTGTCGCCGTACCGCTCGTCGACGATC
>VBKW01000444.1 GCA_005879405.1 Deltaproteobacteria bacterium
GACGGCGTTCGTCTTTCCGCTGTGCGTCGCGCACGGCATCATCCGCGAGCACCTCGCGGCGCGGCGCACGGCGCAGCCGGCTCTCGACATCGCGGCCGCCGACTAGCGCCCGCCTCGTCGCGCCGCGCGTGCGGCTGCACTAGTGGACTGTAACAGCCAGATCGGCTGTTACAGTCCACTAGGCGCTGACGCGCTCCACGCGGCAGCGGACGTAGCGGTGGTGGGGGATGCCGGTGATGGGATCGCGGTCGGCAGTGTCGGTGAGCTCGATCTGGTTGGCGCCGGTCAGGATACCGTCGGACGACATCATTCCGAAGCCGTTCGGCATCCACACGTGGCCCGCCATGCGCTTCGCGTCGACGTGCGCCGGCATCGTGAGGTTGCCGCGCTTGGTCGACACGCTCACGGTGTCGCCCTCGCGGATGCCGAGCGCGGTCGCGTCGCTGGGCGAGAGATTGAGCGCGCAGTGCGGGCCCTTGCCTTTGCGCCACGCCGGGTCGCGCTGGATCGTGTTCGCCGTCCAGCGCGTGCGCAGGCCGGCGGCCATGACGAGCGGGAACGCGGGATCGACCGTCGGCGGCGTCGCGATCGCCCGGCGCAGCTCCGGGAGAATCGGCTCGGGCGCGAGCCGGATCTTCTTGTCGGCGAAACCGATGTGGTCGACGAGATTCGTCTCGATGCGCTGGCGGGCCACCTCGACCCCCTCGGGATGCGCGACGATGCGACGGAAGATCTCGCTGCCGAGCTCGAACGGACTCTTGCCTTCGTAGTCGGGGCCGAGCGTCCGCACCACGCTCTCGGGGCGGAAGAGGCCGTTCAACTGCGACAGCAGCCACGCGGCCGCGAGCGCCGGGGACGGCAGCAGCGGACCGAGCGCGCGATACGTCCAATAGATGAGCTGATTCTCGCCTTCGGTCGCCACCGCTTGCGCTGCTGCGAAGTACGCCATCGCACCTGCGGGCGTGTGCGCCTGCTGCGCGAGCTCGAAGAGCTCCGGCGGCGGCGCGCCGAAGAGATCCATCGCCTCGGCGATGCGGACATAGATCTCGGGCTCGGTGAGCGCTGGAATGCGCATCGGCACGACGGGCGGCCGCACCTGGACGAAGATCTCGGGAGCGCCGCGCGGGAAGACGGCCGTCTCCCACTTCTCGTAGCCGGTCGGCACCGGCAGCACGTAGTCGGCGAGCCGGGCGGTCTCGGTCATCGCGGGATCGATGACGACGAGGAGATCGAGCTTCTCGCGCGCCTCGCGCCAGCGTGCCGCGTCCGAGTACGAGAGAATCGGATTGGATCCCTCGACGATGATCGCGCGGATGCGCTCCGGATGGTCGACGAGTACCTCCTCGGGGACGAGGGTCGGCGACATCATCGCGGCGTTGCCGAGCGAGCGGATCGCCTGGATGCCCGACGCGAGCGCGCGCTCGGGCTCGCGCACCTTCTCCGGGTCGACGACCGGCGGCAGGAACGTCTCCATGAACACGTCGCCGCCGACTTGGCCGATGTTGCCGGTCAGCGTCAGCAAGGCGCGAATCACGTACGAGATCAACGTGGAGAACGGCGTCTGCTCGACGCCGAGGTCGAAGAAAATCGCCGCCGACTCGGCGGCGGCGAAGCCGCGCGCCACCTCGACGATCTCCGCGACGTCAATGCCACAGCGCTCGGCCATGACGGTCGGGTCGACGGCGGCAAGCTCGGCGCGCAGCTCGTCAAACCCGAGCGCGTGCGCCGCGAGAAACGCCTCGTCGACGAGGCCCTCGCGCACGATCACCGCCGCCATCGCCAGCAAGAGGTACGCGTCGGTGCCGGGACGCAGGCGCACGTGGTGCGTGGCGGTGCGCGTCGTCTCGGTCTCGCGCGGGTCGACGACGACCACCGTGCGGCGCGGGTCGTCCGCGAGCATCTTGAACGTGTCGGTCGCGTTGTGGCCGCGGTTCGAGATCTTCGGGTTCGTCCCGAGGACGAGCACGAACTGCGCGTGCGCGGTGTCGGCATGCAGGAAGAGCGTCGGCGAGGCGTCGAACATCCACTGGTCGAGGAGATTGTGCTGCGTCTTCTCCTGCGCAAACGCATTGAACCAGCGGCGCGAGCCGACGCCGCGCAGGAACCCGAGCGCGTACGGCGCGTCCATGTGGTTCCCCTGCCCACCGACGCCGACGAGCGCGATCGCGCGCGGCGAGTGCTCGCGGCGGATCGCTACGAGCTTGGCGGCGATCTCCGTGATGGCCGTCTCCCAGTCGATCTCCTCGAAGCCGCCGTCGGCGCGGCGGCGCATCGGGTACGGCACGCGGTCCCCATGCTCGACGTAGTGCTGGATGCTGAACGCCTTGTTGCAGATGTAGCCCTTGCTGATCGGGTTCGACTCGTCGGCGCGCACCTCGACGATGCGGCCGTCGCGCACGTCGACGCGGATGCCGCAGTTGTGGCTGCAGAGGACGCACACGGTCGGCAGATCGGTTCCTTCGGACGGGACGCCCGCGAGAGTCGGTTGGTCGCTCATGCTCGCTCCTTCACGTTCAACGGGCGGCTGCATGTCGGCGTGCCGTGTCGGCATATCTCTTCGCCGGACGCGCCGTCATGTCGCGCGCGGTCACGGCGTCGCCGCAGTGCTCGCACGTGAGCCGCAGCGTGGTGACGTGCCCGCAGCCGCGGTGCACGCGCTCGAGCGGCGGCCCGTTCTTCCCGGTCATGTGCTTGTCGCCCCAGCCGGCGATCGTGACGATGACGCCGTAGAGGTCGTGCCCCTTCTCGGTCAGGCGGTACTCGTAGCGCGGCGGCGACTCCTGATACCGCTCGCGCCGCAGCACCCCGTGCTGCACCAGCTTCCGCAGCCGGTCCGCGAGCCGGTGGCGCGTGATGCCGAGACTCGCCTGAAACGCGTCGAAGCGCCGCGTCCCGAGAAACGCGTCACGCAACACGAGCAGCGTCCAGCGGTCGCCGATCACCGACAACGTCCGCGCGATGGTGCAGTCGAGCTTCCCGACGTCCCGCCAGCGCATGGTCGCTATAGTTCCAAAGTGGAACTCTCGACGCAAGCGCTTCCCGCTATTCTCGCGGCGGGCGGCGCCGCTCGTGAAACCAGACGCGATACTCTTCCATCCGCGCGACCTGATCGGCGGGCGCATGACGGCGGCACGTGGAGGCCTCGTTGCTCGACGGCGGCGCGCCCCAGCGGACCTCGACGCAGTCGTTCGGGTTGTATGCCACCTCGAGCCCGTCGGCGCGGCCAAGGAGGTCGGCGAGCGTGAGCGTCGCCTCCGAGCCGTCGCTGCGTTGGTAGGTGAACTTGCGCGCCGCCGTCTCTTCGCGGATGACGCGCTCGAGCTCGTCGCGGACGGTCGCGGCCGTCGCGTCCTTCGCCATCGCGTACCGCTGCGGCCGGCGGGCGACCCGCGCGGGGAACCCGCGCACGACGTCGATCGCGATCAGCAGGCGGAGATCGCGTGACGGCGTCGCGTAATCCTCCCACGCGCCGCTCGTCTCGAAGATCGCCGCGCCGCTCGGTATCGCGATCGTCCCCGGATGTGCGGCGACGTACGTCTCGCCGTTCGCGACGGAGTTGACGCGTGTCCGCACCTGCTCCTCGAGCGCCTGGATCGTCTCGCGCAGGGCGCGCGTCGGATCCATCGGCGTCGGCGAGAGGAGATCGTCCATGCGATCGTAGAAGTCGTCGGCGTCGCCGGCGTACTGCTCGAGCGAGAAGTCGCCATAGTCGTGGTCGGCGGCGATCTCGCGATTGTCGAGGGGGCGCCACGCGCGCCCGTCGGTGACGACCGGGCGGAAGTGTTTGAAGCCGGCGCCGCCGAGCGCCGGGTCGACGGCGAAGAGAAAGTTGCCGCGCCAATACCGCTTGCGCGCGACGGTTCCGTCGGGCTGCGCGTCGACCGCGAGGAGAATGCCGCCGCGCTCCGCTGTCTGCGGCAGGCGCTGCACGACGACGAGCGTGTGGCCGTACGGATCGGCGTACACGGTGCCCGGCCGGACGGCCTCGGGTGCGAAGCGCGTCGAATAGAGATCGCCGCGCTCGTCGTTGCCGAGGGTGCGCGCGCTGCCGGAGTGGATCGTCCAGCCGACGTCGTGGCGCAGGAACTCGCCGACGCGCGCGACCTCGTCGCCGCCGCCGGCGGGCTCGCGGCTCGAATGCCACTTCACACAGCGCGGCGGCTTGCCGCCGCCGCCGCGCGTACAATCGGAGTAGCCGAAAGGCAGCCCGAGCTTCCACGCGAAATACGCGCGCAGGAAGAACGGCAGGTCGGCGCAATCAGGCTCGAGGCGCAGTCGACCCGGCGCGTCCTCGCCGAGCCGCAAGTGATCGTGGAGGAAGTTGCGCGCGGGATCGCTGAGCACCGGCTCGAGATGCTGCCAGCTCGGCTCCGCCTCGAGCGGATCGTCGAAGAGCCGCTCGATCCACGCCGAATAGAGGAGCTCCGTTCCGCGGTTCCACGTGCGCTCGATCGGCCACGCCCCGCCCGCGGCCGCCCGCCGCGGGGCGTCGCGGCCGATGCTGATCGTCTCGCACGCATCGGCGTCGCCGTCCGAAGACGGCGTGAGACGCGCGCGATACACGCCGGCGGTGGGGACGACCGTCTCGACCGTCCACCACGACGGCGTCAGGCCGTGACGATCGTCGCTGTGGGCGAGCGGTCGTCCGTCCGCATCCTCGATCGTCAGCGTGGCGCCGCGCGCGGCGGGCGTCACGACGAGGACACGCAACCGGCCGCCGGCCGAAGGCGCGCGCGGGCTCGCGAGAAACGTCGCGTCCGGCGACGCGTGGCACGTCGTCCTCGCCGCGCCCGATGCGGCGTCGCGCGCGACGGCGTCGCCGGCCGGCAATGCGATCGAGGCGGCGAGCAGCGTCGCCGCGAGGCTCAGAGCAGGTCGCATACCACACCTCGTGACCCGCGCCTACAACGAAGACGAGATGCTTCGGCAGCTGGCGCAGGACCTCTGGGTCGCCGAGCGCCCGCAGCGCGCGTTCGGCATCGAAATGGGAACGCGCATGACGGTGGTGCGTCTCGCCGACGGCACGCTCTTCGTCCACTCACCGGTGGCGCTCGACCGCGCGACTCGCCTCGCGCTCGACGCGCTCGGCCCGGTGCGGCACGTCGTCGCACCGAACCGGTTCCACCATCTTCACGCCGGCGTGTATCCGGTGGTGTACCTCGACGCGCGTTTCTATGCGGCGCCCGGTGTCGGTGAGAAGCGTCCCGACCTGCCGATCGACGAGGTGCTCGGCGACACGGCGCCGTCAGCGTGGGCCGGGCAGATCGATCAGACGCTCTTGCGCGGCATGCCGCTCACGAACGAGATCGTCTTTCTGCATCGTACGACACGCACGCTCGTGTTGACCGACATCGCGACGAACGTGCGCGCGGCGCCCGGGCTCGATACGTGGCTCCTCTTCAGCGTGAACGGCACGTACGGCCGTTTCGCCGCGGGATGGATCGAGCGCCTCCTGACGCGTGACTGGGGCGCGGCACGCGCGAGTCTCGAGCACGTGCTGGCGTGGGATTTCGACCGCATCATCGTCGCGCACGGCGACGTCGTCGACCACGGCGGCCCGGCCGCGCTGCGCACCGCGTTCGACTGGCTACTGTCCGCGCACCGCTGATCGCGACGAAAGTAGTCGCCGTGACGGGCGATCCCGCACTACAACTACAACAATACGGCATACGGCGGGACGGAAGCGTGTGATTGACGATCAACTGCGGCGCGCTGCTAGAGTTTTTGGTGCATTCCCCCCACGGAGGATTCGCCATGATGTCTGCTCGCTCGACGCGCTTCGGGCTTGCCCT
>VBKW01000445.1 GCA_005879405.1 Deltaproteobacteria bacterium
AGACCTTCGACAGCGCGTTCACGAAGAAGCCCGTCAACTTCGACTGGGCATACATCACACTGAAGCCGACCATGACGATCGGTCTCGACCGGCCGTGGCTGACGGTGACGGCGGGGAAGTTCGGCGTCAATGCCTACCGTCCGTCGGAGCTCGTATGGGACGAGGACGTGGCGGTCGAAGGCGCGACCGAGATGCTCGATCTCTTCGAGCGTCGCGAGGGGTTCCTCCACAGCGTGCGCGTAAGCGCGTTTCAGTGGATCGTCGACGAGGTCGCGAGCGGCGGCGACCCGTGGATCCCCGGCGGCCAGGTGATCCTCGACATGGCGCCGAGCGAGCACAGCGCCTGGACGCTCGCGCTCGCCGACTACGAGTACGTCCACGTCAACGAGGTCGCGGCGAAATTCCTGAACCCGTTCACCGACCCGCCGACGAACTCGAAGCCGAACTCGAGCTTCAACAACCAGCTCGCGAACAGCAACTCCGTCGTGAGGGACGCGAACGGCAAGATCCTGCGCTACAAGGACGGCTTCAACATCCTGAACGTGTCGACGGAGCTGAACGCGTCGGACCCGTTTGGGATGCACCTCCCGGCGGGGCTGTTCGGAGATCTCGCGTACAACACGGAGGCGAACGGTCGCAACGTCGGCCTCTACGCGGGCGCGGGCATCGGCAACGCCGGCAAGGACTGGTACCGCGACACGCTCAGGAACCCGGGCGATTGGGGCGTCTCGTATACATACGCGTGGGTCGAGAAAGACTCCGTGCTGTCGATCTTCACCTTCAGCGACATCAACGAGTTCTCGACGCGACCGGCAAAAGCCGGCGCGGCGCGGCCGACGCAGAAGGGCGGGACGAATCTCGGCGTGCACATCGTGCGCATCGATTACGTCCTGTTCCGCAATCTGCAGCTCACCGCGAAAGCCTACATCGAGAACGTGCTCGAGCGGAAAATCTCCAACGCAGCGCTCACCGGGAATCCGACCTTGGTGCGGACCCAGCTCGATGCGATGCTCCGCTTCTGACGATCATCGATGCGTCCGCGCCTGCGGTTCGACCGTCACGAGCTCGCCGGCGCGTTCGGCGACATCGGCACCGACCTGCCGCTGCTGATTGCGCTCATCGTCACCTGCGGCCTCGATGCCGCGAGTGTCTGCATTCTCTTCGGCGCGCTCCAGATCGCGACCGGGATTCTCTACGGTATCCCCATGCCGGTGCAGCCGCTGAAGGCGATGGCGACGATCATGCTGGCGCAGCGACTCCCGCCCGGCATCTTGGCCGGCGGCGGTCTCGTGATCGGCGTCGCGATGCTCGTCCTCACGGTGACGGGATTGCTCGACTGGCTGGCGCGCGTCGTCCCGAAGGAGGTGGTGCGCGGCATCCAGCTCGGATTGGGGATCACGCTCGGATCGTTGGCGCTCAAGGAGTACGCGGGCGCCGAGGGCGTGCTCGGGTACGTGCTCGCCGGCGTCTCGGTGGTCGCGCTCTTGACGCTGGCGCGGCAGCGACGAGTACCGGCGCCGCTCGTCGTGATCGGCCTCGGGTTCGCGTACGCGATCGTGAAGGTCGGCGGCGGCCTCGGGCACACGATCGGCCTCGGCGTCCCGACGATCAGTGCGCCGACGTTGCACGAGATCGGGCAGGGTGCGCTTCTTCTGGCGCTGCCGCAGATTCCGCTCTCGCTCGGCAACTCCGTCATCGCGACGAGTCAAACGACGCGTGATCTCTTTCCCGACCGCGCGGTGTCGGTGCGGAAGATCGGCTTCACCTATTCGTGTATGAACCTGGTCGCGCCGTGGTTCGGCGGCGTGCCGGTATGCCACGGCTGTGGGGGGCTCGTCGGTTTCTACGGATTCGGGGCGCGGACGGGCGGTGCGCCGGTCCTCTACGGCGCGATGTATCTGGTGCTCGGCCTCGTCTTCGCCCCGGGCTTCGCCCAAATCGTGCGCCTCTTTCCGATGCCGGTTTTGGGCATCGTGCTCTTGTTCGAAGCGATCGGGCTCATGACGCTCGTGCGCGACGTCGCGGCGGAGCGCCGCGCGCTGTGGATCGTGTTCGGAGTGGCGACGGCGGTCGTCGGCCTCCCATATGGCTACGTCGTCGGCCTCATCGCCGGGACGCTGATCGCGTGGGGCGTGAATCGCGGGTGGGTGACGACGCCGTCGATCAGCGCGTGAGTGGCGGGTGGTGACGACGTCGTCGATCAGCGCGTGAACACGACGATCGCCTCGCCGGGCGTCGTCTGCTTGCCGTCGCCGTTCTCGGTCCAGATCGTGAGCTGCGCCAGGCGCTCGCCGCTCTCTTCCCATTTCCGCGCGACCTTCCCGGTGCACACGATCGGCTGATCGGGGAAGTCCATGCCGCGGAACTCGCAGGAGATCTTGCGGATGCGGCCGCGATGGCCGAGCCAGTTCGAGACCAGCTCGCCGAGCGCGGCGTACTTGAAGCGACCGTGGACGATGATCGAGCCGATCTGCTTCGCTTGCGGGAAGCCGTAGTCGTGGTGGAGCGGGTTGAAGTCGCCGGAGCCGGCAGCGTACTTCACGAGCTGCGTGACGCCCGGCCGCTTTTCCAGCCGTGGCAGGGCCGTGCCCTCTCGAATCTCTTCCCAGGTGATCGCCATCGCGTCGGCCTCAGTAGAAGATCGCTTGGCCGCGTTGCACGGCGACGACGGCGCCGGTCGCGGCGTTGGTGTACGTGGTCTCGGTCGTCGTGATGAGCATCGTGCCGAGCGCCTTGCTGGCGCGCGTCTGGAGATCCGCGAGCTTGCTGACGACGATCAGGGTGTCACCGGCGCAGATGTCGCCGCGGTACTCGGTCTCGACGCCGCCGTCGAGGAGGCCGGGGAGGCCGTGATCGAGACGCGGCATGCCCGCGGCGGGGGTGCTGAACGTGTCGCTCGATTGTCCCGGGATGAAGACCGGCGTGCCGAGGTAGGTCGGCGGCGCGGGCAAGTGGCGATAGCCGGCGCGGCGCGCGGCCTCGACGTCGAAATAGACGGGGTCGGTGTACCCGACGCCGCGCGCGAACCCGCGGACGCTCGTCGTCGTGACCTCGTAGGTCCACGGTGCCGTCTCTTTGCCGATCGCGGCGCGCATCGCGTCGGTGATCTCGAAGCGCTCGGCCATCGCGTTCTCCTCGGCCAGTTCCATACTGAGTTCGCGCGATCGTGCCAATCACGGCGTTCCTGCCAATCACGGCGTTCGCGCCAATCACGGCGTCCGCGTGCATGATGGGGTTCGCGCCTGCGTGCGTCGTCCGTCGGTTGTCGCTGCGCCGACCCCGTGGTAGCCGACGCTCGTGCGCGCGATCGTCGTCGAAGGGCCGTCCCAGGATCTCGTCATCGGCGACGTCCCGCGACCGGAGGTGGGCGCGGAGGGCGTGCTCGTCGAGGTGCACGCGACCGCCGTGAACCGCGCCGACTTGCTGCAGCGGCGCGGCCTCTACCCGCCGCCGCCCGGCGAGTCCGACGTGCTCGGCCTCGAAGCCGCGGGTGTCGTGGCGGAAACCGGTGCCGCCGTCCGCGACTGGCGGCGCGGCGATCGGGTGATGTCTCTCCTCGGCGGCGGCGGGTACGCGGAGTACGTCGGCGTGCACCAGGGCATGCTGCTGCCGATTCCCGAGCGGCTCTCGTTCGAGGAAGCGGCGGCGATTCCGGAGGTGTTCACGACCGCGTACATGACGCTCCTCGACGAGGCGGCGCTCGCAACCGGCGAAACCGTCGTGATCCACGCCGGCGGGAGCGGCGTCGGGACGGCGGCGATTCAGCTCGCACGCGCGCTCGGCGCGCGGCCGATCGTCACCGTCGGCGACGGGGGGAAGCTCGCGCGCTGCGTCGAGCTCGGCGCCGAGGCGGGGATCAATTACAAGGAGGAGGACTTCGCGATGCGCGCCCGCGAGATGACTGGCGGTCGCGGCGTCGACGTCATCCTCGACTGCGTCGGCGG
Organism: Deltaproteobacteria bacterium; assembly: GCA_005879405.1. Taxonomy (GTDB): domain Bacteria; phylum Desulfobacterota; class Binatia; order UTPRO1; family UTPRO1; genus DP-19. Next base: position 3,945 of record VBKW01000445.1, read on the forward strand.
GCAGTATCTCGAGCGCAACGTCGGTCTCCTCGCGCCGAAGGGGCGCCTCGTGATCATCGGCCTCATGGGCGGCGCGAAAGCCGAGATCAACCTGGCGCTGCTCGTCGGCAAGCGGCTGCGCGTGATCGGCACCGTCCTGCGGACGCGCGCGCTCGAGGAGAAGCTCGCGCTCATCGACGGCGTGCGGCGGCGCATTCTGCCGCTCCTCGCCGACGGCGGGCTGCGGCCGGTCGTCGACTCCATCTACGACCTCGCCGACGCCGCCAAGGCGCACGATCACGTCGCTGCCAACGCGAACTTCGGGAAAGTGATCCTGCGGGTCCGGTGAGCGCTACCCGACGCGCGGCTGCGAGCGCGCCGCTCTATCCGACGTGCGGCTGTGAGCGCGCCGCTCTATCCGACGTGCGGCTGTGAGCGCGCGATGATGCGTTCGCAGTCGGTACCGGGCGGCAGCGTGCCGAACGCGAGGCCGCGGTCGCCGGCGAGCCGTGACGCGCAGAACGCGTCGGCGACGGCGGCGTCGCCCGCGCGCACCAGCAGCGCGCTTTGGAACGCGAGCGCCATCCGCTCGACCACCCGCCGGGCCCGTGCCTCGACCGCGTCGAAGTTCCGAAGCTCGTCGCGCAGCGTCGCGACGTACGCGTCGAGACGTGCGTCGCCGCCGCGGGCGAGCCCGAGCTCGGCGAAGAACGCCTCGCCGCTCTCGGGGCTGCGCCCCATCGCGCGCAGCACGTCGAGGCACATGACGTTCCCCGATCCCTCCCAGATCGAGTTGAGCGGCGCCTCGCGATAGAGGCGCGGCATCATCGACTCCTCGACGTAGCCCGCGCCGCCGAGACACTCGAGCGCCTCGCCGACGACGCTCGGGGCGCGCTTGCAGACCCAGTACTTGCTGACCGCAGTCGCGAGGCGGGTAAAGGGGCGCGTCGACTCGTCGGCGGCCGCGTCGTCGTAGGCGCGGGCGAGGCGCATCATCGTCGCCGTCGCCGCCTCGGCCTCGAGGCAGAGGTCGGCGAGGACGTTCCGCATGAGCGGCTGATCGACGAGGAGCTTGCCGAACGCGGCGCGGTGCGCGCAGTGGTGCGTCGCCTGCGCGACCGCCTGGCGAATGCCGGACGACGAGCCGATCACGCAGTCGAGGCGCGTGTGGTTCACCATCTCGATGATCGTCGGCACGCCGCGCCCTTCCTCGCCGACCATGCGCGCCCAGGCGCCGTGCAGCTCGATCTCCGACGACGCGTTCGAGCGGTTGCCGAGCTTGTCTTTGAGACGCTGGATGTGGATGCGGTTCCTCGTGCCGTCCGGGAGCCAGCGCGGCATGAAGAAGCAGGAGAGGCCGCGCTCGGTCTGCGCGAGGACGAGAAACGCGTCGCTCATCGGTGCCGAGCAGAACCATTTGTGGCCGGTGAGCTCGTATTCGGCGCCGGGACCGCGCTGCGACCCGATCGCCTCGGCGCGTGTCGTGTTGGCGCGCACGTCGGAGCCGCCCTGCTTCTCGGTCATCGCCATGCCGCAGATCGCGCCACGCTTCTCGGGCGCGGGCCGGAACCGCAGGTCGTACTCGAGCGACGTGAGCCGCGGCTCCCACTCGCGCGCGATCTCCGGCTGCGCCCGCAGCGCCGGCACCGCGGCGAACGTCATTGTCGTCGGGCAGCCGAACCCTGCCTCG
>VBKW01000101.1 GCA_005879405.1 Deltaproteobacteria bacterium
AGCGCGAGCGTCAGCGTGCGTTCGCGACGCCGTCCGGCGAGCGATGCCGCGACCTCGAGCGCGCCGAGCGCGACCCGGGCGTCGCCGTGGGAGCGCGCGGCGAGGAAGTCGCGGACGTCGTCCGCCAGCGTGAGGCCGCTCGCGCCGAGGCCGCGCTCGCGGTCTTCCATCGCGCGCTCGAGCACGCGGCCGATCTGCTCCGGCGTCAGTGGCTCCAGAACGAGGACGCGCGTCCGCGAGAGCAGCGGTGCGATGACCTCGAACGACGGGTTCTCAGTGGTGGCGCCGATCAGCACGATCGTGCCGTCCTCGACGTGCGGCAGAAACGCGTCCTGCTGTGCCTTGTTGAAGCGGTGGATCTCGTCGACGAAGAGAATCGTGCCGCGGCCGTGCAGCGCCTGGCGGTCGCGCGCTTCGTCGATGAGCTGGCGCAGCTCCTTCACGCCGGAGAGCACCGCGGAGAACGCGACGAACTCGTGCTGCGCCGCGCCGGCGACGAGATGCGCAAGCGTCGTCTTCCCCGTTCCGGGAGGGCCCCAGAGGATCAGCGACTGTACGCCGCCGCTTTCGACGATCTCGCGCAAGATGCGGCCGGGCCCGAGGAGGTGGTCCTGGCCGACGAACTCGTCGAGTGTCCGCGGGCGCATGCGATCGGCGAGCGGCGCCGTGCGTCGGCGCTCGCGTGCGGCGTTGGCGGCAAAGAGATCCGGCTTCGTGTCGCGGCGTTTCATGCGGGCTCCGCTTTGTCTTCGGAGCGTACCACATCGACCGGCGCTACATGCGAGCAGCGGTTGCTATTTCCGGAAGCGCTCACCATAACTCAACTGATGCCGGAGGCGCCTCGCATCGTCGGCTTGGTGGTGAAGCGTGGTCGTGCCGAGGCGCAGCAGCTCGCGCGGGTGATTGCGGCACGCTTGCTGGAGCGGCGGGTCGAGGTTCTCGTCGAGCCGGGAACCGCGGCGATCGCGGGCGCGAAGGCCGTCGAAAAACCGGTGATGGCGGCGCAGGCCGATTTGGTGATCACCCTCGGCGGCGACGGGACGCTCCTCAGCGTCGCGCGCCTCGTCGGCGACCGCGAGCTGCGCGTCCTCGGCGTCAACCTCGGCGGCCTCGGCCTTCTCACCGAGGTGTCGACCGACGACGCGCTGGCGGCGATCGACCGTGTCTTCAGCGGCGACTTTCAGCTCGATCGGCGGACGACGCTCGCGGTGCGCGTACGTCGCAACGGCGCGGTCGTCGCGGCATCGCAAGTGCTGAACGACGCCGTCATCAACAAGAGCGCGCTGGCGCGCATCATCGACCTCTGCACCTCCGTCGACGGCGAGTACGTGTGCGTCTACAAAGCCGACGGTCTGATCGTCGCGACGCCGACGGGCTCGACGGCGTACTCGCTCTCGGCCGGCGGACCGGTCGTGAGCCCCGAGGTTTGCGTGACGGTGCTGGCGCCGATTTGTCCGCACACGCTGACGCAGCGCCCGCTCGTCGTCTCGGAATCGGCGACGATCGCGGTCGAGCTGCGCGCGCCCGAGCAAGAGGTCGTCCTCACGCTCGACGGCCAAGAAGGGATCGCGCTCGCCGACGGCGACGTCGTCGAGATCGCCAAGTCGCCGCACGTCGTCGCGCTGGTGCGGACCGGAGGCCGCGGCTTCCTCTCCGTCCTGCGCGAGAAGCTGCACTGGGGCGAGCGCTGAGGCGTCGCGCGGGCGATGCTCACCGATCTCCGGATCCGTAATCTCGCCGTCGTCGAGGATCTCGAGATCGCGTTCGAGCCCGGGCTGAACGTGATCACCGGCGAGACCGGCGCCGGAAAGACGATCCTGATGCGCGCCCTCGGGTTGCTCCTCGGCGACCGTGGCGGCCCCGACCTGCTGCGCGCCGGTGCGAGCGAAGGCGAAGTCGAGGCGCTCTTCAACGGCGCCGCCGTCGCCGCCGCGCTCGCCGCGCACGATGGCAGCGACAGCGACGGCCCGCCGGCGGACGACGATGCCGCGTCGGCGGCGAAAGCGTCGGACGAGGCGACGATCCGCCGCGTCGTCACGACGACCCGCCAGCGCGCGTACGTCAACGACCGTCTGGTCACCGCGGCGCGCCTCGGCGAGATCGGCGAACGGCTCGTGCACGTCTACGGCCAGCACGAGCACCACACGCTGCTCCGTCCGGAGACGCAGCGCGCGCTGCTCGACGACGCCGGCGACCTCGGCGCGCTCACCGCGGCGATGCGCGCACACTACCGCGCGCTCGTCGAGGCGGAAGCGCGCCTCGCGGCGGTCCGCGACGGGGCGGCCGGCGTGGCGGTGCGGCGCGAGCTCCTCGAGCATCAGGTCGGCGAGCTGCGGCGCGCGGTGGTGCGCGCCGGCGAGACCGAGGAGCTGGAACGTGAGCGCGAGATCTTGCGTCACGCGGAGCGGCTGCGCGCGGCGGCGGCCGAGGCCGAGCAGGCGATCTACGCCGGCGACGCCGCCGTCGTTGCCACGGTCGCGCGTCACGCCGGCCGTTTGACCGCGCTGGCGTCGATCGACCCCGAGCTCGGTGAGGCGGCGCGGCTCCTCGACGATGCCCGTCCGGCGTTGGAGGAAGCGGCGCTGCGTCTCGGCGCGCGTTTGCGCGCGATCGCCGCCGATCCCGAGCGCCTCGAGCGGGTCGAGGAGCGTCTCGCGCTCGTGCAGCGGCTCGCGCGCAAGCTCGGGTGTGCGCCGGCCGAGCTCGGCGAGCGGCAGGCACGACTCGAGCGTGAGCTCGCCGGGCTCGAGCACGACGCGCTCGATCCGGGCGCGCTCGAACGCGAGGTCGAGACGGCGACGGCGCGCGCGTGGGAAGCCGCCGACGCGCTGACGGCGGGCCGGCGCCGCGCGGCGGCCGCGCTCGGGGCGCGGATCACCGCCGGTTTGCGGGAGCTCGCGCTGCGTGGCGCCGAGCTTACGATCGCGCTCGAGCCGCTCGCGCCCACTGCTGATGAAAGCGCGGCCGGCCTCTCCGCGAGCGGCGCCGAGCGCGTCGTGTTTCTCTTCGCGCCGAACCGCGGCGAGCCGCCGCGGCCGCTCGCGCTCATCGCGTCGGGCGGCGAGCTCTCGCGCGTGATGCTCGCATTGAAAGCGGCGACGGCGGGCGCGTCCGACGTGCCGACGCTCATCTTCGACGAGGTCGACGCCGGCATCGGCGGCGCGGTCGCCGAGGTCGTCGGGCGGAAGCTCCGCCAGCTGGCGCGCGGCCGCCAAGTGCTCTGCATCACCCACCTGCCGCAGATCGCCGCGTGCGCCGACCATCACTACGTCGTCCGCAAGCGCCCGAGCCGCGGCCGCACGCGCTCGTCGGCCGCGCGGCTTTCCGATTCAGAGCGCGTCGAGGAGCTGGCGCGCATGCTCGGAGGCGTCACCATCACCGCGCAGGCGCGCCGCCACGCCGCCGAGCTGCGTCGCCTCGGCGAGCGCGTCGAGGAATGAGGCGAACGCGGCTGAGAAGCGCATGGGCGACGACGTCGACGACACCGATCCGGAGCGCCGGGACCTCGACACGCGGTCGCCGGACCCCGACACGCCGTCGCCGGACGACGGCACGCGACGTCGGCCGTTCGCCTTGGTCCTGATCGCCGCGCTCGGCGCGTGGAAGACGTACGAAGCGATCGCCGCTGCGACCGTGCAGGCGACGATCGCCCCGTCGCTCTATCTCTTGGGGCTCGGCAGCTTCGCCGTGAGCCTGCTCGGGCCGCGCCGGCTGCAGGTGCCGACGTTCCTCGCCGGCGCCGCGCTCTGTCTCGCCGCGATCGGCGTCGAGACGCGTCCATAACTCGCTGTCGCCAACGATCGTGACGACGGTGCCGTCCCGAGGACGTCACCGCGCGGTAGACAGACGTCGGCTACTTGTCGGTAGACGTCGTGAGGATGCGGAAGTCGGACGTGCCGTGGGTGTCCGCGTTCACCGGCGCATCTGTGATGATCAGCGACGTTCCCGGGACGATCAACGCGCGCGTGCTGGCGAGGATCCCGGCGTCGACCGTCATCCGGTCCGCCAGCGCCTTCAGATCCGGCGTCGCGCCGCCGACGCTGGTGACCGACAGCCAGTCGCGCCGTCCCTTCGCGTCCACCTTCTCCAAGGCCGAGAACGCGTGCGAGCCGGAGACGCCCTTCAGCCCGCCGACGGGCGCGCGACCGATCTCGACGCCGCTCCGGTAGATGTAGGCCGCGCCGTCGGCGGCGCTCAGGACGATCGACACGGGACCCTCCGGCGCCTTCTCGGGCTGCCATACAACCGGGCCCGCCGCTGCCGCGCTGGCGTTGGGTCCGGCGAAGAGCAGTCCCGGATTCGTCGTCGTGCGCGGGGCGGACTTCTCGTCCGCGATGATCACCGTCGTGCCGATGCTCGTCACGGAGTAGAGCTTCTCGGCGAAGTCCACCGGAAGCCGCACGCACCCGTGCGACGCGGGATAGCCGGGCAGACGCCCCGCGTGGATGGCGACACCGTCCCACGTGAGCCGCTGCATGTGCGGCATCTTCGCGCCTTTGTAAATGCTCGACTCGTGCTCGACCTTACGTTGGAGGACCGTGAAGACGCCGGTCGGGGTCTTATGACCCTTCGTGCCGGTGCTCACTGTCGACCGTCCGATGCGGACGCCGTTTCGGAAGACGTACAGCTGCTGGTCGGGCAGGCCGATGACGATGACGACGGGCCCCGCCGGCGAAATCTCGGGATGCCAGACGTAGTCGCCCGGTTTGAACTCCTTCGGGAACGGCGCGACCTCCTTACCCTTGGTGAAGTTGGCGGCGTCGGCGAGAGGCGGAGCGAGCAACCAGACGAACAGAGCGACGATGAGGCGGCGGCGAATCACGGACCTGCCTGCGACAGCCATCGGTTTCTCCCGGCCCCGGATCGATGCACCGGCCGCAACGGCGGCGCGTAACGCGGCGTCGATCGCGAGTCAACGCGGCCGACGAACAATCGTTTCCGCCAGTTGCGCGCGGCCCCGGCGGAATTGCGCGACGATCACGTCACGACGGATCGCACGCATCCGGCGCGGGAGCGTTCGTCGCGCGGAAGGTCCCCGCACGCCGCGCCGTGCGGGCGCGGTCGGTCGCGATCGTGCCGCCGAAGCGGAGACAGTAGCGCGAGGTGCCGACGTCGAGCCGCACGGCGAGCGCGCTCTGCGCCGGCTCGTCGAGCGTCAGGCCGGTGCCGCCGGCGCAGCGTGCTTGCAGCTTCCCGGCGACGAGCACGACG
>VBKW01000446.1 GCA_005879405.1 Deltaproteobacteria bacterium
CGCGCCAAGCGCCGCGGCCTCCTCCGCAACGCCGCGGTCGCGCTCGGCAACAGCGGCAATCCGGCCGCGGTGCCCGCGCTCGTCGCCGCGCTCGACGATCCCGAGCCGCTCGTCCGCGGCCATGCCGCGTGGGCGCTCGGCGCGCTCGGCGGCGCCGGCGCGCGTACTGCGCTCGAGCGCGTCCGCGGCCGTGACCCCGATGCGCTGGTCCGTGCCGAGGTCACCGCCGCGCTCGAGCGGCTCGGCATGCCACAGATCGCCGCGCCCTCCGCCTGACGCGCCGCCGCGTCGTGGTACGTGCGACGCCGCGAAGATCGCACGCGCGGGCGGGACGTTCGGTGCGCGGCCGGCGCGGGGGTCACCCTGCGCTCAGCGTGCCTGGCCCCATGCCACGTCGTGTGAATCCGTCCGTACGTCGCGGCGCACTCGTAGCACGGACGGCCCATTCGCGCTGGGCGACCCCCGCGCCGCCCGCGCACCGCGCGGCCCCCACGCACGCGCGCCCGTCGCGCGTCGCTCGCGCTGCGCGCGTCGCTCGTGCGACGCCGCGAGACCATGGGTCGGCGGCGTCGCGTGACGTCCTCGCGACTGCGCGGCCGCCGCGATAGCGACGCGTGAAGTGCCAGCATCGCGCCCACCCGCGTGGCGGCTGCGGTGTGGGCGGGGACGGCGGTGCGGAGGGTCCGGAGCGCGAATGGGCCGTCCGTGCTACGAGTGCGCTGCGACGTACGGAAGGATTCACACGACGTGGCATGGGGCCAGGCACCCTGAGCGCGCAGGATCCTCCGCGCCGCCGTCCCCGTGCGATGGCGGTGCCATGCGGGCGGGCGCGACGCCGGCGACGGCCCGCGCGTCAGACGAGTGCGCGCGGTGCGGCGCCGGCGGCGTCGAGGAGCGCGAGCAGGCGGTCGCGCACGACGGCGGCGGCGTGGACGGCGGCGTCGGCCTCGCGCGGGTCGAGCGGCATGCGGCCGCCCGCAGTCATGTCGTGGCCGCCGGCGGACTCGTTGCCGAGCACGCGTTGCAGCACGTCGCCGGCGTTGACGTCCCGCTCGGTCGTGCGCAGCGACACGTGGAGGTTCTCGCCGAAGCCGCCGATCGCGCATGCCCACTCGACCTCATCGAGGCGGAGCAGAAAGTCCGCGACCTCGGCCACCATGTCGGGGTATTGGACCTCGGGCAGAATCGACACCACGACGCGGTCGTAGATCACCGCACGCTCGATCGCCTCATGGAAGGCGCGGAAATAGACGCGTGGCACGCGCGCGTTCTCGATCTTGGCGAGACGCCGCTTGTTCGTGTACGGGTACAGGAACTGCGCCGCGGCGATGTCCGCCGGCGTCGCCTCGCGGCCGAGGTCCTGCGTCTCGGCCGAGATGCCGTAGAAGAGCGCGGTCGCGAGCTTGCTCTCGAGCTCGACCCGTGCCTCGCGCACGTACTCGGTGAGGATCGTCGACGTCGCCCCGTACTCGTCGCGGAGATCGAGGAACGGCACCTGGCGATAGTCGGCATACGCGGGATGGTGATCGATCACGACCGCGGGAACGATCTCGCGCGGTAGCGAGTTGTTCACCCGCCCCGGCTGGGTGTCGACCAGCGCCACGAGCGAGTCGGCGCGCAAGTGCAGATCGCGTACCGGCTTCAAGTCGATGTTCAGATACGTGAGCATCGCGCGGTTCTCGGCGCGACCGACGATGCCGCCTTGGGCGATCACGGCGTCCTTCTCCAGGAGCTCCTGGGCGAGATACTTGAGCGCTGCCGCACTCGCGAGCGCGTCGGGGTCGGGGTTGTCGTGCGGCAGGATGATGAGCGGCTCCGGACCGCTCAACGCCTGGAGCAGTCCGGCGAGCATGCTTTTCGGAGCGGGACTCGCCATGCAATTCGCACGTCAGTGCGAGTCAATTATTATATGTCGCAGGCAGGGATCCGCCAAATCGCACACCGCGTTCACCATGGCGGGATGCGCTTTGCTATGGTAGCCGCCGCATCGATGCCACAGTTGCGTGACCGCTTCGCTGCCGTCGTCCGCGACGGCGATCGCTGCGACCTCGGGCGCGCGGCGCTCGAGATCGCGCGGCTCGAATATCCCGATCTCGTCGCCGAGGATTCGCTGCGCGAGCTCGACGCGCTGGCGACTGCGATACGCCCGCGCTTGATGCGCCGCCGCCCGATCGACGACGTCGCCGTCGTGAGCGCGTATCTGTTCCACGAGTGCGGCTTCCGCGGCGACACCGACCACTATTACGATCCGCGGAACAGCTTCCTGAACGACGTGCTCACGCGACGGGTCGGCATCCCGATCACGTTGTCCGTGGTGCTGATGGAGACGAGCACGCGGCTCGGTCTCGCGGTCGAGGGCGTCGGCTTTCCCGGGCACTTCCTGGTGCGGGTAGCGGGCGACGAATCGCCCGTGCTGCTCGATCCGTTCTTCGGCGGCCGTCCGGTCGGCCGCGAGGAGCTGCGCGAGCGTCTGCGCGCGTTCTACGGCGCCGGACACGGCGCGGACGTCCAGCGCATCTTGCCGCAGGCGCTGCAGGCGGCGGGGACGACGGGGATTCTCAGCCGCATGCTCGCCAACCTGCTGCGCATCTATCTCGAGCGCGACGATCGCGCCCACGCGCTCGCCGCCGTCGAGCTCATGTTGGTCCTGGCACCCGACGCGCCCGAGCACCTGCGCGTCCGCGGCATGCTCTACGAGCAGCTGGAGCGTTTCGACGCGGCAGCAGCGGATTTGCGCCGGTATCTCGAGCTCGCACCCGACGGCGCGCACGCGCCGGACGCACGCGAGCGCCTCTGCCGCCTCGCGGGCGTTGCCGTCACCTTGCACTGACCGTGGCAGCGCCGGCGGCCGACGACTTCCGCGCGCGCGCCGCTGCCGCTGCGGGCGACGCCGCACTGCACCGGAAGCTCGACGTCGCGTCGCTGCGGTTTCTCGACGAGCGCGCGCAGGTCTTCGCGGCACTTCCCGACGCGGAAGCGCGGCGCGACCGCGCGCGCGCCGTCAAAGCGCACGCGATCGCGAGCCTCGCGACGCTGCTTCCCCAACTCGAGCAGCGCTTCACCGCCAACGGCGGCGTGGTGCACTGGGCCCGCGACGCTGCTGAGGCGTGCGCCATCGTCCTCGACATCGCCACGCGCGCCGGCGTGCGGCTCGTCGTCAAGGGCAAGTCGATGGTCTCGGAAGAGATCGCCCTCAACGCGGCGCTCGCAGCGGCGGACATCGAGGCCGTGGAGACCGATCTCGGCGAGTACATCGTCCAGCTCGCCGGCGAGCCGCCGTCGCACATCATCACCCCGGCGATCCATCTGTCCCAAGACGATGTTGCCGATCTCTTCGCGCGGCGGCTGGGCGAGCCGCGGCACGCGACCGCCGAGGCGCTGACGGCCGCCGCACGGCGCGTCTTGCGCACGAAGTTTCGCGCCGCCGGCATGGGCGTCACCGGCGTCAACTTCGCGAGCGCCGAGAGCGGCGCGCTCGTCGTCGTCGAGAACGAGGGCAACGGCCGGATGGCGCTCACGCTGCCGCGCATCCACGTCGCGCTCATGGGGATCGAGAAAGTCGTCGCCCGCGACGAGGACTTGGCGCCGATGCTGGAGCTCTTGCCGCGCAGCGCGACCGGCCAGAGCTTGACGAGCTACGTTTCGCTCGTGACCGGCCCGCGGCGGCCGGACGAGATGGACGGCCCCGACGAGGTGCATCTCGTCGTCCTCGACAACGGCCGGACGCGGCTCCTCGCCGATCCGATCATGCGCGAGGCGCTCTACTGCCTGCGCTGCGGGGCGTGCTTGAACGCCTGTCCGGTCTATCGCCGCATCGGCGGCCACGCGTACGGCTACGCGTACTCGGGGCCGATCGGTGCCGTCATCGCGCCGGCGCTCCTCGGGGTCGAGCGCGTCGCCGACCTCCCGTACGCGTCGACCTTGTGCGGCGCGTGTCGCGACGTCTGTCCGGTGCGCATCGACATCCCGCACCTACTCCTCGAGTGGCGCGCGCGCATCGCGGCGGCGGTGCCGCGCTCGTGGGGTGAGCGCCTGCTCGTGCGTGCCTGGCGCACGATCGCGGCGTCGCCGCCGCTGTACCACGTCGCCACCGGCGCGATGCGCGCCGCGTTCGCCGTCGTCGCGCACGTGCCGGCGCTCGCGGCGCTGCTCCCGCCGCTCGCGGCGTGGCGCCGCGGGCGCGAGCTGCCGACGTTCGCGACGCGGCCGTTTCACCGCCGCTGGCGCGAGCGGCGCGTGGCGTCTCCCGATGGCGCGTAAAACGGTGCTGGACGCGGTACGCGACGCGCTCGCCGACGCCGTCGTGCCGCCGCTGCCGCGCCTCGCGCGGGCGAGCGCCGCGCCTGATCGCCACGTCCTCGCGGCGCGCTTCGCGCGCGAGGCAGGCACCGTCGGGACGATCGTCCACGAGGTCGAGGGGCTCGGCGCCGCGATTTCCGCGGTGGCGGCCGTTCTCGCTGCGACGGCGACGTCGCCGCGCGTCGTCGCCTGGCCGACGCCGCTGGCACGTACGGTCGCCACTGCCGCCGTCGCCGCGACCCCCGGGGCGTCGCTGCACATCGTCGACGACGCGGCGACCGCCCCCGGCCGTGACCCGGCCGACGACCTCGCAGCGGTCCGCGCCGCAACGACCGACGTCATCGCTGCGGCCGACGTCGGCATCACCGAAGCGGAGTACCTCGTCGCCGACAGCGGCACGCTCGTGCTGCGCGCCGCCGGACGGGCGCGCGGCGTGTCGCTGCTGCCGCCCGTTCACGTCGCGGTCGTCGCATGCGACCGCCTCGTCGCCGATCTCGGCGCTGCGCTCGCGCATCTGCGTGCAACCGGCGCGCGCGACTCCTGCATCACGTTGGTCACCGGTCCGAGCCGCACCGCCGACATCGAGAAGAAGCTCGTCGTCGGCGTCCATGGCCCCTGCACGCTGCACGTCGTGCTGCTCGCGCCCCCCGAGGCGTGACATGGACGTGCAGCTCCTGGTCACCTGCCTCGCCGACCAGCTCGCCCCCGAGGTCGGCGAGGCGACGGTGCGTCTCCTCGAGGGCCTCGGCCACCGCGTCCGGTTCCCGGAGGCGCAAACGTGCTGCGGCCAGCCGGCGTTCAACGACGGGTTCCCCGATGACGCCGCCGTGCTCGCGGCGCGCACGGTCGACGTCTTCGCAGCGGCGGATCCGGTGGTCGTGCCGTCGGGCTCGTGCGCGACCATGGTGCGACATTTTTACCCCGGCCTTCTCGCGCGCACGCCCCACGCCGAGGCCGCGCGCGCGCTCGCCGCGCGCACGTTCGAACTGTCGGAATTCGTGGTGCGGGTCCTCGGACGCACGGACGTCGGCGCGCGGTTCTCCGGCCGCGTCACGTACCACGACTCGTGTCACCTGCTGCGCGAGCTCGGCATCCGCGACGAGCCGCGCCGCCTCCTCGCCGCCGTCGCTGCACTCGAGCTCGTCGAGATGGGGTACGCCGAGCACTGCTGCGGCTTCGGCGGCGCGTTCGCCGTCAAGTTTCCGGAGGTTTCGGTAGCGATCCTCGACGCCAAGGTCGCCCGCATCGTCGCGACCGGCGCGGAGGCGGTCGTCGCGAACGACACCGGCTGCTTGATCCAGCTCGCCGGCGGCCTCCGCCGTCACGGCGCCGCAGTGCGCACCCTCCATTTGGCGCAAGTGCTCGCGCCGGCGCCCGACGTCTGAGCGACGATCAGCGGGCGAGGAGCCCGTGGACCGCGGCGATCAGCTCGTCGGGGACGATCGGCTTCGTGAGCTGACACTGATAGCCGGCGGCGAACGCGCGCGTGCGATCCGCTTCTCGACCGCGACCGGTGACGGCGATTGCCGGGATCAGGCCGCGGTCGCCGGTATCCGGCGCCCGCACCCGACGCAGGAGCGCGTAGCCGTCGGCGTCGGGCATGACGATGTCGCTGATCAGCACGTCGGGCCGCCCTTGCTGCAAGACGTCGAAGGCGTCGATCGCCGAGACCGCCGTCGACACGTCGGCCCCGTGCAACGCCAGCATCATCCGCATCGCCTCGCGGGCGTCGGCGTCGTCGTCGACGATCAGGATGCGAACACCGTGCAGATCGATCGTGCTCGGCGCCGTCGATTCCTCTGCGGCCGCGCCCGTCGCCGGGAGCGAGGCGGACGTCGTCGACCCCGATGCAGCCGGGCTCCGTCGCTTCCCACCGGCCACGAGTCGCTCGACGAGCGATACGAGCCGGCGCACGGCCTGCTCCATGACCGTCGTGCCGTGCGCGAGCTGCGCTTGGCTGATGCCGCCGCGGCGCATGAGGTGGCACCACGTGAGGATGATCCCGCCGGTCGAGCGCAGGTCGTGGACGATGCGGGCGCGGTCGGGCACAG
>VBKW01000103.1:0-1809 GCA_005879405.1 Deltaproteobacteria bacterium
GTGGCTCCAGGGGAAGTGGCTCCGTGGCGACGACTATCTGATTCACGTCGCGATCCCGAACTTCTTCTTCCACGCGACGATGGCGTACGCGATCCTGCGTCACAACGGCGTCGACCTCGGCAAGATGGACTACATCGGCTCGTTGCCGACGCAGGATTGAGGTCGATGAACGCCGCGCTCTGGGTCGTGCAGGCGCTGCTCGCGGCGCTCTTTCTCTTTGCGGGCGGCATGAAGCTCGTCATGCCGCTCGAGGCGTTGAAGGGGCCGGTGCCATTGCCCGGCCTCTTCTTGCGGTTCATTGGGGTCTGCGAGGTGCTCGGCGGGCTCGGGTTGATCCTGCCGCAGCTCACGCAGATCCGGCCCACGCTGACGCCGATCGCCGCTGCGGGGCTCGCCACCATCATGGTCGGTGCCGTCGTCATCACGGTCGCGGGCGAGGGCGTCGGGATGGCGCTCATCCCGCTCGTGACGGGGCGGGTGACGCGTCGGCGCACCGCTCGGTCCTTGCAGGGGCGCGCTGAGCGTCCCTGCACACCCGGCCCTCGCCGACGGTGTCGATTCCGGGCACCCTCGAGCGTCGTCAGGGCAAAGGGTGGCTCGCGGGGGAGCCGCCGCGAAGGAGGACGACGATGCGATTCATGATGCTAGTCAAAGCCAACAAGGACTCGGAGGCGGGCGTGCTGCCGACGAAGGAGCTCGTCAGCGCGATGGGGAAGTTCAACGAGGAGATGATCGCGGCGGGGGTCATGCTCGCCGGCGAGGGGCTGCACGCGAGCTCGAAGGGATTCCGCGTCAAGTACGACGGCGACGCCCGGACCGTGACGAACGGTCCGTTCGGCGCCACGAACGAGCTGCTCTCCGGCTTCTGGATGATCGACGTCAAGTCGAAAGAGGAGGCGCTCGACTGGGCGCGGCGCGCGCCGTTCCGCGAAGGCGAGCTCGAGGTACGGCAGGTGTTCGAGGCGTCGGAATTCCCGCCGGAGATTCTTTCGCCGGAGGACGCCGCGCGCGAGCAGGCATGGCGCGACGACCAGCAGCGCAAGGCGGCGCGGCGGTAAGCGCGCCCATACGACTACGACACCAGGAAAGGAGCCGTCATGCAGATCCAACCGTACGTGTTCTTCGAGGGCCGCTGCGAGGAAGCGGTCGAGTTCTACCGTCGCGCGCTCGGCGCGCAGGTCGAGATGATCATGAAGTACAAGGACAGCCCGAGCCGCCGCAGCCCGGGATGATTCCGCCCGGCGCCGAGAACAAGGTCATGCACGCGGCGCTGCGGATCGGCGACACGATGATCCTCGCCTCCGACGGCCGCTGCAGCGGACGCCCGACCTTCGAAGGCTTCTCGCTGTCGCTGACGACGGCGACCGACGCCGAGGCGGAGCGCGTGTTCAACCTGCTCGCGGACGGCGGCCAGGTGCGGGCGCCGCTCGCGACGACGTTCTTTGCGTCGCGCTTCGGCATGGTCGCCGACCGCTTCGGCGTGCCGTGGATGGTCTACGTCCCGCGGTGAGGAGTGCCGGATGAAATACATGCTGCTCATCTACGAGGACGACGCCGACCGCGTGGCGAACATGGAAGAGCGCATGCCCACCTGCGCCGCCTACGCCGAGGCGATGAAGAAGGCCGGTATCTACGTGACCGGCGATCGCCTGCGCGGCGCCGCGTCGACGACGAGCGTCCGCGTCGCGGCCGGCAAGACGCAGGTGATCGACGGGCCGTACGCCGAGGCGAAGGAGCAGCTCGGCGGCTTCCACATCATCGACGTCCCCGACCTCGACACCGCGCTCGCGTGGGCGGCGCGCTGCCCCA
>VBKW01000103.1:2050-10832 GCA_005879405.1 Deltaproteobacteria bacterium
GCGTGGCTGATGACGGTCGCGCGTCGCAAGCAGATCGACGCGCTCCGCCGCCGGCAGAGCGGCGAGAAGGCGGCCGATCATCTGCAGCTGATGGCCGACGAGCTCGAGGCCGCGGCTGCGAGCACGGCGACGCTCCCCGACGACCGGTTGGGGCTGCTGTTCGCCTGCGCGCACCCGGCGATCGCCCGCGGTGTCCGCGCGCCGCTGATGCTGCAGACCATCCTCGGCTTCGACGCGGCGGCGATCGGCTCGGCATTTCTCCTCTCGCCGGCGACGATGGCACAGCGGCTCGTGCGCGCGAAGAGCAAGATCCGCGAGGCGGGCATTCCGTTCCACGTGCCAGACCGCAGCGAGCTGGCCGAACGCCTCGACGCCGTGCTTGAGGCGATCTACGCCGCGTTCGCCGAAGGCTGGTCTGACCCGCTCGGGACCGAGACGCGCCGCCGTAACCTCGCCGACCAGGGGATCTGGCTCGGACGGCTGATCGCGTCGCTGCTGCCGGACGAGGCCGAGGCGCTCGGCCTCCTCGCGCTCATGCTGTACGCGCAAGCGCGGCGCGACGCGCGGCGCGACGCGCGGGGCGAGTACGTGCCGCTCGCCGAGCAAGACCCGCGCGCGTGGGACGCGGGGCTGATCGCCGAGGCCGAGGACCTCCTCGGGCGGGCGAGCCGCCTGCCTGGAACGGGACGCTATCAGCTCGAGGCCGCGGTGCAGTCGGCGCACGTCGTCCGCCGGCGGACGGGAAGCGCCGACTGGGCGGCGATCGCGCGCATCTACGACGCGCTCTTCACGATGACGGGCTCGCCGGTGGTGGCGATCAACCGCGCGGTCGCGATCGCCGAGACGCACGGCGCGGACGCCGCGCTCGCGGCGCTCGACGCGCTCGCGGGCGACCCGCGGCTCGACGACTATCAGCCGTATTGGGCCGCGCGCGCCGGCGTGCTCGCCCGCGTCGGCGATCGCGACGCCGCCGACGTCGCGTACGAGCGCGCGATCGGCCTGGAGACCGATCCTGCCGTGCGCCGCTTCCTCGAGCGCCGCCGCGCCGCGCTCGGCGACTGACTGGCGCGAGGCGGCGGCTGACGACGCGCGCCGCGCGCAGCATGCGAACGGCGCGAATGGCCCGCTGCGGTCGACGCATCGGCGACGCGTCGCTGGACGCGCGGCGCTTCTCGATGCATAGACGTCGCATGCGAAGCGCTTTCATCGTCATCGTGCTCCTCGCCGGCGCCGTCGTGCTCCTGGCCAGCGCCTCCCCGGCCGTGGCTGCCGACGCCGGTCCGGTGACAGCGCCTCCGCCCGCGGCGCCGCCGGCGGCCGCCGCGCCGGCTGCGGCGCCGCCGAAGGCTGCGACCTCGCCCGTCTTCGGCAAGCCGCTGCCGTCGGCGCAGCTCCGCTACAACGAAGGCGAGGCGCTGGCGCGGGCGCAGGCGTGGCCGCAAGCGGAGACCGCGTATGCCGAGGCGACGAAGCTCAATCCCGATTTCGCCGAGGCGTGGAACGGTCTCGGTCACGCGCGCAAGATGCAGCGCCGCTATCCCGAGGCGCTCGCGGCGTATTCGCAGGCACTCCGCGTGCGCCCCGATTTTCCACAGGCGCTCGAGTACCTCGGCGAGACGTACGTTGCGATGGGCAAGCTCGACGACGCGCGCGCCACGCTCGCGAAACTGAAGCCCCTCGACGCGGCCCTCGCCGACAAGCTCGCGCATGCCATCGAGGGGGGAGGGCCCGCCTCCGGCTGGTAGCCGCCCGTGACGTGTCGCCCGTCAAGCGGCCGTCCTAATGGGTAAATTGCCCACTTAGCCGCGTCGGACCAGTCAGGGGCCGGCCGGCGAAGCGGGAAGGCGAAAAAGGGCGTGCGTTCGCGACCCGATGTGTGCTACGCCTCGGCGCGGGATTGTGCCGTGCCGTTGGTCCTGAGGTCGTGAACCCAAGGGTATCCCGAAAGGCGAGGTGACCCCCATGTCGATGCGTCGTGTCATGTCGAGTGTGGCCGTCGTCGGCGTTCCGGTGCTGGTGAGCGCGCTCGTCGTATTCGCCCAGCAGCAGAATGCCAATCAGCAGAAATGTCTGAATGGCATCAACAAGGACGGCGCGAACGTCGCCAAGGTGCAGGGCAAAGAGAACGCCCACTGCCTGAAGGATGCTGACAACGGCACGATTCCTCCGGGCACGGCGCAGAGCTGTCTCACCGCCGACGCGGACGGAAAGGTGCAGAAGAAGGAGGACAAGACGACGGCGCTCGACGCCGCCTCGTGCGCTCCTCCGCCGAGCTTCGGATACACGGGCGCCTCCAACGTCAACACCGCCGGCACCGAGCGTGAGGTCGCGCTCATGGGCGACGTCTTCGGCGGCAACCTCGACGCGGCGGTGATCAGCTGCGCTTCGAACAAGCCCGGGTGCACGTGCCAGCAGAAGGTATTGGGTGTCGTCGAGAAGCTCGCCAACGTAAAGGTCGGCTTGTTCGTCAAGTGCAAGAAAGCGGCGCTCAAGGCCGGCGCGAGCTCCTCCGCGGCGCTGGAGAAGTGTGTGAACGACGCCGGAACGCCGGGGTCGATCGCCGCGGATACGAGCGGCAAGATTGGGAATACCGTCACCAAGCTGAACGGCGCGATCACGAAGAGCTGCGATACGCCGGGAGTCACCGCGGGCGCGTTCCCGGGTAATTGCACAGGCCTGAGTGGCATGCCGCTCGGCACCTGTCTCGACCAGCAGGTCGAATGTCGCGTCTGCCAGCTGCTCAATCAGGACGACGGTCTGTCAGTCGACTGCGATCTCTTCGACGACGGCACCGCTGACTCGAGCTGCGCGTCCTTCACCGGCCCGACGCCGGTTCCGACGCCGACGCTCACGCCGACGCCGACCGCGACCGCGACGTGCGCGGCCGGCTTCGCGTACAACGGCGCGCTCGTGCCGACGGCGGGTCGATTCAACTACAACGCGATGGTCGGACTCCCCGGCGCGAACGCCGCGTGCAACAGCAATTTCCCAGGAAGTCACGTGTGCACGTATTTCGATTTGCAGTGCGCGCAGACGGCGGGATCGCTCGTCGGCGCGGTCGACACGAGCGCGGCGCCTGTCGCCTCGTTCTGGGCAGTCGATCCGAACGCGGCGCCCCTGTCGCAGTGCCAGGACGACGTGGTGTCGTTCCAGAATTGGGAGTACGCGACCGCTCATACGGCGTCCCGCGGTCAGCGGGTAGCCCTCAACGGCGGGACGGGGATGCTGGGGCCGCTCCAGACCGGACTGCAATGCAACTTCTCCGGGAATAGCAACGTCGGCTGTTGTCACTGAGCCACACGACGTCGCCGGCACGCGCGTGCCGGCGACGTCACGTCTTCGCCGTCGTCGCTCTCCTCTGCTGTCACACTGTTCCCAGCCTTTTCCCCGCTCTCGCGAGAGCGGCGCCATCGTGCTCGGCGCCGGGTAACGGCTGGTGCCTCGCGCGACGGTTCCCCGGAACGATCGCGGCAGGTGAGCTCGGATTTCGGTTCGGCGAGCCGCTCGACGTCGACGGGGACGGTCGGGCGGACGTCGCCGCGGGCGCGCGTTTCGCGCTGCAACGAAAGACGCTCCAGGCCGGCAACGCCGCCGTGTGGTCGGGAAAGAACGGCGCGCTGATTCGCGCCTGGGACGGCAAGCCGGAAGACGGCCTGTTCGGACACTGGGTGATGCCGGTGCCGGACATCTCGGACGACGGGCTCGCCGATCTGATCGTCGCGGCGCCGCATGCGCTCGTCGGCGGGCGCATGCGCGGCGTCGTGGTGGCCCTCTCGCCGAAGACCGGGAAGGAGCTGTGGAAGCGCGAGGAGACCGAGGGCGAGAACCTCGGATGGGATCTGACGCTTGCCGGAGATCACGACGGCGACGGGCACCCCGATCTGTTCGTCGGCGCGCCGGGGCCGGACAGCGGTCGCGTCTATCTCCTGAGCGGCAAGAACGGCACCGTACTCAGGACGTACGAGTCCGCTGAACCGGCGACGTCATTCGGGTGGTACGTCGCGAAGCTCGACGATCTGGACGGCGACGGCCGCGCCGATCTCGCGGTCGGAGCGCCGACGGCTGCGGACGCCGGCGGTGCGCGGCTCGGAGCCGCCTGGGCGTTCTCGTCCGCGACCGGCCGTGAGCTCCATCATTGGAAGGGAACGGATCCCCGCGGCGGCTTCGGCGGAGTCGTGACGGGGATTGGCGATCTGGACGGCGACGGCAAGGGCGAGGTCGTGGTGGCGGCACCGGGGACGGAAGATCAGACGCGCTCGATTCCCGGCGAGCTCTTTGTCTATTCCGGTGCGACCGGAGAGGAACTCCGGCACTGGTCTGGAGGTCAGCCCGGCGAGCTGTTCGGACGAATGGTCGTCGGCGTCGGCGACCTGGACGGCGACGGCGTCGAGGATCTCGCGATCGGCGCGCCGTGGTACCGTCGCGGCTCCAGCGACAAGGTCGGCCGGGTCGAGTTCCGCTCCGGACGCAGCGGCGACGTGCTGGGTGAGCTGTTCGGCGACGAGGCGGACTGCTGGTTCGGCTGGCACATCCGCCGCGCTCCCGATCCCGAAAAGCGCGGCCGGCCGGCGCTCCTGATCGGCTCGCTCCGGCACCCTGTCGGCGGACAGCCGCGCGTCGGCGTCATCGACCTCTACGTACTACGGCAGAAGACGCCAGCGCCCGCTCACGGCACGACCAAGCGGCGCGTGCGCCGCAGCGACATCAAATAGACGCGCAGCGCTCCCTGCTCCTCCTGCGGCAGCGCGACGAAGGCGGTGCGCGCGGCCGCGCCCTCGCCGTCGTGGCCGGCGATCGCGTAGTCGATGCTCGGGGCGCGGCCGTCGTGGAGATACGGCGCCGAGTCGGCCATGCCCCAGAGGCGCGGCGTCAGATACGCGGTCGGCGCGACGCCGTTCTGGACGTGCCGCGCCGCGTTCGCCTGTCCCATGTCGTGGCGCTTCAGGTCGCTGAAGAGCCACACGGGATAGCCGCCGGCGGCGGCGTCGTAGGTGAGCCCCGGCTGCCGCATCGTGCGCGACAGATAGATCGGCGGCACGCCCTCGACATCGACGACGGGATTCGTGAGCACCATCATCGGCACGTGGCAGCCCGCGCACCCGAGCGCGTGGAACTGCGTGCGGCCGCGCTGGAAGTCGTCGACGAAGCTCGTCGTGGTCGGCGGGAGGAGCCCGTGCGCCGCGGGGCCGAGGTCGCGGTCCTGGATCAACGGCTCGATCGTCGGCAGCTCGAGGACCGCCAAGTGAACGATCAGCGCGGTGAACGGTCCGCGACCGAGCTCGTGACGGATCCCGTCGTCGTCGGGATCGCTCCGATCGCTGCCCGACCCGAGCAGCTCGGGAGCGCCGTGCGCGAGGAGCTCGTCGCTCTGGATGCCGATGTGGAGCTGGAGCGCCTCGCTCGCGAAGTCCGCGATCGTCGGCCGTGTGCCTTTCCAGCCGAACGGCTTCACGACCATATCCTGATCGACACCCTCGATTCCCGTCGCGTCGACCTCGCCTTTGGCGCTCGCGCGCAGCACGCCGAAATCGACGCCCTTCGCGTGCAAGCGGATCTCTTGCGCGGCTCCGGCGCGCGCGGCGGCACGCGCGAGGTCGGCACGCTGCTGCTGGAGATCGCGCGTCATCTCGCGCGCGAGCGCCTGCACGACGCCGAGCCCGACCAGCGCCGGTGGATTGCGGCCGTCGGCGCTCCGCATCGCGTCGCCATCGCCTTCGAGGAACGCGTCGTCGGTCTCGGCGCCGGCGCCGTTCGGGCCGCCGAGCCAGTGACACGAGGGGCACGAGATCGTCTCCGGGCCGCCGAATCCTCCCTGGTGAACGCGCCGAAAGGGTCCGCGCGGACCCTTTGCGGATGCACCGTTCCCGAGCCCGTCGGCGAGACCGTACTCGTGCTCGAAGAGGAGCTGGCCGAGGTCCGCGACGTCGGCCAAGCAGAGCTGTCCCGCGGCCATGCGGTCGCCGTCGAGCGCGGCGTGCATCGCGCGCACGAACGACCCGGGCGCCGCTGCCTCGCGGAAGCGCAGCGCGTGCCGCCGCTCGGCGGCGCGATAGGCGTCGCGCGCGGCCTCGACGCTGAGGGGCGCCGGCCGCTCGAGCGAGGGACAATCCGTCCGCCACGCGACAGGGGTCTGCGTCGCCGGAGCTTTGCAGCTGCCGACGACGAGACACGCCGCGATGACGAGACATGCCGCGACGCCGAGACGCGCCGCGATCAGGAACGCCGCGCGCGTCACGGCACGAACAGCTTCGGTTGGCGCGACAGCGACGCGAGGAAGACGCGCACCGCGGCGCGCCCGCTCTCGTCGAGCGCCAGGTACGCGTTGCGCGCCGCGGAGGCTTCGCCGCCATGGAGCACGATCGCGTCCTGTACCGTCGGCGCGCGGCCGTCGTGGAGGTAGGGCGCGGTCTGCGCCAAGCCCCACAGCGGCCTCGTGAGGAACATCCGCGCCGGGATCCGTCCTTGCGGCGCCGAGCTCGCCAGTGCGTCGCCCACGTCGTGGCGCTTCAGGTCGCTGAAGAGATGCACCAGGTACGTCGTGACCCTCCCGCCGTACTTCGGCTCGACCTTCGGACCGTCGCCGTCCTTCGCGACGTCGACGATGAACGGCGGGCGATTCGCGCCCGGCGGCTGCGGTGCGCGCGCGTCGAGCTTCGGGTCGTCGAGCTCGAGCGTCGGGACGTGGCATCCCGCGCAGCCGATCGCGTCGAACGCGGCGCGGCCGGCGGCGAACTGGTCGAGGAGGCTCGGATCGCGCGGCGGCCGGACGACCGGCACCTCGAGCTGCGACAGATACGCGACGACGGTCGTCAACATGCCCTCGTCGATCTCGAGGCTGACGCCGTCGCCGTCGAGATCGTCCCACGAGCCGTGTCCGTACGGGGCGCCGTCGAGCGTCCCGTCGCGAACCGCGAGCTGAATGCGGTTCGTCAAGAGACCCTGATGCAAGTGCAGCGACTCCTCGATCATCGCGCGCAGGGTCGCTTGATGGCCCTTCCATCCGAAGGGACGGATCGTCAGATCGGGGTCGACCCCTTGGAGTCCCGGGTAGTGCCGCGTGCCGTCGGGGTCGGCGATGAGGCTGCCGAACGACACGCCTTTCGCCGTGAGCGGCTGGTCGATCCGACGTCCTTCCGTCCGCGCGCGCTCGCTGGCGGCCGCGGCTTGCGCCTGCAACGCGGCGCTCATCTCGGCGGCGAGCAGCTGGACGGCGCCCAATCCGAGCACGTGCGGCGCATTCCGTTGGTCCGCGCTGCCCGTGCGGTCGCCGTCGCCGCGCATGAACGCATTCTGCGTCTGCGTGCCGCCGCCGTCGGGTCCGCCCTTCGAGTGGCAGCTGAAGCATCCGAAGGCGTCGGGACCACCCGACAACCCGTCGTGCACGCGTCGCAGCTCGGGCGTGTAGCCGATCGCCTTGCGATCGGCGCCGCCGTGCCCCCAGCCGTTCTCGGGACGAAACGGGTAGCCGAAAAGCTCGTCGCCGACGACGAACAGCGCGTCGGGCGCGAAGTCGTGATGGTCGAACGCGCCGTCGGTCAACGTCGCGTGCTCGATGAGCTCGCCCTCGTCGCGCGCATCGAGCACGCGATCGAAGTCCTCGCGCCGGCGGAGGTCGATCGCGCGCTCGAGCTCTTGCCGCACGACGACGTCCTCCGGGACGCCGGCATCGGGCAGGGCGAACATCGCGGCCGCCGCCGTCGCCTCACTCGGCGTGCCGATCGTCGGATGGCGTGCGTGCGCTTGCAGCGAGAGCACGGCAACCGCGAGCGCAATCGTCGGCCCGAGGATCGCGACCGCCCACCGCGCTCGCAGGCGGCGCTTGGTACCAACGACTTCCGGCACGATACGTAGTCCTAACAGGAAGTTGGCGAGAATTGTACGAGAATTCGAGAAAGACTATCGCCGATTGGCGTGGCCTATTCTGCCGTGCGCACGGGATTGACTAGCACATCGACCGCGTCCGTATCTTGGGTCACCCCCAAGAACAGCCCCCAGCTAGTCGGGAGGTCGACATGTGCCGTGTCCCGCTCCGAGCCGCCAGCTCACTCGTTGCCGTGTGTCTCGTGCTGTGCGCTCCAGTTGGTGCGAGCGCGCTCACCAATAACGAGCTCCAATGCCAACAAGCGATCGGCCGCGCGGGGCTGCGATTCAGCCATCGCAAGTTGGACGTGCTGCGGAGATGCGAGGACGCGATCGTACGCGGCAGTACGTGCAACACGGCCAACCGTGACGCGGCTATCGCGCGCGCGGCGGATCAGCTCGCGCAGCAGCTGTCGATGCATTGTCGCAGCGTGACGCTGGAGGATCTCGGATTCCCCGGCCTGTGCTCCCATCACGGCGGCAGCTTCTCGGTGCAGGATCTCACGACCTGCATCGAGG
The DNA here is from genome assembly GCA_005879405.1 of Deltaproteobacteria bacterium. Taxonomy (GTDB): domain Bacteria; phylum Desulfobacterota; class Binatia; order UTPRO1; family UTPRO1; genus DP-19. Next base: position 10,430 of record VBKW01000103.1, read on the forward strand.
ACGCGGCGGAGTCGCGCGTCGACATGGCAATCGCGATCGAGTACCCGAATCCGCACGAAGTTTCGCACGACGATGCCACCTGCCAGAAGACGATCGGCGCCGCCGCGCGGAACTTCTACACCACCAAACTGAAGGCGCGGAGCCACTGCCTCGATCAACAGCTGAAGGGCAACATCGGCTCGGACGTGAATTGTCGCGCCGAGGTGCCGCCGGGCACCGGCGACCCGGGTACCGATCAGCAGATCGCAGCCGCCGCCGCGGCGCTGAGCGACGAGCTGCACGGCGCGTGTGACGGCATCACGCTCGAGGACCTCGGCTTCCCCGGTATGTGCTCCGATCCCGACGGCGGTTCCTTCAGCGTCGACAACCTCGACGCGTGCATCCTCTCGACACACGAGAGCAA
>VBKW01000100.1:0-13637 GCA_005879405.1 Deltaproteobacteria bacterium
AACCGAGGAAGCTCTTGGTGCCGTACCGGTGGATGGACAGCACGAAACTGTACCATGGTTGTCAACGTCGTTTGCGCGCGTGCCGCCGCGTCGCGTAGGGGAGCTGCGTGCACGATCGTGCGATCGACATCGGCTGTGGTCAGACGAAACGACCGGGCTACGTCGGCGTCGATAAGGAGGCTGGGGACGGAGTCGACCACGTCGTCGACGTCGAGCGCGAGCCGCTGCCGTTTCCCGATCGGAGCGTCGACCGCATCTTCTCCGCACATTGCTTCGAGCATCTCGCCGACCATGCGCTGATCTTTCACGAGATCAGCCGCGTCGCCGTCGACGGCGCATCCCTCGAGATCTGGACTCCGTACGCGTGGACGAACGAAGCGTTCATCTACACGCACCGGACCTTCTTCACCGAGCTCCACTACCTGCACCCGTGCTACATGTTTCCCGACCACTGGCGACCGATCCTCGGCGCGGCGTGGGAGCTCGCCGAGATCCAGTTCGTCGTCGACGACGAGGTGCGTGCGGACCTGCGGCGCAATCACGTGAGCCTGGACTTCGCGCTGCGCTACCTGAAGGGCGTCGCCGTCGAGTTCGGCGTCCACATTCGCATCTGGCACGGCGATGCCCCGCCCGCGCACCCACCGCTCCGGACGTACTCGCCGACGCGCGACGGTCCGCGCGTGCCGGTCCCGCCGGATGCGGCGGAGCACCGGGAGTCGCGCTGGTCCTGGTGGGCGCGCCGGCCATCGCAGCGGCGTTTGCTGATGCGCGGGTGACCACCGGCATTGCGCGCTCGGGCGAGCCTGCTATGTCTCGACGAGCCGCGCGTCGCAGCCGCGGCGGGGGAGGGCGATTCATGGCCGGTTCTGCGCTCGCACGGCTCATCGAGAACGGGGGAGTGACGCTCTATCCGCTCCTCCTGTGCTCGATCGTGAGCGTCGCGGTCGCGATCGAGCGCGGGTGGGCGATCGCGCGCGCCGCCCGCACGCGGGCCCACGTCCATCCGTTGGTGCTGCGCGCCGCGACTCAGGGCATCGTCGGGGAGGCGCTCGCGGTGGTCCGCATGAGCGGCTCGCCGTACACGTCCGTCTACGAGGGCGTCCTCAATCACGGCGATCCCGAGAGCCGCGCCCGGCTTGCCGAGCGCCGTGACGCCGCGAGCGTGCGCGAGCTCCGCCGCTACGTCTGGCTGCTCGGCACGATCGGCAGCTTGGCGCCGTTCATCGGCCTCTTCGGCACCGTCGTCGGCATCATTCGTGCGTTCGACAACATGGCGGCGACCGGCTCCGGCGGCTTCGCCGTCGTCGCCGCCGGCATCTCCGAGGCGCTCGTCGCGACGGCCGGCGGTCTCATCGTCGGCGTGCTGTCGATCTTCGTCTACAACGCGTTCATGGTGCGGATCGGCAATGTCGCGGCAGTGTGGCGCGAGTGGACCGACGAGCTCCTCGTTGCGCTCGCCGAGGCGAAGGCCGGCGAGGAGCCAGTCCGTGTCGCGCGCTCGTACTGATCCGTCCGTGATGGTCGATTCGATCGAGGAGCCCGCCCGTGGCGATCGGCCGCACTGACGTCGAGGGCGACGACGCGGCGATCGTCGCCGAGATCAACGTCACGCCGCTCACCGACATCTTCCTCGTGCTGCTCATCATCTTCATGGTGACGAGCACGGCGCTCACCAATCAGGGCAGCAAAGTCGACCTGCCGCGCGCCGACGCCGGCGCCGGCGAGGCGACGGGCGTCGTCGTCACCGCGACCGCGGAAGGGCGGCTCGAGGTCGACGGCCGCTCGATCAAGATGGACGAGCTCGGCGGCGCGCTCACCACCGCCTTTCAGCACGGCACGTCGCGCAATGTCATCCTGCGCGGCGACCGCACGCTCGTCCTCGAGCAAGCAGTCCAGATCATGACCGCCGCCAAGGCGGCCGGCGCCGAGAAGATCGCGATCGCGACCGCGCCGCCGGCGCGGCAGCGCTGAGCTACGCTCACGTCCCAGCTGGAGTGTGCATCCGGATCCGGATGCACACTCCAGCTGGCGCCGGATCGCGAGAATGCGGACCTCGTCGCGTACGGCACTAGGTCGATAAGAAACTCTAGCCGCGTGGTTGACGTCCGACCTGGTTAACGGACCTTCGCGCGTTTGCGGTCATCTGCTGATTACGGGTGCGCCGTCGAAACCGGGCACACGGGGCGGAATTCGAACCCGCGAGGCCGCGCCCTTGCCCGCCGTCGCCACGAATACCGCGCCCCCGGCAGGCTGTGCGCAGGGTTGGCGCGGCACCTTGCAGCCGTGCGAGATGTGGCGGTCCTAATCGGAATTTCGCTGCAAATTCAGGTTTGCAGTTTGGCAGGTGCTTTGCTCGTCTGCTTGCGATTTTCACTAGTCGCTGCCGGCTGCGGTCGCAGTGCGAAACCCATCCATATACTCGCGGATCCCCGCCTCGTATGGGCACCCGCGTCGCGTCGCCGCCGGCCTCCATCCGGCACGAACGCTAGCCACGATCCTCGCGCTCGCGGCCCTGACGGTGCCGGTCCAGGTCGGCGCGGTGACGCCGACCCGCACACGCACCGCGACGCCGACGCGAACACGAACCGCGACGCGGACGCCGACACCGACCGTCACCGCGACGCCGCGGCTGGATCACATCGTACTCAGTCCGACGACCGTCACCCGCGACGTCGGGGAGACCCAGAGCTACGTTGCGACCGGCGTCCTCACCGACGGCTCGACCAAGAACCTCACGCAGAAGGTCGTCTACAGCTCGAGCAATCGGAGCGTCGTCGTCGCGCCCAATGATCCGGCGAGCAAGAGCCGCGTGCTCGCCGTCGGCCCCGGGACGGCGATCATCTCCGCCGTCGATCCCGCGACCGGCGTGAGCTCGAGCGGCGGCGACGCGACGTTCATCGTGCGCGCACCGCCGACCGCGACCCGCAGCGCGACACCGACACCGCGGACCACCGTCGCGACCGCCACGCGCACACCGACGCCGCCCGCGCCGACACCGCGGCTCGATCACATCAGCCTGAGTCCGGCGACCGTCACGCGCGATGTCGGGCAGACGCAGAGCTTCGTCGCAACGGGCGTCCTGACCGACGGCTCGACCACGAACGTCACGCAGCAGGTCGTCTACAGCTCGAGCGATTCGAGTGTCGTCGTCGCGCCCAACGACCCGATACGCAAGAGCCGCGTCACCGCCGTCGGTCCCGGCATCGCCATCATCTCCGCCGTCGACCCTGCGAGCGGCGCGAGCTCGAGCGGCGGAGGCGACGCGACCTTCACCGTACGCACCCCGCCGACGCCGACACTCTCCGGCGCCGCGACACCCAGCGGCACGGGAGCGACGCCGACGCGCACCGTCAAGCCGACACCCACGCCGACCGCCACGCCGCGTCTCGTGAGCCTCGTGGTCTCTCCGTCCACAGCCAGGCGCACCGTGGGTACCACCGTGAACTTCTCCGCCACCGGAACGTTCGAGGACGGCGGCACGAAGAACCTGACCCAACACGTGGTGTACGTGTCGAGCGATGCGACCGTCGCGGCGGCACCGAACGCCGCTCCGAACAAGGGAACGATCGACGCGGTCGGCGTCGGCACGGCGGCGATCTCCGCGCACGATCCCGTCACCGGGATCAGCTCGACGAACACCGGCGGCGACGCGACGCTCACGGTCGTCACCGGCAGCGGCGGATCGTCGTCACCGCACGCGTCGCCGTCACCGCACGCGACGCCGGTGCTGAGCCATCTCGACGATCCGACGGCTGCGAAGGCCGCGAACGTCTGCCAACGCCGGACGGCGAGGACCGGCGGTCGCTTCGTCGCGAAGCAGCTCGGGCGACTCGACAAGTGCGCTGCGGGCATCTTCAAGTGCATCCAGCTGAAACCCGGCGATCAACCGTGCCTCGACACCGCCGGGGAGAAATGTCGCGCCGCGCTCGCCGCGATCAGCGCCGACGAAGACACGCTCACGGCGACGATCGCGAAGAGCTGCGACGGCGTTCAGGCCACGCATCTGACTGCCGCGGAGGGTCTCGGCTACGACAGCGTGAATGCCTCGTGTACGGCCGATTTCGGCGGCGCGATCGGCGATGCCGCAACGCTGGCGCAGTGCCTGACGCACCAGCACGAGTGCCGCGCCGAAGCCCTCCTCGCGCTCGAACAGCCGCGCATTGGCGAACTGCTCGCGCTCGCGGGGATCGACCTCGGAACCAGCAGCTGCCTCGAGAACCTCGGCGGCAACGGCGCCGACGTCAATGACCCCACTGTCACGGGCAAGACGCTCTCGCGCTGCACCCGTGCCATCAACGCGGCCGGGACGCGCTTCGTGACGCGTAAGCTCGGGGGCCTCGAGCGCTGCGTGAGCGGGCTCTTCGCCTGCATCCAGACGAAGCCGACGGATGCCGCGTGTCAGACGCGCGCCGCGCGTCGCTGCGCTGCCGAGTTCAACGAGATCTCGAACGCCGCAGCCGCCCTCGGCCCGGCGATCGACAAGCAATGCGCGACCCTCGATTTCAGCGTGCTGCAACTCCCGGCCGGCGCGTACGTGAGCGCCGACGCCGTGACCGCCGAGTGCGCGCTCCATGGCATCGCCACCCTAGCAACGCTCGGGGAGTACGAACGGTGCCTCGTGCGGCAGCATCATTGTCTCGCCGAAGAGCTGCTGCGGTTCGAGTTGCCGCGGGCCGAGGAGCTTCTCGGTTCCGCCGGTCTCACGCTCGCGAGTCCGTTCTGTCCCGCACCCTAAGAGCGACTGCACGACATCACGGCCGGCATCCGTTCGATCACCGTCCGCCTGAAGAGCCACACGCCGGGCGTGTTCAAGGTGACGATCCGCGCGACGCACGCGTGGGCGGCGGGGAAGCCGCGCCGACGGCGCGCATCACGACCTACCCGCGCGCGCGTGGCGTCGCGTCATGCAGAATGACGACAATCTCGAGCTTCATATCGTTGCGCACCTGAGGATTGCTCATATCGATCTCCTTCGGTTTCGGTGACTCGTTCAATCAGTCATCGGCGACTCAGCGCGCTTTGGACCGACCTCCTCTGCGGTGCAATCGCTCCGCTCGCGCGGCTTGTTACGGGCGTCGCGCAGCGCACAGGCGTACCACTCGAGCTCGTCGAAGAACTTCGCGGCGCGGCCGGGCATGCCCGGGTCGGTTGGTGTGCCGTCTTCGGCGAAGGCGCTCTGCACCTTCGGCACGGGCAGGATCGACGGAATGCTCGACATGCCCAGCTCGCCGAGCATCGCTCGGAGCTGCATCGCGGCGCGCACGCCAGCGAAGGGGCCGGCCGAGTAGCAGACGATCGCCGATGGCTTCCAGAACCACTCCTCGAGGAAGTGGTCGAGCAGGTTCGACAGTGCGGGCGGGATCGAATGGTTGTACTCGCCCGACACCACGACGATCGCGTCGGCTGGCACGATCAGCGCCGCGATCCGCTCGAGCGTCTCCGGCGCTTGTCCCTTCGGGTACTCCTTGTACATCTTGTCGAGGAGCGGCAGCCGGTACTCCGCGGGATCGATCAACGTGACGTCGTGCCCGCGCGCGCGGCACTCGTTCACCACGAAACGTGCCGCCCGGATTCCCTGCCGGGTGGTTCGGACGGAGCCGTAGATCACGACGGTCCGAAGCGCCATGCGACACCTCCGTCCTCTCGATTAGGTCAGGCGCGCGCCGGGAGCAACGCCGCTCGGCGGACGCTCCGTGTCCGCGTCGTACCGTCGATCAGGCGAGGTTGCGCTCGATCATCCCCAGGTCCGTGAACGCGTATCAGGAGATCGCGCGATGGCGTGCCAACGTCGAGCGGGCTCACGACGTTCGCCGCCGTCATGCGGACGACGAAGCGCAACGGCTGCGGAGGAGTACTCATCATCGGCGGCGTCGCCGTGGCGCTTTCGTTGCCCGGCCGGCGCTTCCAAGGCGTCCGCAATGCCGGCTCTGCGTGGAGTCCACAAGCGCTGATGCCGCGTCGCGGCGCGAGCATGTGTGACTGAGATCGGCAGAGGAATGCTGGGGTTCGCCATTCTGTGCGCCGGATCGATACGATTTCCCAGACCATGGCGGCTCGAGAACGCATCCGGCGTCCCGAGCGGAATCGTCTCGCTCTATCTCGATGCCGGTCCCGTCGACGGCCGATCGAGAGTGCGGGTGAGAATGAAGGGGCCAGTCGTTCTCGGTGCCGTCGCTGCCGCTCGCGAGCGATCCCACGGTGCAGGTGCAGCTTCGGTCGTCCGACCATCAGTGTTACGGCGCGGCGTTCTCGCTTCCTACGAAAAATGACGACCTGAGCTATCGAGCGAAGTCGGACTGAAGCGTTGGTCGATAAGCAGCCGCGTAACGCCCGCGTCGGTGTGGTGCTGTCAGGTCAGGCGAGATTGCGCTCGAGCATCTCCATCACATCGAGCGCCAGCACCTTGTCCTCGAGGAGTCGCATTCCCAACGGCAACATCACGCTTGCCCTGGCACCGGCGCCGTCAGTCGACCTGCTGAACGTTACGTTGAAGCAGCTGGCCTCGCTCACGCTCTTGAAGCCGCCGGCGTCCTACAGCGGCACCATCATGGACACGAGCGCCAACGCGGCGATCGGGACGATCGAGGTCGTGCTTCCCTGAGCCGTCGCAACGCGGCCGTCCCCGCTCAGTTGCACGGCCCCGTCGAGTCGACGCGTGGGCGCTGTCGATAACGTGCGCGGTGAGTGGATAGCGCAGCCTCGGCACCGCGATCCGATTTTTGCGCGCGACGGCTGGCGCTGTGCCGTACCGGCGTGCAGTGCGCGGCGCAACTTGCACGACCACCACATCGTCTTCCGTTCGCGCGGCGGCGACAATGCGCGCGACAATCGCGTCGCACATGCCGCGGCGTTTCGGCTAGAGTAGCCGCCGCGGTAACCACACACGGGCGCGCGCCGGCGGGCCGGTCGCCTCGAGCGGCGCGTCCAGCGCCACACCACGACTACAGGAGGACCAGCGATGAAATTCGGCCTCTTCTACGAGCACCAGCTACCCCGGCCTTGGGACGACGACTCCGAGCACACGCTCCTCCAGCAGGCGCTCGAGCAATGTGAGTTCGCCGACTCGCTCGGGATCGACTACGTGTGGGAGGTCGAGCACCACTTCCTCGAGGAGTACAGCCACTCGAGCGCGCCCGAGATCTTTCTCGCAGCGGTCTCGCAGCGCACGAAGCGCATGCGCCTCGGCCACGGGATCGTGCAGACGCCGCCCGCGTTCAACCACCCAGCGCGCGTCGCCGAGCGGATCGCGACACTCGACCTCGTCTCCGGCGGCCGCGTCGATTTCGGCACCGGCGAATCGTCGTCGGAAGCCGAGCTCGGCGGGTTCTTGATCGATCCATTCGAGAAGCGGCCGATGTGGGAGGAGGGGCTGCGCGTCGCGCTGCGGTGCCTCACCGAGACGCCGTTCACCGGTCACGCCGGGAAGTACGTCACGATGCCGCCGCGCAACGTCGTCCCGAAGCCGCGGCAGAAGCCGCATCCTCCGGTGTGGGTCGCGTGCAGCCGTCGCGACACGATCTACCTCGCCGCGGAGAAGGGCATCGGAGCGCTGACGTTCGCCTTCATCGATCCCGAGGACGCGCGCCACTGGGTGACCGACTACTACACGACGCTCGCGGAGAAAGGTGTCCCGATCGGCGACGCCGTAAACGCCAACGTCGCCGCCGTCACCACCCTGATGTGCCACCGCGACGAGGACGAGGCGCTGCAGCGCGGCCTCGAAGGTGCGAACTTCTTCGGCTACTCGCTCGCGCACTATTACATCTTCGGACGCCACCATCCCGGTGTCACGGACGTGTGGGCCGAGTACCAACGCCGGCGCGGCGAGCACGGCTACGACCCGGACGCCGTGCGGGCCGCGGCGGCGAACGCCGAACGCCTGGGTGCGAAGGCGGTCGCGGGCGGCATCGGCGGCCTCCGCGGCGCCGTCGGCACGCCGGAGCAGATCCGCCAGTTCCTCCGCCGCTACGAGGAGGCGGGCGTCGACCAGGTGATCTTCATCAGCCAGGCGGGGAAGAACCGCCACGAGCACATCATGGAGAGCCTCGATCTTCTCGGCCACGAGATCCTGCCCGAGTTCCAGGAGCGCGATGCGCGCGCCGAGCGCGAGAAGGCGCAGCGCCTGGCGCCGGTCATCGAGACGGTGATGGCGCGGAAGCCCGCGAGGGATCACCCGCCGCTGCCCGCACCCGACTACGAGTTTCCCGCGATCCCGCGCGCCGAGGCCGATCGCGCCGGCCTCGACGCGTTCCACCGCTACCTCGACACGGTCGCCGAGGAGTCGGTGCAAGGCGACCTGTCGGCGATCGACGCCCTGCGAAACGGTTAGCCGGCGCGCGCCGCGCGCACGGGGGCGGATGTTGGAGCGGCGCGAATTGATTTCGCGCCGCGACGCCCATCGGAGCGCGGCGCGTGCCGCGCGCACGGGGGCGAAAACCAAATGACCGTCAGGCGACTTTGGCGATCGGCGTCTCGGCGACCGCCGCGCGCTGCTCCTCGCGGTACGCCGTCCAGTCGACGCGCCGGGTGCGCCACCAGTACTCGACGGTCGTCCCCGACCAGTTGTTGGTGATGCGGCCGTCGGCGCGCTTGTACCAGCTCTTGCCGGTGCGCGCCCAGACGCTCGTGTCGAGGAGCCGGTTCAGCCACGCGTTGTACGCCTGCATCGCCTGCGGCCGCACGTCGAGGGACTTGAGGCGGCGGCTCGCGAGCGCCTGAATGCACTCGATCACGTACCGCACCTGGCACTCCAGCATGAACAGAATCGAGTTGTGGCCGAGGTTGGTGTTGGGCCCGTACAGCATGAAGAAGTTCGGGAACCCGGCGACGCTGATGCCGAGATAGGCTTCGGCGCCCGCCGCCCATGCGTCGTTCAGCGACCGGCCGTCCGTGCCCTCGATGTGCATCGGCGCGAGAAACGACGTCGACTCGAAGCCGGTCGCGAGGATGATGACGTCGACGGGGAACGACGCGCCGTCGCGAGTGGCGATGCCGTCGGCACGGACGCGCTCGATCGGCGCCGTGACCACCTGCACGTTCGGGCGCGTCAGCGTCTGGTAGTAGTCGTCGGAGATGAGGATGCGCTTGCCGCCGATCGGATAGTCGGGGACGAGCACGCGTTGCAGCTCGGGGTCGGTGATGTGCTCGCGTATCGCGCGATCCGCGTACTTGGTGACGAGCGCGCTGAGGAGCCGGTTGCGGCGAAAGATCGGGAAGCGGCTCTCGTACCCGAACCACAGCCACCAGCGATAGAGCCGCGCAACGAGCGCCACGTGCGTGAAGATCCAGCGCTCCAGCGCCCCGTACTCACGGTCGTTCTTCGCGATCATCCAGTTGGCGCTGCGCTGGAAGATGACCAGTCGTTCCACGCTCGGCGCGATCTGCGGCACGAACTGGATCGCGCTCGCGGCGTTGCCGATCACGGCGACATGCTTGCCGCGGAGATCGACGTCGCGCCGCCAGCGCGCGGAATGAAACGTCACGCCCGCGAAGTCTTCCAGACCCGTCAACGCGGGATACGCCGGTCGGTTCAGCTGGCCGGTCCGGCATCGGCGTCGAAGCGCGCGGTTGCGACCTCGGTGCCGAAGCGGATGTGCGGGTGGAGGTCGTACGTGCGCGCGCAGTGCTCGATGTAGTCGAGGATCTCCGGCTGCGGCGCCCACTTCCGCGACCAGTCGGTCTTCTGCTCGAACGAGAAACAGTAGACGAAGGACGGCGAGTCGCACGCCGCTCCCGGATAGACGTTGTCGCGCCACGTGCCGCCGATGTGGTCGGTCTTCTCGAGGATCGTGAACGACTCGATACCGGCGCGCTTCAGCTGGATCCCCATGCAGAGACCGCCGAAGCCGGCGCCGATGATCAGGATGCGCGGCGGCCGTGCGGCGTCGGTCGGCATGGGCGTTCGACCAGTACTACAAGGGGTGCGTTGCGGCGGCAAGAATCACGGCGGGCGGTGCCGGTGGCGGTGATGCAGGTCGGAGACGTGGGGATGGTCGTGGACGAGGGGTGCATGCTGGTGCACGTGCGAGTGCGGTTCCGACCACGGCCCCGCGTGCTCGTGCCGGTGGTGCTCGTCGTGGACGTGCACGTGCTCGTGTTCGAGTGCCGCGTGCGCGTGGAGGTGCACGTGACGCTCGCCGAGGAGCAGCGTGACGCCCAGCGCCATCGTTGTCGCCGCGACGGCGGTCGCGGCGTCGAGACGCTCGCCGAGGATGGGGATCGAGAGCGCGGCGCCGATGAATGGCGCGGTCGCGAAATACGCCGCCTGGCGAGCGCTGCCGAGCAGGCGGAGCGCGCGCATGGTGAGCACGAGGCTCAGACCGTATGCGACGGCGCCGACGAGGAGCGCCGCCGCGGCGACGGTAGCCGCGGGCGCGGCCTCGCCGCCGAGTCGCGCGATCACGAGCATCGCGGCGCCGGCGGCGAGCCCCTTCATGCGGACGACCGCGATCGGATCGCGCACCGAGAGTCGCTGGCTCACGTTCGTGTCGAGCGCCCACGCGGCGCAGGCGGCGGCAATCGCCGCGCACCCGAGCCAGTCGGCCAGCGTCGCGCCGCCCCGCGCCGTCACGACGACCGCGCCGGTCATGATCGCCGCCGCGCCGACTACGGCGCGCCCGCCGAGGTGTTCCGCGAACAGCGTGGTCGCGAGCGCGATCGTGAGCGGCGCCTCGAGATTGAGGAGCAGTGAGGCCGTCGTCCCCGGGAGCCGTCGCAGGCCGACCATGAGGAGCCATGGAGCGACCATCCCGCCGGCCACGACGATGATGAAGACGAGCGGCGCGTCGCGCGCCGTGAGCGGCGCCTCATGCGATGCGTCGGCTGGCAACGCCACGCGCATCGCCAGCAGCGCGAGTCCGGCGCCGAGGTAGAGCAGCCCGGCGAGCGTCACGGCTCCGGCCGACGGCACGAGCAGCTTCGCGACCGGCGCGCCCGCGCCGAAGAGCGCCGCGGCCGCCAGCGCCGACAGCGCACCGCGAAGGTCAGGCCCGGCCATCGTCACGCGCGTGCCTTGACGATCGCATCTGTATCCACGTATTCACTGGTACCATTGGGTCGTACTTTCCTTCATGCCTGACACCCCCATCGTTTTCGAGGACGTCGAAGTACTGTCGGCGACGGATCTGACGATGCGTTGCCGTGTCGGGGGCATCGTCGTCATCATCGGCCGTGGCCAGCCGCTGTCCGGGACGACGATCAGAGCCGCGCACGACCGCGGCCGCCTCGTCCTCCCGCGCTGGGCCGTTCACGATCTCGGTCTTCCCGAGCCCGCCGCCGACTGATCCATCGGCGCCGATGATGGCGCGCGACCCGGTGCGTGCAGTAGGGTCGCCGGCCGTGGGTGAGCCGATCGTATCCCCCGCCGTCGTCGACCTCGATGCGCTCGCACGCTGGATGGACGCGCGCGGCCTCGGCGCGGGCGCCATCGTCGGCGTCGAGCGTCTCGGCGGCGGCACCCAGAACGTGCTGCTGCGCTTCGTCCGCGCCGGCCGGCCCTACGTCCTGCGCCGGCCGCCGGAGCACAAGCGGAAGAACAGCGACGAGACCATGCGGCGCGAGGCGCGCGTCCTCGCTGCGCTCGCCGGCAGCGACGTGCCACACCCGGCGCTCATCGCCGCCGAGCCGACGATCGACGTCATCGGCGCCGCGTTCTACTTGATGGAGCCGATCGACGGCTTCCACGCGCCGTCGGGATTGCCGGAGCCGCATCGCTCCGCTCCCGCCCTCCGCTACCGCATGGGGCTCGCGATGGTCGACGGCATCGTCGCGCTCGGCGCGATCGACCACGAGGCCGTCGGCCTCGGCGACTTCGGCCGTCCGGAGAACTACCTCGAGCGCCAGGTCGAGCGCTGGCGATCGCAGCTCGCATCGTATGCGGATCTTCCGGGGTACGGCGGCCCGCAGATCCCCGGTGTCGACCGGGTGGCGCGCTGGCTCGATGCCCATCGCCCGTCGCGCTTTCGCCCCGGAATCATTCACGGCGACTACCACCTCTCGAACGTCCTCTTCTCGCGCACCGGCCCCGAGCTGGCGGCGATCGTCGACTGGGAGCTGACGACGATCGGCGATCCGCTCCTCGACCTCGGCTGGCTGCTCGCGACCTGGCCTGAGCCCGCGGGCGGGCAGATCGGCGGCGCGATCGCCGTCCAGCCGTGGACGGGCTTCCCCCACGCCGACGAGCTCGTCGCCCACTACCGCGCGCGCAGCGATCGCGATCTCTCCGCGATCGACTGGTACGCGGTGCTCGCGTGCTACAAGCTCGGGATCATCCTCGAGGGCACGAACGCTCGCGCCGCGGCCGGGCAAGCGCCGCGCGCGACGGGTGACATGCTGCACGCGATGACGGTCGCGCTCTTCGAGCGCGCGCTCGGGCTCATCGAGCGCGGCGTCGGCGCGCGCTAGACGCGAGTTACGGCACGACGCGATCGAAAAGAGCGTTGGCGCGTGCGGCGGCGGGCGTTCGACCGCGGCGCGTCGCGCCTGACGCGCTCTGGCGCACTCGAGCGCCGACGTCGCAGGCGCGGCGGGAGCACGCGAACGACGTGCGGCGAGGCTGCGACCCTACTCCAGACGTGCCGACGTGCGATCTCCGCCCGTCGGAATGCCCGAATCCCGCACGGCGCTGCTGCGCCTCAGAACTTGACGGTCAGCTGCAGCCCGAGCAGGTGCTCGGCCTGGCGGCGATCGTCGGGCTGGTGCGTGTAGCCGTATTGCAGCTTCGCCTGGAGGTGGCGGTCGAAGCGGTAGCCGAGTACGCCGTCGATCCGCGGCCGACGGCGCTCACGACGCTCAGCGTACCGTGCATCAGGGTTGCGAGGTGGCGGGCGATTCCGAGACCGAGGCCCGCGCCGAGCATCGCCCGCTCGCCTGCGATCTGCCGGAACGGCTCGAACACGAGCCCATGATGCTGTGGGTCGATCCCCGCGCCGGTGTCGCGCACCGCGATGCGTACCGTGCCGTCGCCTGCCATCGCGGTGAGCTCGATCTCGCCGACGTCCGTGAACTTCGCCGCGTTCGAGAGCAAGTTCGTGAGAATCTGGCGCATCCGGTTGGGATCGGCGTGGACGGTCAGGCCCGGAGCCACCGCGCCGACGCGCACCCGCACGTCCTTCTGGCGCACCAGCGTGCTCGCGACGAACTTCATTTCCTCGAACAACGGCGCGACGGCGACCGGCTGCAGCGTCACCGCCAGCGTCCCGAGCTCGAGGCGCGAGATATCAAGGAGATCCTCGACCAGCGCGAGCTGCTGGCGCGCGCTCGCCAGCACGCGTGTCCAGACGTCGCGCTGCGCGTCGTCGACGGCGCCGAACGTCTCCTCGATCGCCAGCTGGGCGTAGCCGATGATGACGTTCAGCGGCGTGCGCAGGTCGTGCGACACGTTGGCGAGAAACTGATCTTTCAACGCCGCGACGCGACGGAGCTGCTCGTTCGCGTCCTGCAGTTTCGCCAGAACCTCGAGATTGCGCAGCGTCGCGGCGGCGAGCGACCCGAGCACCGGCGCTTCCTCGGCGACGCCGGAAGCGAAGCGACCGGCGCGGTGATCGCCGAAAACGAGCACGCCCAGTGGCTCGTCGTCGGCGACCAGCGGAATCGCGAGCAACGAGCGCGCGCCGGCGAGCGCGGGCAGCTCGTGCGCC
>VBKW01000100.1:13722-14178 GCA_005879405.1 Deltaproteobacteria bacterium
GTCGCCGGCGGTGCCGGCGACGAGGAGCTCGTCGCCGGCACGCACCAGGAGCACGGCCGTCGCGGCGCCGACCATCGCGCGTCCGTGCGCGAACAGGCGCTCGAGATTTCGCGCTCGGTTCGGGGTTGCGGCGAGCTCGACGGCGAGCGCCGACACGGCGGCCCGGAAGCGTGCGGCCTCGGCGGTCGCGCGCAGCGCCCGCGCGCGCACCGTGGCGTGCGCAGCGTGGAGGGCGATGAACTCGAGCGCGCGCAGATCGTCCTCCGAGAACGCTCCCTCGGTGAGTCCGACGTTCAGCATCCCCCGGACGCCGTCATCGTCGGTCCGCAAGGGCACGATCGCGACGGTGTGCAGCTCGCAGAAATCGAGCAGCTCGTCGTCGGCGGGCGATCGTCCGCGCGTAACGACGACGGTACGCCCCTCGGCGACCTCGTGTACGTGCGGTAGGTTCGTGAG
>VBKW01000102.1 GCA_005879405.1 Deltaproteobacteria bacterium
ATGGCAGCGTAGTTACATCGTGCGAGACCAACGCACGCCGCCCCGCCGTAGCGACCCGAAGCTGCTTGTCGTCGGAGGCACGCAGCAAGTGTTGCCCTACGGTGGTTGTCGCATCGAAGCCGCGCAAACGAAGTCCTTCGGCGACGGCGGGGTTGACGTTCTCGTCGAGGTGAAACTTGACGGCGCTCAAGCCGCCCGACGACCGCGACGCCGCTTGAGCCACGTGGCGGTCGTCGCGGCCAGACGGCGGCGCTCGCGTGTCGCGGCACGGATCTGGGCAATGATCTCGCGCCGATGCTCTTCAAAGTAGAGCAGCGCCGCCAGAACCTCGGCGCGACTCCGTTGCGGAAAGCGGCGATAGCCGACGTTCACACTCCCCCGGCTACGGAGATACGCTTCGGCGAGCATCCAGACAGGCGTCCGGCTCCCAGCGACGACGGGGAGACCACCACAGACTCCTGCGCGCTGCGTGACGTACGCGGTCGAGCTACTACTCATGGATACGGCAAGGTAGCAGGCCGACCGGACAGCACGCCAGAACGCTGAGTATGGGACACGATCACGCCGGAGGCCATAGGCGCCCGATCGATCGCGTGCCGCTGGCTCATGATTCCACACCTCAGGGTCGAGTCGCTGACGTCAAATCCGTTTGACCTTTCGCCCCCTTTCGGGCCTTTTTGGGCTACTTTTGGGCTTTGGCTCAGCGATCGACGATTTCGAAGAATCGCCCGTTTGCTCAGCAACTTCCATTGGTTGGGTAATTTTCTTGTCCTCGTCTGATTCCCGTTCGATTCCCCCTGAGACCACTTCGCACTTCCTTGTTATTTCCCCGAGTTGCCGCGGCCCAGCTCCTGCTTCATACGGCTCAGCGCGCCGGCCGACGTGTCGCTGGTCACCCTTGCCTGTCTCGTTGTCGTAGCGCAGCACGCACCCTCCTCCCGATCACGTAAGCGAGCCGGTAGTTGTAGCCGTGCGGTCGGTCTTCTGTCGGCCTCGGGAGCTTCCAGAGGACCAGTTCGACGAAGCCGCCGTGACTGCAAGGAACTCGAACTCGGTTCACGACGTTAGACGCACTGCTGGACGAGTTCATGCGAGACGTACACGCAATGGGAGGGGTACGATGAAGCGAACGGTGACGATCGAGATCTCGGGCCTGGAGCGTCCGACGCGTCACACCGAAGCGCTGGACGTTGCTGTCCGGACCGTGCCGCGGTCCTGTCGAGGGGCGCATCGGCACCTCTGGCAGATTGCTACACGGTTTCTAGCGCCTCCTGGTCAAGGGCCGCCTCCCGACAGGCGGAGCGCTTCGAAAGGAGGATCTTCGAATGAGAGACCGGAAAGTTCGGCGACGACCCCACCGGATCGGTGGTAGTGCTGCCCCGTACGGATCCCTGAACGGTTTCGGGTGGAGGGAAATGGCGATGCACGCCATTGCTCTGCTGCTGATCATAGTGACGCACTCCTTCTCAGGCGTCGCCTTCGCGCAATCGGCCAACGCCGTTCCTCCGGCTGGGCTCGCGACGACGCAGATATCAGGTCGCGGCTTTGAAGAGGGACTCGAAGACGGCGACCGATTTCAGCTGCGCGCCTTCATCTGGTCCCTCGAAGGTGCGACGCAGTCGGTTCTTGGTCCCGATGTTTCGCTGTTCGAGCCCAACTGCGTGGCACAGTTCGGCAGAGGAGTTCAGTGCGCGCAACTCCTAGTGGTGGGTAACGGGTACTTTCTCGAGACGTTCGACACCTCGTCGCCCGACCTGGTCGGACACGACGCACTTCGGTTCGCAGGGGAGACCTGGCGCGTCTACTTCGATCCTGCTCCGGACGGGACGCGAACGTTCGAAGACCTGCCCTCGTTCGAGAAAGGTGACCCCGTCGCGGTCTACCAGGTGAGAGAATTCGCGACCGCGGATGCAGTAGCCGACTTCGTGTTGGCGCGAAACGACCTGGTGCTGATCACGAGTCGACCGTTTACGCTGAAGGGCGTGACGATTGACTTCAAGAACGTCGCTCCACGGCTCATGGGGCTCGGCCACGCTCGTGTACCGCAGCCGGATCCGAATCCTCAACCGATTCCAATCAACGAGGCGCCATTTCAATCGAAAGGACCGGGATTCTTCCTCTTGCATACGGCGATTTCCGGGACTTTTTCAGCGGTCGACGCGAAGTAAGGCGACGACCGCACGCGTGAGAATAGCGACCCTGTTTGTGTTACCTGATGAGGAGGTAGTACTGAGGTCTTTCGCTTTTATACAGTGATGCGGAGGAAGCGGTCCGGCAGCGCCGTGTTTGAGGAGTGAAGGGCGTCCGCGGCGTGAGGTCCGATAAAGTGAGGTTACGTCGACTACGTCAAACCGGTTATTAATAACCAAATGCGGCGTTCATCCCGCCTGTGACCCTGCGGCCTATGGCGTCGCAGTTCAAGCGGCTCGAGGCTTCCGTCCCGACCACTTGACGCGGACCGTGACTTTCCCGCGGACGACCCGCACAGCGACGACGTCTCCGTTGCGGAGCTCGAGGCTCTGCTCGTCGCGCAGCCACCGCACGTCGTCTAGCTCGACCCCCAGCAGCTCGCCGTTCGGCGCGAGCCACGCGACGCCGCGGCCCTTTGCCGCTTCGACGGCATCGCCGTAGGGACCATCATGCCAATAGATCGAGAGCGGGCCCGATCCCGAAAAATGGCGGAACACGACTCTCGGGTTCTTCATGGCAGGATCTTCCGAAAGCGACGATGGGACGACCGGATCCGCACACATCCCACCTTACCTCAGAACGACGGACGACGCAGTCGTCGATGACGGCACTAGCCGGCACGACTATGCTGACGAGGATCGAACGCGATCGCCTCGCATCGCACCGTCGTCGCCTACGCAAGCTTGCGGGCGCGACCCGAGAGCTGCCTTCACCCGCTTCGGCCGACGTCAAACCCGTTTGACCTTTCGCCCCTTTTGGGCCCTTTTGGGCTAGTTTTGGCCGCTGGACGAGTTGCCACCGATTGCGGCGAATCGTCTCTTTTATCAGTAAGGTCCGTAGCTTCCGCCGTTTTTCGTCGATCCCCGATTCCCGTTCGATTCCCCCTGGGACCACTCTACATTCTGCCGCACCGAGCGTCCGTCTGGTTTCGTTCTCCTGTAGGAGCCGCGCGGTCTGTCCGAGCTGCGGCAGTACTTCATGAGCGTCTACTCGATCGGCGCCGGCACGATGCTCGGCGGCACGAGGGAGTGCGGCGTCACCCCGAGCGTGTCGCCAGGATTGAG
>VBKW01000447.1 GCA_005879405.1 Deltaproteobacteria bacterium
GAAACGTGCGCGCCAAGATCTCCTCGGCCATCGCCTGAACGATGATGGGCGCGCCGCGAAACTGGATCTGGACGAACCGCCAACGTGAGACGTGATCGACCGTGTCGAGGCGCTCGATCTCACGGGCGAGCTCCGGATCGATGGAGTTCGCGCCGAGCGGGCTGACGACGGGACCGGCGCTCACGAATACGTCGTCCGCAAATACCTCGCGGAACCATTTCTGCAAGGCGTCGCGATAGCTGCCGAGCAAGACCGTCAGCGCGACCGCGAACGTGACGCCCGCCGCGAGCGCGCCCATCGTCGTCGCGGTGTGCAGGCGGCTGCGACACGCTTGCAGCCACGTCCAGCGGCCGAGGAGCGCCCAGCTGTCGCGGCGCACCAGCGAGAGTAGCGGCTGCGTGGCGAGCAGCAGCAGCGGCACGAGCAGCGTCGATCCGACGAACACCAGCCCCGCCGTCGTGACGATCACGGTGATCTGGCCCGCGAATCCGAGTCCGGCGGCACGGCGGGCAACGAGAACGCTCGCGGCAACCACCGCGATCGCGAGCCCGGCCGATGCGAGTGCCTGCCTCGGGCGCGGCAACTGCGCTTGCGCGACGATCTCCATCGGGCGGTGGCGTACGATTCCGAAGAGCGGTGCGACGGCACCAATGACGACCGTGATCGTCCCGAGCACGATCGCGCCGCCGCACTCGGCCGGCCCGAGGCTCAGGGTCGGCACCGGAATCGGCACGAACTGCATCGAGACGAGCGCCGCGAAATCCCGAGTCGCGATGCACCAGAACCCGATGCCCGCGAGCACGCCGGCGAGCGACGCCACGATCCCGAGCGCCGCCGCCTCGGTCACGACGTACGCAACCAGCCCCCAGCGCGAGAGCCCGAGCGCGCGCAGGCGGACGAAGTCCGCGCGTCGCTGGCGGTACGACTGCGCGAGTGCGTGGTGAATCAGAAAGATGCCGACGATCATCGCCACCACGTTCGTGCCCGTGAGCAGCACGCGCAGCATGCTCAACAGCTCGTCCATGCGCCGGCCGCGCGCCGCCGGCGTCTCGACGACGCCGCGGCCCTGCAACGCCGCCGCGATCGTCGTCTGCACCGTCTCGACGTCGGCGCCCTGCGCCACGACCACGTCGATCCAGTGCACGCGATCGCCGGCCTCGAACTGGAGCTGCGCGGCGTCCAAATCCATCAACGCGACGTCGCCGCCGAACGCCTGCAAGAAGCCTTGCGAGCGAACGGCACCGCGAATCGTGAGCGTCCGTTGGCCACGGACGCCGACGACGTCGATCGTGTCGCCGATCTTCCAGCCGTTCGCCGCGAGCAGTGCCGGCGAGAGCGCGATCGAGTCGGTGTGCGCGAGAAACGTGAGCACATCGTGGATGCCCGCGACGTCACGACCGAACTGCGCTTCGCGATACGCCTCGTCGCGGCCGAGCTCGGCGCCGAAGATCGTGATGCGCCGGTTTGCCGCCGGTAGCACGACGTGGTGCTCGACGGTTGCGCCCGTCGCGGCGACGCCAGGTAGTCGCGCGATCACGTCGACGAGGTCGCGGTCGAGTCCCGCCGTGCCGTTGCTCACCTGCAGCTGCGCTGCGCCGGCACCGTGGACGAGCGTCGCCGCGAAGGTGTCGATCACCGAGCGGCTGAGCGCCAACACTGCCGTGATTGACGCCACGCCCACCATGACGCCGGCACCGAGGAGCATCATCCGAGCGCGATGACGTCGCGCGTGCGCGAGCGAGAGCCGCCCGAGCAGCCGGACGCTGCGCATGTCAGTCGACGCGTTCGAAGCGCATGTCAGTCCACGCGCTCGAACGCACCGTCGCGGAGCCGCGCGATGCGATCCGCGTATGCCGCCGCGCGCGCGTCGTGCGTGACCATGAGCACCGTCCGCCGCTGCTCGTCGACCATCCGCCGGATCTCCGCGAGAATGCGCTCTGCCGTCGCCGAATCGAGGTTCCCCGTCGGCTCGTCGGCGAGCATGATCGCCGGCTCGGCGACCAGCGCACGCGCGATCGCCGCACGCTGCAGCTCCCCGCCCGACACTTCTGCCGGAAAATGTCGTACCCGGTCGGCGATGCCGACGTGCTCCAACACCGCCGCGACGCGATCGCG
>VBKW01000448.1 GCA_005879405.1 Deltaproteobacteria bacterium
CGACCGCGGAAGTGCGTCTTGGAGACGTGTTCGGCGACGACCGCCGGAGGAGATGCGCTCACCGATGACGAGCGTCCAAGCGACCGCGACGTCACCGCGAGGGGTGGGGACGATACCCGTGATACGTCAACGCTCGCGCGCAAGGCGGCGCCGCGCGCGAATGGAAGGTTCGTCATGCACGCGCCGTCTAACACACAGGCCCCTCCACGAGCACCCGACGAAGTCCACGCCGACTATTTCAAGCCGTCATAGTCCGGCGATACGTTGCTCTGTTTCGGACTATGGCTTGATCGCTTCGACGAGCCGGGTCGGTGGGAAGACCGCCGGGTGCGGCATGCGGCGGCGGACGCTCGTGAGGCCCGCTTCCCGGAACACGCCGGCATACCGGCGCGTGTGCGCGATGTCCTGCACCAGGAGGCGCCCGCCCGATTTGAGCACTCGGACCAACTCACGGAGCGCGGTGACGCGTCCCGCGTCATCGGGGATGTTGTGGACGGCGAGGCTCGACACGATCACGTCGAATGCCCGATCACGAAACGGCAACGCCCGCACGTCGCCGGTCGCGACGTCGATGCGGTCGGTGACGCCCTCCGCCTGCGCGTTCGCATGCGTCGCGCGCGGGCAGTTGCCGGTCTGGTCCTGCGTCTGCCAGAGATCCACGCCGATGGCGCGACCGTTCGGCACCCGCCGCGCCGCCGCGCAGAGCAGGAGGCCACGACCGCAGCCGGCGTCGAGCACGCGCTCGTCCCCACGCCACGCGACATGGTCGAGCAGCCACTCACGCTGGCGAATCTTTCCCCATTTGCTCGACGCCACCATGAGCGCCGCCGTCGCGATCAGCGTCGCGCCCGGCCAGGCGAGCGCGTCGATGCGGAAGGCGAGCGCCCCGGCGGCGCACCCGATCCCGACGATCGTCAGCCGCGCGGCTATCCCCGGCGCGTCGATCCCGTAGTTGGGCCGCGACACGGCGCCGGAGCGTAGCGAGCGCTCCGATCGCGGGTTAGACGGTTTGTTCGGATGTGATGCCTGTTCCCTGCTCGCCTGAGCCGTCATGGCTGCGCAGTCAATTCGAACACCGGGTAGCGGTCGGCAAGCACAACGAATTGCTCCGCCGGAGAGCCTGCAGGCACCGGAAAGAACCGCTGGACTTGCCGCCTGAAGGTATCAAGGTAGGCCTTGAGGACCTCGGCTTTCTCGCGACCCTCGACCTCCCGAAGAATGTAACGATCTGCGACCCGGCCGCGCCGGAGCGTAACGGTGCCGCTGGCCTTCGCGTTGCGAACCCACTGCGTATGGCCGCGCGGGGCAACCAGGTAACGGCGATCCCCGCGTAACAGCACGTCGACCGGCGTCGAATAGATGCGGCCACTCTTTCGCCCGCGCACCTCGAGCACGTAGAAGGGGGCGGGCGCCAACCCAACTCCAACGAACCAACCGAACACCCGATTGAAAATGGTTTCGATCGCAGTCGGCGGTTTCGAAGGAAGTGATGCGCTCATCCGGAGATTCTCCCCACGGAGTCTGTTGGCCGCCTAACGGCCTGCGGTTGAGGGGTCGGCGCCAACCCCGAACCGGCCGCAACGAAATCAGCCCGGGAGTCCATTAGCACGCGGTATCCGAAGAGGGGGAGCTTACGACCCGATCTCCACCGTTACCTGCTGGCCGCTCGTCGGCTGCAGCGACACGTTAGACCGCGGCATGACGGCGCGTTTGCGAAAGCATGATGAGTAGGCCGAGAACGATCACGAGTGTGACGAACGACATCGCAAGACTCATTCGCATGCTGATCGGCAGGGTGAGGTCGTTTTGAAGAAATCCGATCACCGCCATGCAGTTGTTGAACATGATCGCGCCGAGCAACGTGCGCGTTAGGATGAGCGCCACGTTGACGCTGATCCAGACCGCGGTGAGACCAAGCGCGAATCCCCAGGTCGCCCACGGAAGCGGATACGTAAAGTGAAAGACGCCGAAACCTAGGGCTGAAATCGCGAATGCGCTCGGCAACTCCCACTGACCAAATCGACGGCACCAGTGCCGAGCGAGTCCGAGAAGGAGGCCCGCGAAGACCAAGACCTCCGCGGTACTGGCGACGAGCAGTTGGGCGAACAGCGCTCCTGCACGCGTAATGCCTTGAGGGGTGAAGGTTCGCGTCCCGACCGCAAGGATCACCATGAGCCCTCCTGCAACGAAGGCGACAAGCGCGCCGATCAGGTCACGCGCACTCAACCACACACCGATGTCCGAGAGACTGGTGCCAGGCTGACGCGCACGGACGCCCAGCAGGGCTGACGGCAAGACGACTCCG
>VBKW01000449.1 GCA_005879405.1 Deltaproteobacteria bacterium
GCTTCCGGGTCGACGTAGGAGTAGATGACGACCGTGTCCTTGTGCTCGCGATCGAGCTCGCGGAGCCGCACCCGCACGCGCTCGTGCGCGGCGGTCGGCAAATGTTTGCCGACGTAGGTGGGCTTGATCGGCAGCTGGCGGTGTCCGCGGTCGATGAGCACCGCGAGACGGGCGGCGCGCGGCCGCCCGGCGCGCCAGATCGCCGCGAGCGCGTCCTTCACCGTCCAGCCGGAGTTGATCACGTCGTCGACGAGCACGATCGAGCGATCGGCGACCTCGACCGGCTCGGCGTCCGCCTGCCCGGGCCAGCGCCGAATGCCGTCGGCGCCGCCGTGCACGTCGACGACGCCGAAGTCGACCTCGGCGCCGCGCTTGTCGCGAATGCGCTCCGTGAGGCGGTGCGCGATGTAGGCACCGGCGGTCTTGATGCCGATGATGACGAGCTCGTTCAGCTCGGGGGTGTCGGCAAGGATCGCGTCGGTCAGCGCGTCGAGGCTGTGGTCGATCTCCTCGGCGTTCATGATCGCCTTCTGCGGGCCGAGCTTGTACGGCTTGTAGCCCGCCTCCTCCGCCTGCTTCACCGAGTCGAAGATCACGAGCGCGCTGTCGCGCAGCCAGCCGTCGAGGTAACCGTACATCGGCTCGTCGTAGACGTGGAAGTGACGCGACTTGCGGTTGCCGATGACCAGGATGCGCGACTCGTGGTCGCAGTAGAGGCAGACGAGGTGCCCGGCGCCGGCGCGCTCGCGGTGCAAACGGAAGCGCGTGTCGGACGTGACGTCCTCGCGACGCGTGATGCAGTTCGGGTTGGTGCAGCGCGGACCGATGCGGATCGTCCCGTCGCCACGCGCGACCGCCTGCGACGCGCGCGCGCCGGCCGCGTGGTGCTCGAGGAGGAACGCGACCAACGCCATGCGCACGGGCACGCCGTACGCCGCTTGCTGGAAGTAGATGGCGCGCGGGTCGCGGTCGAGCGCCGCCGCGATCTCCCCCGTCCGCGGCAGCGGATGCATGAGCAGCGTGTGGCGCATCGACGGGTCTTGGAACGTGTCGGTATCGACCTTGAGATACTCGACGCCGTCGTCGGTCGCCTCTTGCCGCTCGCGCTGCTGGCGCGTCATGTAGAGCGCGTCGAGGGTGATCGGCTCGGCATGCGCGAGCCGCTCCTCGAGGTCGAACTCGGCGTCGGTGAAGAGCGTCAGCTGATGCGGCTTCGCCGGCGTGAGGTAGAGCGCGTGGACGTCGCGCGCGAGCGCGCGCAGATCGTCGGGGCGCGCGACCGTCGGCTGATAGTCGTACTCGTCGGCGAGCTGTTGCAGCAGCCACGCCGGGAACTCCATGCCACGCACGGGCACGACGACGATGTTGGCGCCGAAGCGCGCGAGCGCGCGGACGAGCGAATGCACGGTGCGGCCGTACTTCAAGTCGCCGCCGACGGCGATCGTGAGGCCCTTCAGCGTCCCCTTCGCGCGCCGCAGCGTGTAGAGATCGCAGAGCGTCTGCGTCGGGTGCTCGTGGCTGCCGTCACCGGCGTTTATCACCGGCACGCTCGCGCTCTCGGCGGCGACGCGTGCCGCGCCGTCCCAGAAATGTCGGACGACGAGCAGATCGGCGTAGCTCGAGACGACCTTCATCGTATCGGCGAGCGTCTCGCCTTTCGCCGCCGACGAGCTCTTCATGTCGGGGGCGCTGATCACCGCGCCGCCGAGCCGCCACATCGCGGCCTCGAACGAGAGCCGCGTGCGCGTGCTCGGCTCGTAGAAGAGCGTCGCCATGATGCGCCCGCCCGCGTCCCCCAACGTCTCGCCGGCGGCGAGCGCCTTTTCCATCCGCTCGGTGCGGCGGAAGATCTCCTCGATCTCTTCGTCGGCGAGATCGGCGATCGCGACCACGTGGCGGGTCATTGCAGCCGCACCTCGTCCGCGCCGTCGAGCTCGCGGACCCGGACGTGGACGCGGCGGCGCTCGCCGCGGCCGACGTTCTGGCCGACGAAGTCCGCCTTGATCGGCACCTCGCGGTCGCCGCGGTCGATGAGCGCCGCCACGTCGTCGACCAGCACCACCACACGGTCGTCGATCGGCAGCGGCACGTCGGTCGCGGTCACCTCGATGCGCTCGCGCGGTTGCTCGACGTCGTCGCGATACGCGGTGATGTCGATCGAGCCCACCTGCAGCTGCTGCGACGTCAGCTCCGCGATCTTCGTCGCGAGCCTGTGCGCCAAGTGCACGCCGCGCGAGCGGATGCCGACGAGCACGACGGCGCCGACCTCGCGATGGCGCTCGACGATCTCGTGCGCCAGTCGCGCGAGCGCGCGCTGCATGTGCTCGGCGTCGAGGAGGAGCCCGTCGTCAGGCATCGAACGACGCTCGCGCTGCTGACGACGCTCCGACGCACCGAACAACGCGCTGTCGGCGCGCGCGGCGCGCATAAAAGCCCCCCCAGACCTTTCCTGACCTCGCAGGGTCAGATTAAAAGGTGCAAAGACTTCGTACGCCCCGCTGTTTCCGATGTCAAGTGAACGCTCCGAAAACGCCGCGCTCACCACGTCGATGCGCCTCGACAAGTGGCTCTGGTCGGCGCGTATCTTCAAGACGCGCGCGCTCGCCACCGCCGCCGTTGCCGGCGGCAAGGTCCACCTGAACGGCGCGCGCGTGAAACCGGCGCACGCTGTTCGCGCCGGCGACACCCTCACCGTCCAACGCGGCTACGACGCGATGACGATCGCCGTCCGTTCGCTCGCCACCCACCGCGGTCCGGCGCCAGTCGCGACGAAGCTCTACGACGAAACCGACGCGAGCCGAGCCGCGCGCGCGGAGCGCGCCGCCGCCCGCGCCGCCCTGGCGTCGTCACCGCGCGGCGACACGCGGCCGACGAAAAAACAACGCCGCGACCTTATTCGGCTGACGCGCAAGGGAAGCTTCTGACTTTCTAGCGAATGCTCCTCCAAGTTGCTCCGCCATAGCGAGCAGCGCGGGGGTGGAGCCTGGACCGCCCGACCGGCCGCGCATTCACGAGGGGTCGCGCGGCCAGCGCCGGCCGCGTCGGGTCAGCACCTCGTAGTTGGCAACGGTCCCGAACGGCTCGAACTCCTCGGCGATGAACGCGCCGAGCGGACCGTTGGGATCGACCTTCTTCCGGTCCCACAGGTATCCCAGGCTGACGTTATTCACCACCACCATGGCGCGCTCGTGGTGGGCGAGCACGTCCACGATCGCCCGCTGCTGCGCGGGGCTCAACATCCATGGCCAGACGGTTCCGTTGAAGTAGGTGGGCGGATCGATCTGCGTCCAGAAGTAGAGGCTGTTGAAGCCCATGATCGTAAAGAACGTGTCGGCGTGCTGTTCGAGCGTGCTCGTCAGGTCGCGGAAGGTCTTCACCTGAAAGGTACTGAGATGGATTCGGCTGGCGCCCCACAGGCCGAGGGACGGGTTGTCGGCGTAGAGACGGCCGTAGAACTCGGCCTTCAGGCCGAACGCGATCGCGAGGGGAACGAGCGGCGCGAGCGGCACGACCCGCCACGCGCGACCGGCCGGGGCATCGGCGTCCACGGCCGACGCCGCATCGTGCAGCGCGACGACCGCGCCGAGAAGCGTCAGCACGGTGACGCAACCCGCCTGCGTGCCGAAGGTGGGATATGCCACCAGCGCCTGCATCACCGCCACGAGACAGAGGAGCAGGCGCCCGAAGCGGGCCTCGAACCCTGCTGCCGATCCGCCGTCGGGCACCAGGACGATCCACAGAAACGGCGTCCCATAGGTCAGGACCGTCACCGCGTTTCCCCGCGTGGCGGCGCCGCTGACCAGCAGGTGACCGGCGCCGGTCACGTACTCCGCGAGCGCAGCCGCGATCATCCCCAGACCGAACGCGAGCTTCAGCCACCAGAGAACGCTCGCCCAACGGCGCGGGCGCAGCGTCAGCAGCGAGGCGGCGAAGCCGACCGCGCCGGTCGCCAGTCCCTCCGGACCCAGCGGGATCGGGGAGGCCTTGAACACGGCGGCGTAGCGCAACGGCTCGAACCAGAGGCCGTCGGCGAGATCGCGCCACGTCGTCCCTTCGAGTCGCACCACCGCCAGTACCGCAAGCACGCCGAGCGCCAACGGTAACGCGAAGCGCAGGAGATCCAACCCGCCGAAGCCGCGGGGCCGGGCCGGATCGCGCGCCGCGACGAGCGCCGCCGCGACGCCGCCCGTGACGATCGCCGCGTACGCCTGCGTCGACGGGAATCCGAGACCAGCGCGCATGACAGTCACCGGCAACGCGAGCGCCGCCGCCCCGAGCAAGCCGAGCACGGCGGTTTGCAGTGGGAGGCCGTCGGCGGCGAGCACCAGGGACAAGAGGATCGCCAACACGAGATACACCGCCACGTTGATCTTGGTAGTCGCCAGCGCGGCGCAGACGAGCCCGAGTCCCGCGAGCCCCGCCGCCCGACGCGTCGAGGTGCCGAGGAGGAGGGCCAGTACGACCAGGATCATGCAGAGCTCTTGCGGGTGCCCGGGCTCCTTGACGAACACCTCGAGGTGAAGGAACGCGATCCCACCGGCGACGAGCCCCGTCCACGGCGACCGCGTGAGCCGGGCCGCGACCGCGACGCAGAGCCCAGCGGCCGCGAGCCACTCCCCGAGTGCGATCGCTCGGTTCACGTCGTGCGACACCGGCACGGCGAGCGCCGCGTAGATGGCGCGTCGGGTGAAGAAGAAGAACGGGCCGTACTGCGTGTACACCTCACGGAACAGGGAATGCCCCGCCAGGTACCCGCGGACCGAGATCATCACGTAGCCCTCGTCGTCGTACCAGAGGAAGTGCGTGAAGACGGCCCGGTAGCCGACGAACAGCGCCGCGGCGAGGAGCGCGAGCGCGCCCACGAACCAGCCGATCGCCGACGTGCGGCGCCACCCGCTCGGCTGCGGCCCGCGCCAACCGCCGCCACGTCCCGATGGATCAGCCACGGTGGCGGCCCGTCTATCACACATCCGGGTCCAGCTTGGCCCCCGGATCGCTACGATCGCGGGCCCGACGTTGATCTGCGGCGGCTTCGTCGGCGCCGCGTAGCTTTCTTACTGAAGCTCGAACCTCTGCCGCAGTAGCTTCAACAGCGCAACGTTGTCCGAGTGACCCGTCATCCGGGCGGTGACGAATCCCCGCAACGGCCGGCCCAGCAAGTAGAAGTCACCGAAGATGTCGAGGATCTTGTGGCGCACAAACTCGTCGGCGAACCTGAGCGGCGTGTTCACGACGCCGTTCTCGCCGATGAGGATGCAGTTGTGCAGGCGGCCGCCGCTCGCGAGGCCCATTTTCTCGAGGGCCTCGATCTCGCGCAGGAAGCCGAAGGTGCGGGCCGGTGCGATCTCGCGCTTGAAGTCCGCGGTGTCGCCGAACTGGAACGCGAGCTCCTGCCGGCCAACGGGATCGGGGTACTGCAGGACGTAGTGCACGCCGAAGGTGTCGGCGGGCTCGATGGCGATGTACTCGCCGTCGCCGTCGCGGTCGCCGATCTCGTAGCGGCGGTCGATGACGATCTCGTCGACGGCACCCCCCTGGTCCACGAGGCCGGCGGTCTCGATGAGATGGCAGAACTCCGCAGCCGAGCCGTCGAAGATCGGGATCTCGCCCTGCATCTTCACGAGCAGATTCGTGATTCGATAGCCGTGGAGGGCGGCGAGCAGATGCTCGACCGTTTTGGCGACGATGCCGTCGTGGAAGAGCGTCGTCGCGTAGCCGGTCGAGTCGACGTACTCGATCCGCGCCGGAATCGTCGCCGCGGTCGAGATGCTGCCGAACACGATGCCGCTGCCCGCCGGCAGCGGCTGCAGGATGAGACCGGTGCGGATGCCGGAGTGCAGGCCTTGGCCGTTGGCGACGACGCTGCGACGGATGGTGCGCTGCACCCACGGATGGCTGGCGAGCGGTGCGGCGAAGCCGTTGCCGAGGACCTCGACGCCGTCGGGACCGGATGCGGCGCCGTTCGGATGCGACTCGAGGGCGCGGTCGACGACGTGCAGCAGGCCGTCGAGCGAGAACGGCTTCTCGATGAAGTCGAACGCGCCGAGCTTGGTCGCGGTGACGGCGGTCTCGATGTTGCCGTGGCCGGAGATGACGATGACCGGCGTCATCGGGTCCGAGTCGCGAATGCGCCGCAGGAGCTCGATGCCGTCCATCTCCGGCATCCAGATGTCGACGATGACGAGCCGCGGGCGCTCGCTCTCGATCAGGCGCAGCGCGCCACGTCCATCCTCCGCCTCGAGGACGCGATAGCCCTCGTCGGCGAGGATGCCGCGCACGCTTTGGCGGATGCCGGCCTCGTCGTCGACGACGAGGATCGTATCGAGCGCTGTCGTGTGTTCGCTACCCATCACCCCTCCTAGCGTGTCAGTGCAGGACGATCTGCTCGACCTGCCCTTTCACCGGCAGCTCAATCACGAAACGGCTGCCCCGCGGCTCGTTGTCTTTGACCCGGACGAATCCTTGATGGTCGGCGACGATCGTCGAGACGATCGCGAGGCCGAGACCCGTTCCGCCCTGCTTCGTCGAAAAGTAGGGCTCGAAGAGACGCGTTCGCGCGTTGGCGTCGATACCACAGCCCGTGTCCGCGACCTCGAGCGCCACGATGCCCATCCCGCGGTCATAGCGCGTGCGGACGTCGATGCGCGGCTCGACGCCGTTCGGCGGCGTCAGCGCCGCGACGGCGTTGTCGAGCATGTTGATGACGGCGCGCTTGATGCCCTCGCGGTCGAGCGCGAGGAGCGGCAGCGCCGGATCGGGATCGAAGCTGAAACGAATGTTCCGATGCCCTTCCTTGAAGAGCAGCATCGCCTCCTCGACGACCGCGTTCAGGTCTTCGGGCGTGTGCTCGCCCGACGGCATGCGGGCGAACGTCGCGAACTCGTTCACCAACGACTTCAGCTCCTCGACCTGCGTGACGATCGTGCGCGTGCACTCCTCGAAGAGCCCACCGTCGTCCTTCAGACGCTCGGCGTAGCGCTTGTGGAGGCGCTGCGCCGAGAGCTGGATCGGCGTCAGCGGGTTCTTGATCTCGTGCGCGATGCGACGGGCGACCTCGCGCCACGCCTCCATGCGCTGCACCTTCACGATCTCGGTGACGTCCTCGAAGAAGAGCACGGCGCCGATCGGCTGCCCGGCGTCGTCGCGCAGCAGCGTCGCGGTGAGGACGATCGTCAGCACGCGGCCGCCGGTGACGAGCTTCAGCTGGCGGTGCGAGCGCGCGCCGTGTGCGGCGCGGG
>VBKW01000450.1 GCA_005879405.1 Deltaproteobacteria bacterium
TGACGTTGCGCGCCGGCATCGTGAACCAGCGTCCGTCGAATCCCGGGTACGGCTCGAGCACCATCATGTTGGCGATCTGCTCGGCGGCCTCGAGCGCCATCGCGCGCTTCTCTTTCGCCGAGATCTTGAAGCCGCCGAGCTCGAGCCGCGTCGCGCCCTCACCGATGCCGAAATCGAGCCGCCCGTCGGAAACGAGGTCGAGCATCCCGAGCCCTTCCGCCGTTCGCGCCGGGTGATTGTAGTTGGGAATCACCTGGCGGATGCCGTGCCCGAGCCGGATCCGACGGGTCCGTGCCGCCGCCGCGGCGAGAAAGACCTCGGGGGCCGAGCAGTGCGAATACTCCTCGAGGAAGTGGTGCTCGACGCACCACGCGTAATCGAAGCCGAGGCGATCCGCGAGCTCCACCTGCGCGAGCGCCTCGTGCACGATGCGACGCTCCGATTCCGCGTCCCAGGGCTTAGGCATCTGCAGCTCGTAAAAGACGCCGAATCTCATGCGCGGACCTCCGTCGCGTCAGGGGAGCAGAGAGGTTGCGCACGCGTCAAGCAGCCGCTCGAAGGCCGGTACCGGGGCCATAGGACGTTCGGATCGACGGCGTCGGCCTCTCTCGTTGTGCTGCCTGGCAAATGGAGTACGCTGAATGGATGTTTGCGCGCATGAACACGCGGGGTGCGCTCGCGCTCGTTCTCGTCGTCGCGCTCGCCCCAGCGGCCGTCGCCGATACGCGTATCGAGGCGAAGGTCCAGTGCCAGGATGTATACGGCGGGACGTCCGACCTCGACGCGGCGTGTGAGCGCGGCGTCGACCTCGCGTCGCGGATGCCGAACGATCTCGCGCGCGCGATGGCCGACTGTGACCGCGACCAGGGCGAGGCGCAAGCGGCATGCCGGCGCGGGATCAGCTTGCAGTCCGGTCTCGCCGCGCGCGCTCGTGGTCGCGCGCGCAGCTTCTCGTACGGCTGGCACGAGGGGAGCGGCGCCGCGGCGCAGGTCGACGTCGGCGATTACAAGGTACGCGTCGGCGACGCGGAGCGCGCGGCGCGCGAGTGCATGCGCGACTTCGAGGGGAGCAAGACGCCCCCGAGCTGCCTCTCCGGCCTCACGGTCGAGCGCAAGGCGCCCTGACCCGCGTCAGCGGCGGGCGTCAGATCGCCGATGAGGGTCGCTCGACTGCCTCCGAACCTCAGCTCGTCGCAGTAGTGCTGCTTCAGAACGTCAGCTTGTCGAAGTCCTGCCACTGCAGCGTGACGCCGTCGACGACCGCCTCCCAGTTGGGGACGTTCAACGTCCGAGTTCCCCCGCCACCGCGTGAGATCAGCTGGAACGAGACGGTGCCATCGGGCGGCGAGCTCCCGGCGACGTAGACGTCGGCTCCCTGGAGGAACGGCAGCGCGCTCAAGACCGGATCCGGTTGGCTCAGGTCGGTTTGGCCGTCGCGGTTGCGGTCGAACGCGAAGTATCCATTGACCTGCTTGCTGATCGGACAGAGGACGTCGGTCGCGATGTTGAGTCCGTTTACCAGCAACTGATCGTTCTCGTCGCCCTGGTCACCCCAGAGCTCCTTGTACCGGATGCTGACCCACGACACGCTGCCCGGGCGAGCGCCGGCGTACTCCTCGAACGCAGGCGACGCCAGCAGCCGCAACGTGTGATCACTGCGTACGAACGGCTCGTAGTAGATGTGGAGCGTCTGCACCGGCGATTGCACGAGCGCGAACTCGTAGCGCTGGCCGGGCACGACCGATACTGGTCCCCACTTGCCGCCGCCGATCGACCCGTCGGTGATGTCGATCGTCGCGAGTGGCATCGCCGTCGTCCGTTCTCCGTTCGCGTCGACCGGCCAGACCTGCACGGTCGCGGCGATCAGGCCCGAGTTCTGCGGGAAGTCGAGCGCCTTCCCCGCGACCTCGATGCGGTCCCGGCGCACGATGTCGCGCAGCGGCGCCCGGCCCGTCAGGAACGTGTAGTACTGGATGAACGACTCGGCCGACGTGCACGTTTGTACGTGCGTCTGGTCGGGGATCGTGACGTTCTGCGCGCCGTCCATGTTCCGGCCCGGCGTCCCCCTGCCCGCCCAGACCGCGAGCGTCGGCACGCCGGGATTCTGGTTCTGGCCGTCTACGTTGACGTAGTGGCCCACGTTGGCCCGGCGCTGGGCGGCCATGGCTCCGTTGGTCAGGTAGTCGTACATCACCGAGGTGCCGAGCGAGTGCGCGATCACGTCGACCTGGGCCTTTCCCGTCCGCAGCTTGAGCGCGGCGATCGCGTCGTCGATCTGCTGGTCGACCTCGCTCTTGTCACCGACGGCGCGCGTCGAGTCGTAGTCGACCTCGTCGATCCAGGTCGCCGGGTAGCCGTTGCTCTCGAAGCGCAGCGCCTGCGACTCGAACTGCGCGCCCGAGCCCTCGATGCCATGGACGAAGAGGACCGGGTTGTATCTGAACGCGTCGGCCGCGCGAGCGCCCGACAATACCAACACGCCGCCGGCGAAGGCGGCGAGCAGCAGGCGCGACAGTCCCCGATACGTGAGGCGGCTCGAAAGACGCATGTTCCTCATGTCGTTCCCTCCACCGAGTCCTTCGTATCGTGACGGCACATTGTGGAAGCGTATGCTCCGCCGCCGCACGCGCTCGCT
>VBKW01000451.1 GCA_005879405.1 Deltaproteobacteria bacterium
AATCCCGGCGACAATTCGTTCAGCGTCGCGCATCACGACTTCGACGGCGGGCTGATGGACGGCTTCGACCAGGACGCGCATCAACCCGGGGGCGGTCCGAACCCGCTCGACGTCTCCCACGCCGACGGCGACGACGGCGCCTACGTCAGCTACGGCGTGACGCAAGAGGCCGGGCGGCGCAGGCTCGGGTACTACTGGTTTCTCGCCGACCAAGGCGTGCTGAGCGATCGCTGGTTCTCATCCGAGCTCGGCCAAAGCTTCCCGAACCACATCTATCTGTTGGCGGCGTCGGCGGGCGGCGCGATCTCGAATCCCGACAACGACGGCAACTTCGACGTCCTCGACCCGCAGACGGGCACCACTCACGAGCAGAGCCATTTCACGGCCGACCAGATCGCGACCGCGCTGCCGGTCGAGCTCGAGCAGGCGGGTCTCACCTGGACGGTGCTGCAGGAGACGGACGAGTCCGGCATCCTGAACTTCCCGGCGAAGTTCTTGTTCGACGATCCGGCGAGCGTCCGCGACATCGACGTCGTCCACGGTCTCGCCGACTACTTCGCGCGCTTCATCTCGACGCCGAAGCTCGACAAGCGGCTTCCCGAGTATCTCGCCAAGGGATGGGCCGGCCATCTCACCGTCCTCAAGCCGAACGACTTCAACGGCGAGCATCCGCCCTTGAGCGACATCAGCAAAGGCCAGAGCTGGACGCACAAGATCATCGACGCCATCGGCAACTCCGTCGAGTGGGATCACACGGTGATCATCCTCACGTGGGACGACTACGGTGGCTTTTGGGACCACGTGGCGCCGCCGCAGGTCGACGCGTTCGGCATGGGCTTTCGCGTGCCGGCGATCATCATCAGTCCGTTCGCGAAACGCGGCGTCGTGCAGCACGAGCGCCGCGAGCACGCGTCGATCGCGAAGTTCTGCGAGCGGCTCTTCGGCCTGCCGACCATGACCACGCGTGACGCCGATCCGGCGACCGACGATCTCATGAGCGCGCTCGATTTTACGCAAGCGCCTCGTCCCTACTCGGATTTCGTCCCGCCGCAGTGATCGGTCGGCCACGGCGTGCCCGTTGCGAGCGCCGACGGCCGTCGGAGACTCGGCTCACCTGAATACGTGTCGAGCGACGCGCCAGATGATGGTCTACGAACGCGACGACAGGTGATCGTCTACAATCGCGACGAGGCGAGCGAAAGCGACACGCGCCTGCCGACGACGACGTTGACGATATAGTGGCGCGGTTGTATCTGGAAATCACTATGCGGGGCGCTGTGCAGAGTCCCGTCGTCCATCGCCACCGCGTGCTCCTCGTCGACGACTACGACGACACGCGCGAGGTGCTCGCGACAGTGCTCCGGCGCGCCGGCTGTGACGTCGAAACCGCGTGGGGCGGGGAGGATGCGCTACGACACTTCCGCGAGGGTACGTTGCCGTGCGTCGTGCTGCTCGATTTGCGCATGGCGAGCGTCGACGGCTGGGCAGTGTGGGAGCGCATGCGCGCCGACCAGCGTCTCGCACACGTGCCCGTGGTGATCGTCTCGGGCGACGTCGCGCAGCGGGGACGCGCGCGTGCCGCCGGGGTACGCGAGTTTCTCATGAAGCCGGTCGAGGCCGAGCAGCTCCTCGCCGCGATCGGCGCGCACTGCGACGATCAGCCGCACTCCTGATTCGGCCGTCGACTACGCCTCTGACTCGGCGTCGCGGCGACGACGGCACCAGCGCCGCCGCGACGCCGCCTCAGTCCGACGGCGCGATACGCAGCACGACGCCCGTCGTGTCGAAGGGGACGCCGCCGCCGTTTGCGAGCACGTACACTTCACCGTTCGCGTCTTGCCCGAAGCCGAGCAGCGCGAGGTGGAGCGCGTCGCGGTCCGTGAGCTGCAGCTCGCCGATGGCGCTGCGGTGCATGCGGCCGAACCTCACGACCTCACGCTTGTGGAGATAGAAGAGTCGCCCGTCGGCCTGGAACGTGCGCGCGAAGTCCCCGAAGACGTAGCGGCCGACGAGCTGCGGGACGCGCGTGCCGCGGTAGACGAAGCCGCCGATCACCGCCAGGCCATCGTTGTGATCGTATTGGGCGACGGGATCGATCAGGTTGCGCGGGTCGCCGGGATTCTTCCGCGACACGTAGCCCGGGCCGGCGCCGGCCGAGCCGAAGAAGAACCGTCCTTCCTTGTGGTTCCATCCGTAGTTGCCGCCGGGGATGACGACGTCGACTTCCTCGATCTCGTTTTGGCCGACGTCGCCGACGTACAGGAACCCCGTCCCGTTGGCGGGATCGAACGACATGCGCCACGGATTGCGGAGCCCGTAGGCGAAGATCTCGCCGAGGAACCCCGGCTGGCCGACGAACGGGTTGTCGGCCGGAATGCCGTACTTGCCGTTCGCCGAGTTCGTGCCGTGCGGGTCGAGGCGCAGCATCTTGCCCAGGATGACGCCGGTGTTCTGGCCGTTGCCGATCGAGCCGTGGCCGACGGTCTCGATCCCGCCTTGCGACGGCTCACCGGAAATGAACGTCTCGCCGTCGGAGTCGTCGGCGCCGCCGCCGTCGCCGGTCGCGAGGTAGAG
>VBKW01000452.1 GCA_005879405.1 Deltaproteobacteria bacterium
TTTCGAAATGCGCACGCCGGACATCGCGAAGGGCCCATGCGCGTTGTTCGGGTCGCACGCGCCTGTGCTGTCGGTGAGTAGCACGATCGTCTCGCCACTGACTGCGGATCGTCCACGATCTCCGGTGGAGCCTTGTCGCGTGACGGAATCTTCTGGTAGAAGCGGGCACTTACCGCAGCTTCCTACCTGCCTGTGGGGCCGTAGCTCAGTTGGGAGAGCGCTTGAATGGCATTCAAGAGGTCGAGGGTTCGACTCCCTTCGGCTCCGCTTCACCATTCGTTCGACCTGACCCATAGTTAGCGCTCGCTCAACTCAGCCACGCACCGACCCGGCTTCGGGCGCGGGCCTTGAAAGAACTCGGGCTTGACGATGTTCTCCTTCGGCCCCTGGTACTCGCTCGCCCGCTTCCCCGACCGGCGCAGATCGTCGAGGTCGATGATGTGATACCGGCGCAGCATGGACTCCGTGCGGTGGCCAGACCACTTCTCCACGGTATGCGGGTCCACCCCGGCGTCGATGTAGTGCTTGACCCCGCTGCGCCGGAGATCATGCGGGGTGCGACCAGCCATCCCAATGGCGTCGCAGGCGCGGTCCCACACCTTCTGGAAGTCCCCGAGGCAGGGGCGGCGGCTTCCATGGCGATCGAATCGCGGTGACCCGCAACCCCGCCCGTGGAAGATGAACGGACAGTTCGGACGGCGTCGGCTTCGCTGCAGTTCAATCACGGCCATCAGCTCCGGCGTGTGTTCGCCGTCTACAGGGATCTGAAGCGGACGCTTCGTCTTATTGAGCTCCGGCCGCAGCGTCAGGGCCTGCTCGATCTCGGAGTAATCGCGCCACTCCAGCCGCCGGGCGGCACCGATGCGCCACGGGCAGAAGAACAAGAACAGTACCACGTCCGCGATGACGGCTGGGAGGTGCTGGCAGAGGCGCTCGACCTCAGCCCGGCGGAAGAACCCCTGCCGTACCGAACCTTCGTCCACGGGGGGCTTCTCGATGTATGGGTGGGAACGGTGCGAGAGACGCTTCCGAATGACCGCCAGCTTGAACGCGCGGTCGAGTAGGGCCAGCTCGATGCGGATGCTGCCTTCAGCCGCGCCTTCCTCGCGGCGCGCTGCCACGTAATCGTCGAGTCGCGAGCCGAGCTTCACGGCCTTCGCGCGCTCGCCGAAGTACGTGAGTAGATGCCGGAACGAGTACGCACCTGGTCGAGCACGTCTTCCCGCTCGACGTCCCGGTGCGTCAGTGGGTGCTCTCCGTTCCGCATCGCCTGCGTTACCGGCTCGCCTATGATCATCGGCTCTGTCGCACCGTGCTCGGCGTCTTCGTGCGCGCCCTGCGGTCCGCGTATCGTCGCCAGGCCAGGCGGTCAGGGTTCGCGAACGGCGAGACCGGCATGGTGACGAGCGTGCAGCGGTTCGGGGGGTCGCTCAATCTCCACGTCCACTTCCACACGCTCGTGCTCGACGGCGTCTTCGTCCGCGACGCCGACGGTACGCTGCACTTCCACCCCGCTCCGACGCCGACCGACGACGACGTGCGGCGCGTGGTCCGGCGCGTGCGACGCCGACTCGCGCAGCTCGGGATCGGAGAGGTCGCTGGGACGGACGGAGACGTCGATCCGTTGGCGGACGAGTCCGAGGCCCTCGCTGGGCTGTCGCGCGGCTCGGTCCTCGGCCGTGCGGCGCTCGGCGGGCGCGCGGGGCGTGGGCCACTGCGGATCGGAGCCGATCCCGATACGCCGTGGGTCGATCGCGATGTTCCGCTCCACGCTCACGACAGCGGCTTTGATCTGCATGCCACCGTGCATGTCGCCGCCGGCGATCGCGGCCGACTCGCCGAGCTCTGCCGCTACCTCTGCCGGCCGCCCTTCGCGCAGCACCGCCTACGCAAGCTGATCGACGGCAGGATCGCGGTCGCGCTCCAGCGCCCGTGGGCCGACGGCACGACGCACCTCGTGTTCACGCCGATGGAGGTGCTCGCGCGCCTCGTCCCGCTCGTGCCGCGCCCGCGGATCAACTTGCTCATCTATCACGGCGTGCTGGCCCCGAACGCGCCCTGGCGGCGCGTTGTCGTGGCGCGCGAGGAGGAGTCGTCCGTCGCCGGCTCGGTCGTGGCGGCCACGCCGCCGTCCGCCGCAACCGATGCGATGGCACTGCCCGATGATGGGTGCCTTCGTATCCGCCCGCGCTACCGGAGCTGGGCCGAGCTCATGCGGCGGGCATTTGATACCGACGTGCTCGCTTGCCCGAGGTGTGGCGAGCGGATGATCCTGCTGGCGACCATCGAGGATCCGGCCGTGATCCGCCGCATTCTGGCGCACCTCGGGCTCTCGCTCGACACCGGCGATCCCCTCCCGGAGCGCGGCCCGCCGGAGCCGGGCGATCGCTGACCGGCAGCAGGCAGGCAGCTACAAGGTCATCGCCCCGATTGCCCGAGGATGCCGGCATGGCCGAGGCCCGCCCGGGGTCGGACCCAGTGCGCCGGAAAGAGCCGGGTTGCTGGCGACATTTCTCGTTGACGCGCGTCGTTTGGGCGTTGTATGCCTCGCGCGAGCCGGGGGGCTGAGGGGGAAGGGTAGGGGCGCAGGGTCCGATATTGGCGCTTATGTCGCTGTTCCCAGGCTTATGGCGATACGGCCTCCAGCCTTCATTGTCCGCGGCCTAGCCGTACATCTGGGCGGGAGGCCGGCGAGGTCCAGCGTCTGCGAGTGGCCGCGTCGGGTCAGCCGAAAGAAATCCCTGGACATCGCGTGACGCGCGATGAGATGGTGCTGAAATGTCGGACGCGAAGTCGCTCTGCCGCACCCTTCTTCTGGCGCTTGTTGCGAGCACCGTGCTCCTCGTCGCCGCCGCTCCCGACGCGGGTGCGGATAACGCGTGCAAGCCCGCCGCCCCTCTCGCGCAGTCGAAGTGCACCAAGGACACGCAGTGCTGCGCGGGGCTCGTCTGTGACGCCGGGCACTGCCAAGCGGGCTGCCACATCGGCGGCGCGTTCCAGACGTCCGGTCAGAAGAACACCGCAGCGAACAACTGCCAGTCCTGCCAGCCGAGTGTCAGCAGGACGGCGTGGACGAACGTGGCGGCCAGCATATCGTGCCGGGCCTCCGGCGGAGAGTGTGACGTTGGCGACACCTGCACGGGGACGAGCGCGACGTGCCCCGACACGAAGAAGTCCGCGGGGACGGCATGCACCTCCGACGCCAACCCCTGCACCCTCGACCAGTGCGACGGCAGCAGCGTGACGTGTCAGCACCCGGCGGGGAACGCCGGCGTCACCTGCCGCACGTCGGCGGGCGACTGTGACGTGGCCGAGAACTGCACCGGGACGAGTACCGAATGTCCAGCGGACGCCTTTCTGCCCGAGGGCACGCAGTGCAGCGGCGGGACGTGCCAGGCAGGAGCGTGTTGCGATGCAACTGACTGCCGGTCGTGCCGGGACGGGTGCCAAGCGACAGCGAACCTCTGCATAGACTCCTGCCCGCTGCTCCCCGGAGACCCCGCCACGCACGACCCACAATGCGTCGAGGCCTGTCGCGCCGCGCGAAATGACTGCGAGGCCAAGTGCCTTCTCGACTCGGATTGCCCGTCGGGGTGCCCCAGCGTCTGTGACCCCGGAACGCCGGACTTCACGCCGTGCAACGACGGCATCGCCTGCACCGCCGGCGAGTTCTGTCTGTTCGGTGTGTGCCAGACGAATGGCAGCACCTGCCACGGCGTGGATCTCTGCCAATACGCGTGGTGCGACGCCGAGTCGGGCGAATGTAGGACCGCCGACGTGACGTGCCCAAACGTCCCTGGCACCGATCCCCTGTGCTGGACTCGTGCGTGCCAGCACGACAGCGGAGCCTGCATAAGCATATTCCATCAGGTAGGCTCTTGCAGTCACAGCGAGTGCAGCGGCCTGGGACAGGATGCGGACTGCAACGACGACGACGCGTGCACCAACGACCATTGCGGAGGCGAAATCGGTTTAGAACAGTGTGAATGGACGCGATCGGACTGCGACGATGCAAACCTCTGCACGCGCGACTTTTGCGACAACCCCGCGGAAGGCTGCAAGCACGTTTTCGAAGATCCGCACATGGTCTGCGACGACACGATTGCGTGCACCGAGGACGAGTATGCCGACGTCTCAGCATGCCCGTCCGGCGACCTCACGCAGATCTGCAAGCACACGCCGCACAACGATGCGTGTGACGACGGCGACCCCTGCACCCAGGACCTCTGTGACCCGGCGGCGGGCGACCACGACCCGGTGACCGGCTGCGCGCATCCGTCGTTCTGCGACGATGGCATCCCCTGCACCGTCGACATGTGCGATGCCATTACGCAACCGCCGACGTGTGCGAACCTCCCGATCTTCAACTGCACCGCAAACTGACGGCTGATCCGACAACGCAGGCCGCCGCTCCATGGGGAACGGCGGCCTGCGCGCGCCGAGCCGTGAACAGCCGCCGCCTCGCCCGGTCGACCCTCGCCCCGTGAGCACGGCGGAGCAGACGGCGCGGTGCAGACGCTCAGGGTGGTGGTCGGTCCCGCCGCCTCCCGCGTCTTCGGCGCCGGCCGGTGCCGTCGACGCGCGCCATCGACGGGCCCGCTCGCGTGCTAGAGAGAACCGCCGTGGAGCCGATCCTGCTCGCCGCGCTCGCGGCGACCATCGCGCTGGCGATGACGCCGCTCGTGCGACGGCTCGCGTTGCGCGTGGGCGCGGTCGACCAGCCCGGCATGCGGCGCGTGCACGTCGCGCCGAGGCCGCGCCTCGGCGGGCTGGCCGTCGCGGCGGGCGTCGCCGGCGCGACCCTGGTCGGGAAGGTCGTCGGCGGCGCGCTCACGACGTCGGCGCTCGAGGACGGCGCACGGATGTGGGGCCTGGGTGCGGGCGCGCTGCTCGTCCTCGCCGTCGGCGTCGTCGACGACATACGTGGCGTCTCGCCGGCGACGAAGCTCGCCGCGCAGATCGTGGCGGCCGGGCTGGCGCTCGCCGGCGGGTACCACGTGGGCGGCGTGACGAATCCCTTCACGGGGACGTACGTCGTCTTCGGCGGAGTCGGCGCGCTGCTGACGATCGCGTGGGTCGTCGCCGTCACGAATGCGTTCAACCTGATCGACGGTCTCGACGGCCTCGCGGCGGGCGTCGCGCTGATCTCGGTGGTCCCGCTGCTCACGATCGCCTGGATCGAGGGACGGCTCGATGTAGTCCCGCTCTGGGCGGCGCTGGCCGGCGCGCTCGCCGGCTTCCTCGTTCACAACTTCGCCCCCGCGTCGATCTTTCTCGGCGACAGCGGCAGCCTGCTCGTCGGATACCTGATCGCGCTGCTCGCGGTGCAGGCGCTGGAGAAGAGCGCGACGCTCGTCGTCGTGCTCGCATCCGTGCTCGCGCTCGGCCTCCCGATCGTGGACCTGGCGCTCGCCGTCGTCCGCCGGATGCCGACGGGGGGCCTGAAGGGCATCGTGCAAGGCGACCGTGCGCATCTCCATCATCGCCTGCTGGCGCCCGGGACGGCGAGCCACCGCGGCCCGGTGCTCGCGCTCTACGGCGTCGCGGTCGCGTGCGGCGTGATCGCCGTCGTCGCGGCGGTGACGCAAAGCCTGCGCTACGCCGTGCTCGTGCTCGGCGGCGCCGGCATCGCGGCCGCGCTCGTCCGCCGGCGACGCACCCGCGCGTCGTAGCGCGCCACCGCGCGCGGGCGCCGCGACGCCCAGCGA
>VBKW01000106.1 GCA_005879405.1 Deltaproteobacteria bacterium
CACCGTGCCGCGCCCCCGCGGCCGCAGGCGCCCCAGGGCGCCGTGTTCGGTCCCGGGTCGTGACGTGCGCCTCCGCCGCGGCGTCACATCTCGGAAAGTGTTGCGTTCCGGTGTTTGCAATTTTTGGAAGACGTGGAGCGATAGAATGCCCGTCGTGCCAGAGGAGCACCCGCCGACGACCGTCGTGCCGGAAGAGCACACACCCACGATCCCGGTGATGCCGGAGGACCAGGAGCCGGCGCAGACGCAAGACGCGCCACCGGAAGCGCGTCGCGGACGACGGCGGCGCGGCCGCCGTCGCGGCCGCCGTCATCTGATTCCCGGCGCCGCGCCGGCGACCGGTCGCATCGTCGCCGCCGCCCGCCGTCTCGGAATCGCGCGACTCCGTCCGGAGCAGGAACGCATCATCGCGGACGCCCTCGGCGGGCGGGACGTGCTCGGCGTCTTGCCGACCGGCTTCGGGAAATCGGCCTGCTACCAGGTGCCGTCGATGGTGCTCGCCAAGCCGACGGTGCTGGTGTCGCCGCTCCTCGCCCTCCTCCAAGATCAGCACGCCAAGCTCCTCGCGCGCGGTATCGCCAGCGTCCGTCTCGACGGCACCGTCCGCGGGCCGGCCCGGCGCGAGGCGCTCGCGCGCATCGCCGCGGGCGGGCCCGTGCTGGTCATGACGACCCCGGAGACGCTCGGCTCGCCCGAGCTCGCCGAGGCGCTCGCCGGCAGCGGCCTCGCCCTTGCCGCCGTCGACGAGGCGCACTGCGTCTCCGAGTGGGGCCACGATTTTCGTCCGGCGTACCTGCGGATCGGCGAGCAGCTGAAGAAGCTCGGCAGCCCGCCGACGCTCGCGCTCACCGCGACCGCGACGACGAAAGTCCGCGAGGACATCGGCCGCTTTCTCGCGCTGCGCGAGCCCGACATCGTCGCGAGTTCGCCGCATCGCTCGAACCTCGCCTTCCAAGTGCTGTCGGCGACCGGCGACCAGCGCTCACGGGCGCTCGCGCGCTTCGCGTACCGCTTGCAGCGGCCCGGCATCATCTACTGCGCGACGACGCGCGAGGTCGACACCGTGTACGCCGGGCTCTGCGCGCTCGGCGTCCCGGCGCACCATTATCACGGCAAGATGACCGGCAACGAGCGGACCGCGGAGCAGGAGCTCTACATGAAGGCCGGCCGCCGCACCGTCATGGTTGCGACGAGCGCGTTCGGCCTCGGCATCGACAAGCCCGACATTCGCTACATCATCCATCACCAAGCGCCGGCGTCGCTCGAGCAGTACGTACAGGAGGCCGGCCGCGCCGGACGCGACGGCCGTCGCGCCGACTGCATCCTCCTCTACGACCCGGAAGACCGCGGCATCCACGAGGCACTCTTGTCGAAGAGCCGCGTCCGCCCCGATCAGCTCTACAAGGTCGGGGCCGCGCTCGCGGCGTGGGCGGGCGAGGAGCGCGCGCCGTCGGTCGCCGCGCTGGCGCTCTCCGCGTCGCTCGGCCCGCGCGCGACGCAAGCGCTGCTCGCGATCCTCGAAGAGGTCGGACTCATCCGCCTGCAGGACGGCGACGTCGAGGTCCTCGTCCCGAGCGACAAGATCGAGGAGGAGGCGCGGAGCCTCTCCGGCCGTTTCGCGACGCAGCGGACACAGGACTCGCGCCGCCTCGATACCGTCGCCGAGTACACCAGCAGCCCGGAATGCCGCGCCGTCTTTCTCCGTAAGTACTTCGGCGAGGACGGCGGGGCACCTTGTCGAATCTGCGACGTCTGCCGCGGCGTCACCGCGCGCGCACCACAGGTCATCCAGCCGCTGCAGCGCCGCAAACGCATGCGCCTGCCGCGCGGCCTCGCACGCGCCGCCGCCGCCCGTGCGCGCCAGCTACATCGCCGCGGCCGTCCGAGCGCGCCACCCAGCGCAGCAACGGCCTCCGTCCCGACGACGCTCGCCGATGCGCCGCCGGACGCCGTCGACACACCGGTCGCGCCGTTGTCCGGCGCGCCGGTGCCACTCTCCGCCGCGGACGGAACCGCATTGGACGCGGGTGGCCCGGCGACGGCGGCGGCGCAGCCGACCGCCGACGCCGCACCCGACGCTCCGCGGCGCGGCCGGCGACGCCGCCGGCGGCGACGTCGCCGTCGCGCCGCCGGCACCGCTGCCGCCGCGTCAGCGCCCTCTCAGCACCAGGAGTGAGCGCGGTCGCGCGGCAGCGCGCCCGAGCCGGTCAGCGCTCGCCGAACAGGCTGTCGGCGAGGCCCGTGTCGTACTCGATGTCGCTCAGGGTGATCGTCGTCGACGTACGCTGCGGAATCGTCTCCATCTTGATCTCGGTCGCGGTCGGATAGCGCCCGATCTTTTCACGGCACCGAGGGTGCGCACCTTCCACAGCACGCCGCTGCGGTCGTAGTACTCGGTGCGCAGTGGCAGGTAATCCTTCCTGTCGATGCACCGATCGACGCGGCCGTACCACCAGCCCTTACTCGGGATCGACTCGACGTGGTAACAGGCGGGGTCTTTCGACTCTTCCAACCGGTGTTGCTGGTACTCGAGCTGCTGCAGGCCGAGATCCTCGTAGTTGAAGTCGGTGCCGAGAAAGCTCTCGCCACGCGTGTCCGCGTCGATTTGTCGCACCCGGCGTAGCGACGGCAGGTAGATTTGCGTCTTCGTCGTGCCATCGCTCGCGCGCGCGACGGAGACCTCGGTCCCGCGGAGGTCGATCGGGTCGTCGAAGACGATCCGGAATCGTGACGTCGGGCCGCTGCGGCGATAGAGGTGGCCCGTCCACCTCACGACCTCGCCCCGCTCGTTCGCGATCGAGAACACGGCCGTCGCTTTCATGTCCTTGCCGGGCTCCGTCGCGTTCCTTACGCGCGTGAGCACCTCGTTGACATCGATGCCCTGCGCCGGTTGCACCGCGAACATGACGAGGATCCCTGCCGCGAGCACGCCGATCCACCGCCGATGGTGCATCTGCATCATGTGCCCTCCTTTGCGGGCGGGGATTCTCGTGCGAAGCACCGACGTGCGCAAGCGCTCCCGGTGCGGTCACTCGAGGCCGGTCAGCCGGGGATGGAGTGCGCCTCGGCCAGCCAGGCTGCGACCGACGCATCGGCGGGCATGCGCCAGTCGCCGCGCGGCGACAGCGACCCGCCCGAGCCGACCTTCGGCGAGTCCGGCACGCAATCGCGTTTGAACTGATTTGCGAAGAAGCGCTCGAGGAAGAGCACGAGGCGCTCGCG
The DNA here is from genome assembly GCA_005879405.1 of Deltaproteobacteria bacterium. GTDB lineage: Bacteria > Desulfobacterota > Binatia > UTPRO1 > UTPRO1 > DP-19. Next base: position 3,223 of record VBKW01000106.1, read on the forward strand.
GATCGCCGCGAGCGGATAGCGGTCGCCGAACGCGTGCACGGCGAGGCGCGCGATGCGGCGTGGGCCGAAGCCGAAGCGCAAGAACCAGTAGAGGAAGAAGTCGTGCAGCTCGTACGGTCCGAGGGTGTCCTCGGTCGTCGCCGACACGCCGTTTTCGCCGAGCGGCAAGAGCTCCGGGCTGATCGGCGTCGCGAGCACGTCCTGCAGCGTCGCCGCCGTCGCCGCCTCGTCGGCGAACACGTGGCGCGCAGCCCAGGCGATCAGCGCCGACACGAGCGTCTTCGGCACGCCCGCGTTCACCGCGTAGTGCGACATGTGGTCGCCGCCGTATGTCGACCAGCCGAGCGCCAGCTCCGAGAGGTCGCCGGTGCCGAGATCGATGGCGCGGTTCTCGGAGGCGAACGAGAACAGCAGGAACTTCCGGCTCCACGCCTGGACGTTCTCGAACGTGAGATCGTGCCGCGCCGGCTCGTGGCCGATCGCCGCGAAGACGCTGCTCGCAAGCGCGCGCACGTCGGCCTCGCGGAAGCTCGCGCCGAGCGCACGCACCAGCGCGCACGCGTTCGCGTATGTGCGCTACGACGTGCCGAAGCCCGGCATCGTGACGCCGAGGAGATGCGTCCGCGGTATCTCGAGCAGGTCGAGCGCATGCGCGGCGACCAGGAGCGCGAGCGTCGAGTCCTGCCCTCCCGAGACGCCGAGCACCATACGACGTCCCGTGTCCGGCAGCGCGACCAGCCGGCGCGCGAGCGACGTCGTCAAGATGTGGAACACCTCGGCGCAGCTCTGGTCGAGACGCGCCGGATCGGTCGGGACGAACGGGTACGACTCGACGCGGCGCTCGAGGCGGTGGAACATCTCCGCCCCGCGGCGCTCCGCCTGCCCCTCGACCGCGACGACGCGAAACGCCGTCGCATGGCGCGCGGCGTTCTGGCCGAACGACGTCTGGCGCATGCGGTCCTCGGCCAGCACGCGCGGGTCGACGTCGGCGAGCGCGAGCGTCCCCGTCAGGCCGAAGCGCGCGGTCTCGGCGAGGATCTCGCCGCGTTCGGCGATGATCCCCTGCCCGTCCCAGGCGAGATCGGCGGTCGACTCGCCGAAGCCGGCGGCGCTGTACATCTGCACCGCCAGGTTCTTCGCCGACGAGCTGCGCACCAGCTCGTCGCGGTAGTCGCTCTTCGCGACCGTGACGTTCGACGCCGAAAGGTTCGCGAGCACCGTCGCGCCCGCGAGCGCGGCGAGCGTCCCCGGCGGGATCGGCACCCAGAGATCCTCGCAAATGTCGCAGTGCAGGACGAACCCCGGCAGGTGCGCCGGGCGGACGAGGACGTCGGTGCCGAACGGGACGCGCGTGCCGAGGAGGTCGATCGTGTCGCTGCGCGCCTCGGCCGCGGGACGGAACCAGCGCAGCTCGTAGAACTCGCGGTAGTTCGGCGGATACGCCTTCGCGGCGACGGCGAGCGGACGGCCGCCGTAGAGCGTCACCGCCGTATTGAAGAGCAGGCCGTCGGCGACGAGCGGCATGCCGACCGAGACGAGGAGATTCCAGCCGGCGGTCGCGCGCGCGATCCTCTCGAGCGCCTGGAGCGACGCGTCGAGCAGCGTCTCCTGAAAGAACAGGTCGCCGCACGAGTACGCGCTGAGACCGAGCTCCGGACAGAGCGCGTAGTGCGCGCCCGCGGTGTGCGCGCGCGTCAAGATGCGGAGGTGCGCCTCGGCGTTGAACGTCGGATCGGCGACGCGCACCTCCGGCACGCAGACCGCCACGCGCACGAAGCCGTGCGCCCGCACGTCGAGGAAATCGGTCAGCGCGCTCATCGTCTCGTCACGAGAGCGGAATCGCCATCCGGACACCTACGTCCGCCGCGACCCGCAATGCTCCGAGCATAGCGCTGTAGGGACGAATTCCGAAGTCCGGCTTATGGAGGGTCGTCGTAGCGACGTACCATCCGCCCTGGCGAGACGCATGGATGGCGACGTCGCCCACGGTACCGTGGAGGTCGAGCTTGCCGGCGATCCGCAGCCCCGCGTCGCCCGCGGCCGGCTCGGGTGGGGCCGAGGAACGGAAGCGAATCGTCGGGTAGCGCTGCACGTCGAGGACGTCGCGCATCGTCGCGGCGATCGTCTGCAGGTCGCCGGCGGCGAGGAGCCCCGGCGCCTCCTCGTCGCCGCGGAGCGCGCCGACGACGCGCAGCGACGCCGCGTCGAGCTCCGCGGAGACGGCGCCCGTGACGTCGTCGACGACGAGCGTGAACGTCTCGACGCGGATCTTCAAATCGTGCGCGAACGCCGAGAGCAGCCCTTCGGCGCGGGTGAAGACGAGACATTCCGCCGTCGCTGCGTCGAAGCGCACGCCCGGCGTTCACGCGGCGGGCGCGACGCCGCGTCGTCGCGCCGCAACCGTCGGGCGCGGCGACGTCACCGCGTCTTGCCGTGCCGGGACCACGTCGCGGCCGGCTTCACCGGGGGCGACGACGTGACGTCGCCGCGCGCGCGGTCTTCTTGCGCGCGCCGCCGCGACGGCCGCGCAGCGCCGAGCGGATCGCCGACGGTCGCAGCGTCAACACCGGCACCGGCGAGTGACGCACGACCTTCTCGGCGACGCTGCCGATCACCAGGTGCGCGAGGCCGGTGCGCCCGAGCGTCGCCATGACGATCGAGTCGGCGGCGCGCGCCGCTTGCACGATGCAGTGGTGGGGATCGCCGATCACGACGCGCGCGGTCACGTTCCGGACCCGCTTGCCGACGACGCGCGCGACCTCCGCGTCGAGCCGCTTCCGCGCGTCGGCGCGGAGATCCTCGGGCGGGATCCAGACCGGCATCTCGGCGGCGCCGGCGAACGTGCTCACGGGATAGACCGGGGCGATCGCGTGCACGACCGTCAACGTCCCACGATGCCGTGCCGCCAAGTCGGCGGCGACGTCGAGAGCCGCGGCAGCGGCGGCGGAGAAATCGTGCGGCACGAGAATGCGTCGAAAGATCTGCATCATCCTCCCTCCTGGGGTGTGGTCGCGTGCACGGGCGCGTCGCGCAGGTGGCGCGCGAAGAACGCCAGCATGTGACGCCACGAATCCTCCGCGGCGGCGGCGTTGTACTCGACGTGCAGGAGCGGGCGCGCGAGCCACGCCAAGAACGGATGGCCGGCGTCGCTCATGTAGGAGTGCCCGGCGTCCTCGTACATGCGGAGGTCGTGCTCCTTGCCGAGCTCGTCGAGCGTCGCGATGAGCGCGCGACCTTTCGCCGCGAACATTCGATCGAGGCCGCCGTAGCCGCCCGTCAGCGGGCACGCGCGTGCGAGCTCCGCGCGCGGCCGGGTGTCCGCGTAGAAGACACCGGCGACGTCGACACGCGCGCGCGTGGCGAGGAGCAGCGCGAACCCGCCGCCCATGCAAAAGCCGGCGACACCGATCCGCGCGACGTCCGGCCGCGCCGCGAGCGCGTCGAGCAACGCCTCCAAATCGTCGACCTGCGTGCCGGCGCCGGCACGCAGCGCCAGCATCGCGCGCAGCACGCACGCGACGTGGATGCCGGCGGTCATGAGGTCGGGAACTGCGGCCAGGTAGCCGGCGCCGGCAAAGCGGCGCGCGATGCGGCGGATGTCGTCGTTCACGCCGAAGATCTCGTGGATGACGACGACCCCAGGCCAGGGCGGCGGGCCGGCGGCCGTCGGTGGGCGGAAAATCTCGACCGGTAACGCGCGACCGTCACGGGTGATCGTCGTCGTCTCGTCGCTGCTCGCGGTCATCGCGGTCCCGAACGCGCGGCCGCGTCGTACCTGGCCGCGGTCCGGAAGTCCAGCTCGTCGGTTGGTAACGTGAAAGTTTTTCCACCGTCATGATCGTGACCGCGGACGCCCGGGCGACGAGCGCGCCGTCGACGAACGCGTGCGTGCGAGTTCAACATGGGCGCCGTCCACGAAAAAGATTAGCGCGCCCGTCCCGACATGTCGTGATTGACCGCCTCACGGCGGCCGCGGATCTTTGTTTTACCGGTTCGTTCTCGCTCGCAGTTGCTCGTCACGCGTAGCAGGGTCCGTCGCAGCAGGGTCCGTCAAGGAGGGAAGCACGATGCGCGCAGTCACGTTCGTCGGCGCTGTTGTCACGCTCGTCCTCGGCATGGTCGTCGTCTCATCGCCGAGTGCGAGCGCACTCAGCCAAAAGGAGATCAAATGCGGCGAAGCCATCGGAGACGATGCACAAGCGTTCCTCGACGCGAAGCTGCGCGCCATCACGGACTGTAACAGCGCGATCGTCAAGAAGGGCACCTGCAACACCGGGCACCGCGACAAGCGGATCGCGAACGCGATTGCGAATCTCGGACGACAGATCGCAACCCACTGCCGCAACGTCACGCTCGAGAACCTCGGGTTTCCCGGCACGTGTCCCGATCCCGACGGCGGCAGCTTCACGGCCGACAATCTCGCCGCCTGTCTGAGCGACCAACTCGAGACCGCGGCCGACAACGTCGCCGGCCTCGCTCAGCCGGACGTCTCGGAAGGTACCGAGCCGAATTGCCAGCGCATCATCGGTCGCGTCGCGCGCGGCTTCTTCGTCTTGAAATTCGGCGCTCGCGTCCGTTGCTTCTCGGGCCAGCTGCACGGCAGGATCTCTGCGAACGTGAACTGCCTCGCGGAAGTGCCTCCCGGCACCGGCGACAAGGCGATCGACAAGTCTATCAACACGGCGAAGGCGCTCGTCACGAGCGGCCGCACGATCCAGCGTGCCTGCCGCAACTCCGATCTCGCCGCGCTCGGCTTCCCGGGCTCGTGTCCCGATCCGACGGGCGGGACGTTCACGGTCGCCGATCTGCAGGCGTGTCTGCTGACCGAAGGCGAGACGGCGGTCGACAAGCTGATCGCGCTCGTCTTCGCGCAGGGCGCGCCGGGCGCAACGCCGACGCCGACAGCGACGGCGGTCGCGACCGCGACCGGCGCGCCGGGCGCAACCGCGACGACCACCGCCGCGACGACGCCGGGCGCAACCTCCACCGGTGGCCCGAC
>VBKW01000453.1 GCA_005879405.1 Deltaproteobacteria bacterium
GAGCTCGACGAGGCCGATCGCGCGGCCTTTCTCGCCGAGCTCGGGATTGCGGCGCCGGCGAAGAATCAATTCATTCGCAGCGCCTACGCGCTGCTCGACCTGATCAGCTTCCTGACCGCCGGCCCCGACGAGTGCCGCGCCTGGCCGATCCGCCGTGGCACGACCGCGGTCAAAGCGGCAGGCAAGATCCACAGCGACATCGAGCGCGGCTTCATTCGCGCGGAGGTGATCGCGTTCACGGAATTCATGCAGTATCGCAGCGAGGCGCGCTGTCGCGAGGCCGGGAAGCTTCGCCTCGAGGGCAAGGACTACATCGTCGCCGACGGCGACATCATTCACTTCCGTTTCAACGTGTAACCCGCGTCACGCACCGGCGGCACGGAAGAGATTACGACCGTCGGCCGCCGGGTAGAGCACTCCCGCGGCGCCGACCATCTCCGCGCGCTCGAGCGTCGCGAGCAGGTCGCGATCGCCCTCGACGTTGGCGAACGCGCGCGTGCCGTCCCCGAGGCGGGCGACGATGATCGCGTCGTGCGCGACGCCGTCGCGGTCGTGCACGACGCTGTAGGTCTCGATGCGGGCGCGTCCGGTCGCGCGCTCCACGCACGTCGGATGAGGCGTCGCGTCGATCCGCGCCTGCACCGCGGCGCGCGGCGGCCGTTCCCACGGACGCGACGGCGGCGCCGCGCCGTAGATGCCGACGGCGTGCTTCGTCAAGAACCAGCCGAGCGCGGAGACGAGCCCGAGCGTCGTCGGCGCCGCGCGCAGGCGGTCGACGAGCGTCGCGACCGCGTGCAGCGCGTAGTCGTTGCCGGGGCCGCCGAAGTAGGGGAGGCCACCGGTCACGGTGAGCGGCCGTGAGCCGTCCGCCGGGAAGCCGAGAATCCCCGCCGCGAGCTGCGGCGCCACCGGGAAGCAGCTGTAGAGATCGACCGGGCCGAGCGCGCTCGCGTCGACACCGGCCTGCGCAAGCGCCTCCGCGAACGCGGCCTGCATGCCGAGCGACGAATGGTAGTCGACGCGGTCGCGCACGTACCACAGCTCGTCGGCATCGCCGCCGCCGTGCAGGTGCACGCAGCGGGAGGCGGGGATGCCGAGTCGCCGCGCCTCGGCGGCCGTCGTCATCACGACGGCCGCACCTTGATCGACGTCGAGGATCGCGTTCATGAACTTCGGGTACGGGTACGCGACCATGCGATTCTCGTCGGTGACCGTCGCGATCTTGCTCGCCGACTTGGCGTCGCGAAACCAGGCGTGTGGATGGGTGGCGGCAACGCGCGAGAAGCTCGCGGAGAGCGCGGCAATCCGCGCCTCGTGCGCCGCCGGCGCACGTCCTTCGTGCGCGCGCAGCGCGATCTCGAAGAGCGGATAGACCTGCGCCGGCTTCTGTGCGCCGTAGAGCCACTCGTCGGGGTGGGAGCCCATGCGCGTGTCGCCGATCATCGCCGGACGCGACGACCGCTGCGCCCATGGTAGTGCGACACGCCGCTTGGCGGCGAGGCGCAGCGTGTACATCGCTTCCGCGCCGGCGAGGAGCGCCAGGCGAATGCGTCCTGCGGCGAGGTCGTCGGCGGTACGGTTCGCCAGCCACTGCGGCCCATTGCCGCCGATCGCGGTGTAGAGCCGCTCGCCGCCGCCGAGCCCGAGCCGGTCCGCCAACGCGCCCGCCGGGTCGCCATACGTCCCGGAGAGCACGTTGATCACGCGCACCGAATCGACGTGCGGTGCGACGTTCGCGCGGCAGTCGTCGAGCGCGATGCGCGCCGCCTCCGTCATCAACGCGAGCGGCTCACGACCCTCCGCGAGATCGTCGATGCGGTTGGTACATTGACCGACGCCGACGACGACCGGAAGCCGTTCGAGCATTCCGGTGAGCTACAGCGCGCGCCGCCTCGTGTACAGGGATGCGCCGCGCCGCCGCGGGCCGCAGAACGCTCGCCGCGCACGTACGATCGCCGCCGTGATTTGACAGCCCGCGGCGGTGCGCCGTACTCTTCGCGCCGTCGTGGACCTTCCGCGCTTCATTCCGATTTTCCCACTGCCGAACGTCGTCCTCTTCCCGGACGTGCCGTTACCACTGCACATCTTCGAGCCGCGCTATCGCGCGATGGTGCGCGACGCGGTCGCGGGGTCACGGTTGATCGGCATGGTCCTCCTGCGTGACGGCTGGGAAGCCGAGTACCACGGAGCGCCCGACGTGTATCGCGTCGGCTGCGCCGGCAGGATCGTCGAGACGACCCCGCTTCCCGACGGCAAGTTCAACATCGTGCTCGCGGGCCTGCGCGAGTTCGAGATCGTGACGGAGCAGCGAGAACGGGCGTATCGACAAGCGAGCGTCACGTGGCCTGCCGAGTCGGTGGACGAGCGCTTGCCGGCGGATCTGCGCGCGACGCTGGTGCACGTGATCGAGCGCTATACGGGCCGATTCGGCGACGGCGACGCACGGCAGGTGCTCGGCGACGCCACGCTGGGCGACCGGACCTTGGTCAACTTCTTCGCGTTCTGGCTCGATCTTCCGCCGGTGGAGAAACAGTGTCTCCTCGAGGAGGTGGGCGGCGCGCCGCGTGCGCGCCGGCTGCGCGAGGTCCTCGAATTTCGCCTGTATGCGTCGCAAGCGGGCGAGCTCGAGCACGCGTCGCGACGGATGCACTGACGTGATTCTCGTGCAGCTCTTGCGCCGCGGTCTCCTGCGCCGCCTCGACGCCGAAAAGCTGCGGTTCTTTTTCGGTCTGACGGCGAGCCCACTCTACTTGTCGCGCCGGTTTCCCCTCTACCGGCGACTCGGCATCGTCCGCATGCTGATCTCGCCGCGGTACGCGCGCGGCGTCGCCGACTGGTTGGCGTATCGCGCCGATCTGTACGACGGCCACCAGGGCTAGTGTTTCCGGGACGGGACACTAAGGCCGTCCGAGGAGTCGCGCATGGGCAAGGTAACGGTCGCCGCGACGCTGCTGTCGACGGTGGTGCTGCTGGTGACGTTTGGGAAGGGCATGTTGGTTCTGCGCGGCGGCGCTGATATCCTTTCTCACTTGTACTGGTCGGTCGCGACGCTGGTCATCGTGCTCTCCGCGAACGTCATCGCGATGGTGCACGCGGCGCGCGCGGACCGGTTGATCGCCGAGCTGCGAGCGGCGCTCGAGGTCGAGCGCGCGCGCCGGAGCTGAAAGAGGACCGCATGCCGAAGACATACAAGCAGATCATGGAAGAGGCGCGGCGCGACGTCCCGGAGGTGAGCGTCGAGGATGTCCGCCAACGCCTCACCCGCGACGGCAAGGCCACCGTGCTCGACGTGCGCGAGAAGGAAGAGTACCGCGAAGGGCATCTCCAGGGCGCCGTCTCGCTGCCGCGCGGGTTCCTCGAGATGCGCGTCGAGGAGACGGTCCCCGACAGGCAGGCGCCGATCATCGCCTACTGCGGCGGCGGCACCCGCTCGTTGATCGCGGCGCGCACGCTGAAGGAGATGGGCTACACCAACGTCGTCTCCATGAGCGGCGGCTACACGGCCTGGAAAAACGCCGGTCTGCCATTCGTCCAAGATCACCAGTTCACCCCGGAACAGCTGACACGCTACAGCCGCCACTTCACGTTGCCCGAGGTGGGTGAGGCCGGCCAGGCGAAGCTCTTGGCCGCGAAGGTCCTCCTCCTCGGCGCCGGCGGACTCGGCTCGCCGACGGCGCTCTATCTCGCCGCGGCCGGCGTCGGCACGCTCGGCATCGTCGACCACGACGTCGTCGATTTGAGCAACCTGCAACGCCAGATCCTCCACAATAACGACCGCCTCGGCATGCCCAAGGTCGAGTCGGCGCGCATGACCATCGAGGCGCTGAACCCGGACGTCCGCGTCGTCCCGCACCAGGAGCGCCTCAGCTCCGACAACGTGATGGAGATCTTCAAGCAGTACGACATCATCGTCGACGGCTGCGACAACTTCCCCACCCGGTATCTGGTGAACGACGCCTGCGTGATGCTCGGCAAGCCGAACGTCCACGGCAGCATCTTCCAGTTCGAAGGGATGGCATCGGTCTTCGCACCGGGACGCGGACCCTGCTACCGCTGCCTCTTCCCGGAGCCGCCGCCGCCGGGCGCGGCGCCGAGCTGCGCCGAGGCAGGCGTTCTCGGCGTGCTGCCGGGCCTCGTCGGCTGCGTGCAGGCGCTCGAGACGATCAAGCTCATCCTCGGCGCGGGGCGCCCGCTCATCGGCCGCATGGTGCACTTCGACACGCTCAGCATGGAGGTGCGGGTGAACCGCTTGCAGCGCGACCCGAGCTGCCCGATGTGCGGCGATCATCCGACGATCACCAAGCTGATCGACTACGAGGAGTTCTGCGGGCTGCGTAACCCCGGCGCGTCGCCGTCGACGGACGCGGCGGCCTGACGATCCCGTCGTTCGACGGCGCGCGCGGCGCGCTGCTCCTCGTCCGTCACGGCGAGACGGAGTGGACGCGGGCCCGCCGCGTGATGGGCCGCCGTCCCGTCGGGCTCAGCGACGAGGGCCGCGCGCAGACGGCGGCGCTCGTTCCACTCTTGCGGACGCTGGCTCCCGATCGGGTCGTGACGAGTCCGCTCGCGCGCGCGCGTGAGACGGCCGACGCCGTGGCGAGCGGCCTCGGCCTGCCGCTCGCGCTCGAATCCGACCTCGTCG
>VBKW01000455.1 GCA_005879405.1 Deltaproteobacteria bacterium
CGAGCTGCGGCCCGAGATGGGTCGCAGCGAGCGTGTCGCCGTCGGTCTCGAGGCCCCAGCCGATCCCGTCTTCGATCTGCTTCGTCGAATGCGGCTCGAAGAACGTTTCGAAGAACCACGTCAGGAAGGAACGATAGACAGCGGGGTCGCGCTGCCAGGCCTCGCGATTGAACCAGTTCATGGCGGGCAGGACGTCGGGCGGGATGTCGCGCGCGGGCAACGCGTGCTGCGAGAAGTCGTCGGTCGCGCGGCGTTCCGGCGAGAGCAGCGTCCCGCAGGAGATGAAGACGACGCCCTCTACCCGGTCAGGGTGCTCGGCCGCGAAGAGGAGCGAGCGCTGGCAGCCGCGCGACATCGTGACGAGCACGGCACGCTCGGTGCCGGTCGCGTCGAGGACGGCGCCGACGTCGGCGGCGTTCTCGTCCTCGGAGTAGCACGACGTGTCCGCGGGCCGGTCGGAGCGTCCGTTGCCGCGCGGATCGAACGCGATCACGCGCGCGTGGCGCGCGAAGTACGGGATCTGCGCCTTCCAGAGCCGCGAGTGGACGATGGCCCACGGCGGGACGAACACGACGGTGCGGTCGCCGTCGCCGCACACCTCGTAGAAGATGCGCGTCCCGTCCTCGCGGACGGCGTATCCTTCGGTTTCGGGATAGCGCGCGCGGCTCTGCTCGCCGGTGGGTTGCCACGTGGTACTCATTTTGAGCGCTCCTTCCTCGAGCGGGAGCCCTTGCCGCCGTCCGCGCGCGATTTCATCCACGCGCCGATCTCCGACAGCAGGGCGTCGTGGCCGTGGCGGATGTCGGACAGCCGCTCGAGCGCGTACCCCTGCGCCATCGTCATGACGAGGGCGACGGCCGCCTCGAGCGAGAGCGCCTCGAAGCCGTACTCGCGCAGCGCCGGCGCGAAGGCGTCGGTCAGCACCCGTCGCCACTCCTCGTTCACCTGCTGGACGCGCGCCCGCAGCTCCGGCCGATTCCACGCCAGCGCTTGCAGCTCGAGCCAGATCTTCGAGTACCCGCTCGAGAGGTCCTCTTCCTGATACGACCACGCCGCGCGCCACTTCTCGAGGAACGGGCGGTCGCTCGCGTACATCGCCCGCTGGCGCTCGATGAGCCGCGCCGTGAAGCGCTCGAGCACCTGCGCCATGACCTCTTCCATCGAGCCGAAGTAGTAGTGGACCAGGCCGTGGTTGACGCCGGCCTGCTCGGCGAGCGCGCGCGTCGTGATCGCGGCGTAGCCTTGCTCGATGAGGAGTCGCTCCGCCGCGTCGAGGAGCGCGCCGACGGCCTCCCGCCGGCTCTCGGACGCCCCCGCGGGCTGCATCCGGGCGACCGACGGCCGCTTCGGAGTCGCCGCACGGGCGATCGCTCTGCTGGATCGTGCCATTTCGGGAATCCCCTTCCCTTTCGTCTCAGGCGCGCGAGCGGAGTCGCGGCAGGAGCGCCGGGACGCGGCGCCGATATCCTTCATACTGCTCGCCGTGGATTGCGACGAGCGTCGACTCCTCGATGCGAATCGCCACCAGCACCCAGGCGGTGATCACGCCCGCGAACAGCAGACGTCCGGGCGACATGACGGGCGCCGCCCAGAACGCGACCAGAAAGCCGAGCATCAGCGGATGGCGGACGTGACGGTACAGCGACCGCTCCGTGAACTGCGCCGGCGTGGCGGTCCAGCCGAACGCGTGGCTCACCGCCTGACGCACGCCGAACAGCTCGAAGTGGTCGATGAGGAACGTCGCGTAGAGGACGATCCCCCACCCGAGGAAGTAGAGCCCGTGCAGCGCCGCGACGCCGATCGGGTTCGTCACCTGCCATACGACGCCGGGGAGCGGTCGCCACTGCCAGACGATCAGCGCCAGCAGCGCAGTCGCGAACAGGACGAAGGTGCTGCGCTCGACAACCGGCGGGACGATCCGCGTCCACCAGCGCTTGAACGCGGGCCGCGCCATCACGCTGTGCTGAATCGCGAAGAGCGCGAGCAGCACGACGTCGATCGCGATCGCGCTCGCCGTGCCGGTCGGGACGCCGTTCTCGATGTGCTTTGGCACGATGAAACCCCCGACGAAGCCGATCGTGTACGTGAACACGGCGAGGAAGAAGATGTAGGTCGCGATGCCGTAGATCAGGATCGCGCCTCGGGTCGCGGCCGACGTAGCGGAGCTCAGCTCCGTTGCGGGATACGAGATGCTTGACATGGGATCCTCCTTGGGTCCGCGCTCGCGAGACGCGCCGTCTCGGGCGCCCTGGGCTATCGTCTTGGGCGAATG
>VBKW01000456.1 GCA_005879405.1 Deltaproteobacteria bacterium
CCCGAGCACGTAACCGACGCGCAGCGCCAGGGCCGCGAGCACCACGATCCCCAGAGCCAGCAGCCACCTCTGTGGCAAACAGCAGTACAAGAGCCGACGTCCGACTTTGGGCGTTATGACAACCGGCTCCGCGGGCGTAGCGCGCCTCGCGCTCACGGTCGCGCGTCATGATGACGCGCAGCGCGTCCGTCCTTCTGCACCAGCCCGTCGAGGAGCATCTGCGTCAGTCCCTCGGTGAGTCGCTCGAGGGGAATCGCCGCGAGGAGCGGCGGCGGGATCTGCCGGTCGACGGCGAGCGCGGCGACGCCGTGGGCGAGCGTCCACAGCGCGACGGCGGCGAGCCGCGGATCGCCGGCGCGCAGCGCGCCCGAGCGTTGGCAATCGGCGATCGCCTGCGTGATGGCGTCGAACGATCCGATCGTGACCGTCCCGAGCGTCGGATAGATCGTCTTGTCGAGGACGACCGGCCCGAACATCACGCGAAAGTGCGCCGGGTGGTCGACGGCGAAACGCACGTAGGTGACCGCGATCGCGATCAGCGTCTTCAACGGATCCTTCCGATGCGGCGCGGCCGCTTCGACGGTCGCGTCGCGCAGCGCGTGAAAGCCCTCCTCGGCGACCGCGGCAAGGAGCGCCTCCTTGCTCGCGAAGTGGCGATACGGGGCTGCTTGCGACACGCCGGCGCGGCGCGCGGCCTCGCGTAGGGTGACGCCGTTCGGCCCGTCCTCCTCGAGCAGCCCGAGAGAGGCGTCGATGAGCGCGCGCCGCAGATCGCCATGATGGTACGTACGGCGCGCCGGGTGGCGCTGGCGTCCCTCGGCCGTGCGCGATCGCCTCGTGGTCGCTCGCATTGCTTCCGATAGCGTGCGGTGTTGACAACGTCAACATCGCTGCGTATTCTGATGTTGACGACGTTAACACCCCCCGGAGGAGGTATTCCGATGTGGCCCGTTGTCGCAATCGTCCTGCTGTGGCTGGGCTTCGCCAGCAGCCATCTCGCGCTGTCGAGCCTGCCGGTACGCCAGCGTCTCGTCGCGCGCATCGGCGAGCCGCGCTTTCGCGGTCTCTACTCGCTGGTGGCGTTCGCGTTCTTCGTCCCGCTCGTCAGGATCTACTTCACGCACAAGCACGCCGGGCCGGTCCTCTGGACGGTGCCGCCGCACCCTGCCGTCCGCTGGACGGTGTATGCCGGCATGAGCGTGGCGTTCATCCTGCTCGTCGCGAGCTTCGTGCAGCCGAGCCCCGCGTCCGTTGGCGGGGGCAATACCCGGCCGCGCGGTATCCTATTGGTCACGCGCCATCCGCTCTTGATGGCCCTCTTCGTCTTCGGCGTGGTGCATCTCATCCCGAATGGCGGCGCCTCGGACGTCGCGTACTTCGCAGGCTTCGCGCTCTTTCCGCTCGTCGGCGCGTGGCACCAGGACCGGCGGAAGCTCGCGACGATGCCGGAGTTCCGCGCGTTCTACGAGCGCACGCCGTTTTTTCCCTTCACCGGGCGCCAGACCGGGCGCGGGCTCCACGAGCTGCCGATTGTCGCGGTTGGGATAGCGCTGCTCGTGACGATCACCATCCGCTATTTTCACGGACGACTCTTCGGCGGCTGAGCCGCGCCGCGGATCGCGTCCTGATCACGGCGCATCGCTCACGAGCCGCCCGCACCGCGCGAACGGACCAGCTGTCGGTCAGGCCGGCGTTACCCAGGTCCGAGACGAGTTCGGGTGGTTCGGGCACGCGAGCCCGCACGCGTTGCAGTTGTTCGGATCGCCCGCTGTGTTCACCTCGCACGCATCGGCCGGCCGCGGCGCAGCTTGACATCGGGTGGCGACGATCGGACGTTGGACGTCGTCACCGTGATCGGAAAGAGCGTTCCGCATTTCTTCTTCGCGTTCCACGGCGAGGCGTTCTGAGCCGAGCGCGACGATCGACGAACGCCGGCCGAAGTCGTTCGGCATGAGCGCGCAGACCTGAGGTCGTCGCGCATCGACGGAGAAGAGTGCCCGCGAATGCCGGTGCTCGTCCACTTGCCCGTCCGCCGGTTCTGTGGCGAAGTGGCGTCGGCGGCGTCCAAGCATGCAGGTGGGAAGCGGGGCTGGTGGGCTCGATGAGCGGAGCTTGGATGAGCGCTCGCGACGTCTGCAGAAAGTCATCGGTTACGCTGCGCATCTCCTGCCCGCGCAGGGACCGATATCGACCTTCGTCCACCACAACACGCTGCATGCGTACGAGTACCTGCCGTTCGAGTCGGCGGTGGTCGAGGCGGCGGAGCTCTTCGGGTGCGAGCCGTTCCTGCACGAAGCAGAGTACCGGCGGGAGCTGGCGCGCGGACGCATCCTCGAGACCGATCTGCGCGCGGTCCTCACGGAGGAGCTCGGCAGTCGCGCGACTGAGTCGATCGCCGGGCTGATTTCGCGCCTGGACCTCCAGCTCGGGATTCTCTGCAATCCGGTGCGCGCGGCGCGTGGCCCGGCGCTCGAGTGGATGTTGTGCGAGACCGATGCGCTCGCGCGTCCGCTGCACGCGGGCGACCGCGGTGACGAGGTGGGATCCGTGCGCGGGCTGTGGGAGGCGTGCCTCCTGGCGGCGGACAGGCATCGCGAGGAGGCCACGACGCCACGTCGCCCGCCGGTTCGTCATCGCGACCTCCTGCTGGCGGCGACCGGCCGCGATTCCGACGCCCTCGTACACCCGCTCTTGATCCGCGTGTGCGCGGCGTTCCTCGATCAAGGCATCGCATACTGGCCGATGCCGGATCGCGAGCTCGGGATGTATCGCGCGTTTCGCCGCCTCTACCGGCGACGGCGCGCCGCGGGGGAGCCGTGGATGCGCGCGCTGGTCGCCGAGCTCGACGAGCAGGAGTGTCGCGACGCGGACGCGTGCGAAGTCGTGCTCGCGTCGCTCGACGCGCTCGGCGTCGTCGAGCGTGAGTGGGAGGCGTTTCTCGCCGCGACGGTGCTGGCGTTGCGCGGATGGGCAGGCATGATCCGCCAGATCGAGGTCAGGCCCGACCGCGTTCCGGTCCACGCGCCACCCGCGCGGCTGATCGACTTCCTCGCCGTCCGGCTCGTGCTCGAGCGGTTCGCGGTCGCGCATCTCGCGCGCGCGAGCGGCGTGGCGGGAGATCTCCGCGACGTTCGGGCGGCGCTCGCCGCGCGTCTCCCGTCACCGCAGCCGCGGACGACGCGCGAGCGCGCGTGGGTGCTCTTCGAGAATGCGCAGATCCACGACTGGCGGGCGGAGCGGATCGCCGCGCTGTCGAGCGCCGGCATGGCCGCGCTGCTGCGCGAGCACGATCGACTCGATGAGAACGCGCGCCGCCGGCTCCTGCATCTCGCGTACGAGCGTCGCCCTCGTCGGCACCTCCTCGACGCGCTCGGCGCGCACGCGAGCGCGCCGCCCACGACGCCCATTCGATTCCAGACCGTGCATTGCATCGACGAGCGCGAGGAATCGCTGCGCCGTCATCTCGAGGAGCTCGAGCCGGCGTGCGAGACGCTGGGCACCGCCGGCTTCTTCGGTATCGCGATGTACTATCGCGGCATCGGCGATCCGCACCCGACGCCGCTCTGCCCGATCGCGATCCGCCCCGCACACGAGGTCGAGGAGGTGGTGGCCGAAGGGCTGCACGATCGTGAGCGTCGCCGGCGGGCGAGGCGTCGCTGGCTCGGACTCGTCACGTACGAGACGCAGCTCGGGAGCCGCACGTTCGCGCGCGGCGCCGTCCTCAGCTTTGCGCTCGGCCTCGGCGCCGCGGTGCCGCTCATCTTTCGCGTGCTGCTGCCGCGTTGGACGGCGCGCCTGCGACGTCGGGCCGCGAGCCTCGTGCGCGCGCCGCAACGGTCGCGCCTGCTGCTCGAGCGCAGCGAGCGACCGGTGACGCTCGGCAGCCATGCCGGGTTCACGGTCGACGAGATGGCCGACATCGTCGGCAGCGTGCTCGTCGACATGGGTCTCACGCGTCGGCTCGCGCCGGTGATCGCGATCGTCGGGCACGGCTCGTCGAGCCTCAACAACCCGCACGAATCGGCCCACGATTGCGGCGCGTGCGGTGGTGGACGCGGCGGCCCGAACGCGCGCGCGTTCACGCGCATGGCGAACGACGGCCGCGTCCGTACACTGCTGCGCGCCCGCGGACTCGACATCCCGCCGAGCACGGTGTTCATCGGCGCGTATCACGACTCGTGCAACGATGGCGTCGCGCTGTACGACGTC
>VBKW01000454.1 GCA_005879405.1 Deltaproteobacteria bacterium
GGTTGCCGCGGGCGATGGAAGGGCCGACGCCGTCGAGCGCGATCTTCTACGGCGCGCTCTCGGTGCATGCCGGCGCGTATCTGCTGCTGCGCATCGGGCCGTTGCTCGATCGTGCTCCGCTCGTCGCGGCCGCCGTGGTGATCATCGGCCTCGGGACGGCCCTGCACGCGACGATCGTCGGTCGCGTGCAGACCGACATCAAATGCGCGCTCGCCTATGCGTCGCTGACGCAGGTGGGGATCATCCTCGTCGAGCTCGGACTCGGCTTCCGGTTCCTCGCGCTCGCGCACATCGGCGGACACGCGTGCATGCGCAGCTTGCAGTTCCTGCGCGCGCCGTCGCTGCTGCACGATTTCCATCAGGTGCAGAGCGCGGTCGGCGGCCATCTCGCTCGCACCGGGCTGCATCTCGAGCGGTCGGTGCCGGCGGCGGCGCAGCGCCGCCTCTACGTCTGGGCGCTCGAGCGCGGCGGTCTCGACGCGATGCTCGACGCGGCGCTGGTGCGGCCGTTCGTGTGGACGTTCGAGCGCTTCGACCGCGTCGAGCGCCGCTGGGTGGAGCGCATCGCGGGCCGATTCCCGTGACGACGCTCCTCGTCCTCATCCCGGCGCTCGCCGCGATCTTCGCGTCGCCGTCGCTGAGCCGGCACGCGGCGCGGCGGCTCGGCGTCGCGACGGGGCTCGGCGTCCTGCTGCTCGCCGTCTCGATCTCGATCGTGTGGCATCTCGCGGGCGCCGTCCCCGCGTCCGACGTTCTCGATCCGGGGCGCTGGATCGGCGCCGCTCCCCTCTTCGCCGTCGACGAGCTCAACTCGCTCTTGCTGCCGTTCACCGCCGCGATTTTCGCGTTCGTCCTGCTCGTACAGCCGAACACGCTCGCGATCGAAACGACCCTGCGCCGCCTGCTGCTCGCGGAGTCGGTGACGCTCGCGACGTTTCTCAGCTCCGGCCCCGTCGTGCTCGCCTTCCTCTGGTGCCTGTCGGCCGTCGGCGGTTGGCTCGAGCTTCGGCTGCAAGGCGCGCCCGGACGCGGCGCCGCGCGCGTCTTCGCGCTGTATCTCGCGTCGAGCTGCGTGCTGCTGCTTCTCGGCGCCGTGCTTCTCGGGAGCGATTCCGCGTCGACGCGCGGCGCGGCGACAGCGCTGATCGCGCTCGCCCTCATGGTGCGCAAGGGAATCGCGCCGCTGCACTCGTGGATGCCCGAGTTGTTCGCGCACGCGCCGCTCCCCGCCTCCGTCCTCTTCAACGCGCCACAGATCGGCGCCTGGATAGCGGTGCGCCTCGTCGCGCCGCACGCGCCCCTCTGGATCCTCGAGGTCATCTCCCTCACGTCGCTCGCAACGGCGGTCTACGGTGCGGGGCTCGCGCTCGTGCAGGTGGACGCCCGGCGGATGTTCGCGTGGCTTTTCCTCAGCCAGTCCGCGCTCGTCCTCGTCGGGCTCGAGTCGCAGGCCTCGATCGCGCGCGCCGGCGGACTCTCCATCTGGATCTCGAGCGGCCTCGCCCTCGCCGGCTTCGGCATGACGATCGCGGCGCTCGAGGCACGCCGCGGGCCGCTCTCATTGCGGCAATTCGCCGGCGGCTACGAGCGCAAGCCGCTGCTCGCCGCCTGTTTTCTGCTCCTCGGCCTCGCGAGCGTCGGATTTCCGGGCACGCTCGGTTTCGTCGGCCAGGAAGCGCTCGTGCACGGCGTCGTGAGCGACTTTCCCCACCTCGGGTTCGCCATCCTGATCGCGTCGATGCTGAACGGGATCGCGGTGCTGCGCACGTACTTCGTGCTGTTCTGCGGTCGCGAGGAGCCCGGGCGTCTCCCGCAGAGGTTGCGCCCGCGCGAGCAGCTCGCGTTCGTCACCCTCGCCGCGCTGCTCGTCCTGGTCGGCATGTTTCCAGGGCCGTTCGTCCGGTCGCGCAGTCGCGCCGGCGAGAGCATGCGCCTGGCGCGCGCCGCGAGCGCCGACCGCGCGACGATGCCATCCATGCGATCCGTCCTCGCACACGGCGCTCCGCGGCAGCATCGCGCCACAGGAGATGATCAGACGCCGGCACCTCCGCGGAAGTGACGAATCCTCCCGCCAAGCGACGCTGGCCGCCTCCGTTCGGGCCAACGGCGTACGACAAACATGGTCGGTGACCATGTATTTTGAGCGCCGACGCCGTTCAAAAAACAAGGATCGGAAATCCTTGGATGGCGCTGCCAGGCCATGTCAGTGGACGTTATGACAACCAGCTCGACCGAAGAGCCAGCGAGAATTTCTTATCGACCGACGGTCGTTACCACGATGAGCCGGGCTGCTTCAGAAACTCGATCTCCTCGGCCGTGCTCTGCCGCCCGAGGATCGCGTTGCGATGCGGGAAGCGGCCGAAGCGGAAGACGATCTCGGCGTGGTGCCGCGCGTAGTCGAGCCCGCTGCCGAGCTCGGCGAACTTCTCGAGTGATCGTCACTGCGCCTCGTGATCTTCGCTGTGCATCAGCGGCATGTAGAGGAACTGACGCTCGTCATCCGAGTACGACTGGTCTTCGCCTCTGTCGATGACCTTCCGGCAGACCGCCA
>VBKW01000104.1 GCA_005879405.1 Deltaproteobacteria bacterium
CGACGTGACGCCGCGTCGCCGTCCGACGTGGTCGGCGCGCGTCGCCGCGCTGCGGGCGGCGCATCCACTCGCGATGCCCGGCGCCGGCGACGTGCGGCGCCCGTATGGGATCGTCCGTGCGGTCGCGGCGCTCGCCGGCGACGACGCGATCGTCACCAGCGACGTCGGCCAGCATCAGATGTGGGTGGCGCAGGCGTTCCCGTTCACGCGGCCGCGCCAGTGGCTGACCTCGGGCGGCCTCGGGACGATGGGCTTCGGCCTGCCGGCAGCGATCGGCGCGGCGCTCGCGTGCCGCGACCGCCGCGTCGTCTGCTTCACCGGCGACGGCAGTCTCTTGATGAACATCCAGGAGCTGGCGACTGCGGTCGAGGAGGAGGCGCGGATCACGGTGATCCTGCTCGACAACGCCCACCTCGGCCTCGTCCGCCAGCAGCAGGAGCTCTTCTACGGCGGCCGCTATCACGCGTCGCGCTTCCACGCCGCCCCGGATTTCGCCGCGATCGCGCGCGGCTTCGGCATGGAGGCCTGCGACCTCGAGACGGTCGGCGACCCCGCCTCGGCGCTCGCACGTGCCTTCGCGAGCAACGGGCCGTGCCTCGTCCGGGTGCCGATCGCCGCGGCGGAGAACGTCTACCCGATGGTGCGCCCCGGCGCGCCGAACCGGGAGATGATCGACGAAGCCGCCCTGCAAGCGGGCGAAGACGGAGGATGCGATGCCGCCGAAGCCATGTGAATCGCCGACGACGATGCAGCCGACAGGATGTGAGCCCGATACCGACCGCCGCGCCACTCAGGTCGTCCTCCGCCTCCTCGTACGCAACCATCCCGGCGTCATGTCGCACGTGTGCGGGCTCTTTCACCGGCGGCTCTTCAACGTCGACGGCATCGCTTGTCTGCCGACGGCCGATCCATCGCGCAGCGCCGTCCTCCTGCTCGTGCGTGAGGACGCACGGCTCGAGCAGGTCGTGCGCCAGCTCGCGAAGCTCACGGACGTCCTCGACATCGGTCGCGACCCGGTCGGCGGGAATGCGTTCGCGCCGGTCGCGGTTGCGCTCCGATGCCCGCCGCCCCTCGAACGCGGCGCCGACGAGCGGCCGGCGACGGCGGACGGTGATCGGCAAGACAAGGGAGGCGACTTGTGAACCCGCGGCCGTTCCGCTAATTAGGCGGCCTTTTTTATCCGGACGCGCGCCGCATCAGCGCGTCATGTCGCGTCCGGGTGAAGCCGCCGTCGAGCGGCGGCACCGGCGACGAAGGGAGCGAGGGGCGGTGCCCGTAACCATCAGACCTGCCGAGCGAATT
This sequence comes from Deltaproteobacteria bacterium, assembly GCA_005879405.1. Taxonomy (GTDB): domain Bacteria; phylum Desulfobacterota; class Binatia; order UTPRO1; family UTPRO1; genus DP-19. The sequence continues at coordinate 1,303 of VBKW01000104.1, forward strand.
CGAAGACTTCCGCGGTATCTCTTCGCCGAGATCGACCGCATGAAGAAGGAGGCGGCGGCACGCGGCGTCGACCTCATCAGCCTCGGCATCGGCGACCCCGACACCCCGACGTTCCCCCACATCGTGCAGGCGCTCGCGGCGGCCGCGGTGCGGCCGGCGAACCATCGCTACCCCGATTACGAAGGCCTGCCGAGCTTCCGCGCCGCGGCGGCGTCGTTCGTGCAGCGTCGCTTCGGCGTGACCGCGGACCCCGAGACGGAGGTGGTGTCGCTCATCGGCTCGAAGGAAGGCATCGCCAACATGGCGGTCGCGTTCGTCGATCCCGGCGACGTCGTCCTCGTGCCCGACCCCGGGTATCCGGTCTACGGCATCGGCACACTCTTCAACGGCGGCACGCCCTACCTGATGCCGCTCCGCGCCGAGAATCACTTCCTGCCGGACCTGCGGGCCATCCCGGAGGAGGTCGCGCGGCGCGCGAAGCTCATGTGGCTCGGCTACCCGAACAACCCGACCGCCGCGCTCGCGAGCCCGCAGTTCTTTGCCGACGTCGTCGAGTTCGCGACCCGCCACGGCATCATCGTCGCCCACGACAACGCCTACTCCGAGATCTACTACGACGAGGCGCCGCCGAGCTTCCTCGCGACACCCGGCGCCGACGCGCTCGGCATCGAATTCCACTCGCTCTCGAAGACCTACAACATGACCGGCTGGCGCGTCGGGTTCGCGATCGGCAACCGCGAGCTGATCGCCGGTCTCGGCAAGGTGAAGACGAACGTCGACTCCGGCGTCTTCCAGGCGGTGCAGGAGGCCGGGATCGCCGCCCTCACCGGCGACCAGTCGCCGGTCGCCGGGATGCGCGCGCTCTACCGCGAGCGGCGCGACCTCTTGCTCGCGGCGCTCGCGAGCCTCGGCCTCGAGGCGCAGCCCGTGCGCGGGACGTTCTACGTCTGGGTGCGGGTGCCGCGCGGCTTCACGTCGGCGTCGCTCACCGCGAAGCTGCTGCAGGAGATCGGCGTCGTGGTGACGCCGGGGAACGGCTTCGGCGAATCGGGTGAAGGCTACATCCGCTTCAGTCTGACGGTCGCCACGCCGCGCTTGGCCGAGGCCGTCGAGCGGCTGCGGACGCTCAGGCTCTGACATGCATCGCGTCTACATCGGCCTCGGCTCCAATCTCGGCGATCGCAAGGCCAACATTCGCGAGGCCGAGGAGAAGCTCGCCGCCCTTCCGGAGACGCGCATCGTGAAGGCGTCGTCGCTCTACGAGAGCGAGCCGCTCGGCAACGCCAAGACGTGGTTCGTGAACAGCGTCCTCGAGATCGAGACCGAGTTCGAGCCCGAGGAGCTGCTGAAGCGCACCAAGGCGATCGAGACCGCGATGGGACGCAAGCGCGTCAAAGGCAAGCGCTGGGGATCGCGGATCATCGACCTCGACCTGCTGCTCTTCGACAATCAGACGGTCAACAAGCGCAACTTGAAGCTGCCGCACCCCGAGATGCAGAAGCGGCGCTTCGTGCTCCTGCCGCTCTCCGAGCTCGCCCCGCACGTCACGCACCCGCAGCTCGGCACGACCATGTCGGAGCTGCTCGGCGGACTGAAAGACCCGAAGAAAGTCGTCCTGCTGCGCCCCTGAAGTCGACCCTTGAAGGTCGCACCGGTTCGTCTCTAGACTGGCGTTCCGCGGCGCGACGCGCCGCCCGATCATGCCTGGATACGCCTACGATCGGTTGTCGGTCGTCGACAACTCGTTTCTCGCCATCGAGGATCCGAACGCGCACCAGCACGTCGGCGCCGTGATGCTGTTCGAGGTCGGGCCGCTCAGGAACGACGCGGGCGGCGTCGACATCGAACGGGTCCAGACGTACGTCGACGCGCGGCTGCACCTGATGCCGCGCTACCGCCAGCGCCTCACCCGGGTGCCGCTCGGGACGCGCCTCGTCTGGGTCGACGACGACCACTTCAACATCCACTACCACGTGCGGCACACGAGCCTGCCGCGTCCCGGCGACGAGCGCCAGCTGAAGCGCCTCGCCGCGCGCATCATCTCGCAGCAGCTCGATCGCGCAAAGCCGCTCTGGGAGATGTGGATCGTCGAGGGCCTCGCCGAGGACCGTTTCGCGCTCGTCGTCAAATCGCATCATTCGATGATCGACGGGATCTCCGGCGCCGACCTCATGGCGGTGCTGCTGTCGCCGATGTCCGACACTGCGGTCCCCGAGTGCCCGATGTGGATCCCGCGCCCGGCGCCGAGCCGCTTCGCGCTCCTGCGTGACGAGTGGATGCGGCGCGCGAGCGAGCCGCTGGCCGCATTGGGCGAGCGCCCCTGTGCCTTGACGAACCCGATGACGATGGCCGCGCGCGCCACCGAGGGGGTGCGCGCCGTCGTCGAGACGCTCGGGGCATCGTTCTGGCCGGCGTCGCCGACGCCGTTCAACCGCGCCATCGGGCCGCACCGCCGCTTCGATTGGACGATGATGGAGCTCGGCGCCGTGAAGGCCGTCAAGGACCGCCTCGGCGGCACCGTCAACGACGTCGTCCTCGCGACCGTCGCCGGCGCGCTGCGGCGCTTTCTCGAGCGCCGTCGCATCAACCCCGACATGCTCGACATCCGCGCCAACGTGCCCGTCAGCCTGCGCACCGCCGCGGAGCACGGCACGCTCGGTAACCGCATCGCGCTCTGGATGACGGAGCTGCCGGTCGGCGAGCGCGACCCCGCGCGCCGTCTCGCGGCGGTGCGCGCGACGACGACGCGCCTCAAGCGCTCGAAGCAGGCGATGGGCGCCGAGGTGCTCGCCGCCGTCAGCGAATGGACGAGCTCGACGCTGCTCTCGCTCGCCGTCCAACTCGCGACCCGCTCGCGGCCCTTCAATCTCACCGTGACCAACGTCCCCGGGCCGCAGATCCCGCTCTACCTCCTCGGCGCGCCGCTCCAGGAGTGCTACCCGATGGTGAACTTGCTCGCCAACCAAGGGCTCGGCGTCGCGCTCTTCAGCTACGCGGGGCGCCTCTGCTGGGGCTGCATTTGCGATTGGGATCTCGTGCCGGATCTGCACGACTTCGTCGGCGACATCGAGGCGTCGTTCGCCGAGCTCGAGCACGCCGCGGGGCTGGTCGCGCTCCGTGCCGCGTCGTCGAGCATGTGACCCTGCAGGCGGCGCGACACGACGACGGCGGGTCGGCCCTCGGGAGCGCGCGTCGCCGTCGAAGACTCACGACCGCGCTTCGGCGTCGAGCGCCCGCAGCACCGCGGCGGCGCGCTCGTCGAGCGTCGCCCGGGCACGGGCCAGCGTGCCCTCGGCGTCCGGCTCGCCGCGCAGGGACTCGGCGGCCCTCACGACGCCGTCGTAGGCGTCGCAGAAGGCCGTAAACGCCGCCAGCGACGGACGTCCCTGGAAGCGGCCGCCGACGATGCGGGCGAAGTCGCGGGCGCGCTCGAGAGGATAGCGGTACTCAGCGAGCGACGCGGGTGGGGCCCCCTGCTCGCGGGTGACGTCCTCGAGCTTCTGCGCCATCGCGAGGAGCAGCTGGACGTGGGTGCGCGCGAGCTTGTCGTATTTGCCGAAATAGCAGCCGGCGACGAGAAAAACCGCGACCACGACCAGGATTCGCCCGCTCCCCCGGAACCTTGACCGCACGGAACGTGCCGCCTAACATGCTTTCGGTCGACCGAGAAGCCGCGAGGCGGACCGGCGACACGAGCGCCTAGCCGACGCTCGGCTCGAAGGCTTCATGGCGCTTCCGCGCATCTATTTCGAAAAGCTGATCGAAAACTCCCCCGACATCGTCGTCGCCGTCGATCGCGAAGGGTCGATCGTCTACTACAACGATGGCGCGCGACAGACGCTCGGGTATCAATCCGACGAGGTGCGCAGCCGGCCCGTGACGCTGCTCTACCCGACGCGCGACGAGGCGAAACGCGTCATGAAGGCGATGCGCAGCGACACGCACGCCGGGCGCGGCAAGATCAAGAACTTCGAGACGATCTTCACCGCGAAAGGCGGCGAGCAGATCCCGGTCGCGATCTCCGGGGGCATCATCTACGACGAGGGCGGCGTCGAGACGGGGTCGATCGGCTTCGCGAAGGACCTGCGGCAGATCCGTCGCCACGACCAGCTCGTCACGCTCGGCGAGATCGCCGTCAGCCTGGCGCACGAGATCAACAATCCGCTCGAGGTGATCACCAACACGCTCGAGCTCGTCGAGACGTTCGTCCGCGGCATCGCGAGCGACGAGCAGATGGTCATCGAGGACGAGCGGTTCGAGGCCGTGCAGCGCGAGCTCGTGAAGATCCAGCGCATCGTAAACCGCGTCCAGGAGATGGCGAGCGCGGGCGAGTACGAGACGCGGCAGTATCTCCCCGGCACGCTGATGACGGATCTCCGCGCCGACACCGTCGACGCGCGCGGGGTGACGGTCGGCAATGACGTCATTCGTCTCAGCCGTTCGCCCGACGGCGGGAACGCGCGGGGCACCGCCGGCGCGGGAAAAGCCGACGGATCCGCGCCGGCACGACCGAACGGCGCGCCCGTCGCCGCCGGCACGCAGGCCGCGTCACCGCAGGGCGCGTCACCGCACGCGGGACCGCTCGCCGGCCTGTCGATCCTCGTCGTCGACGACGACCTCGGGATCTGCCAATCGATGGCAGAGCTGCTGCAGTGCGAGGGCGCCGAGACGGCGTTTGCGGTGTGCGCCGCCGACGCGCTGGCGCTCATCGCCGCCCATCCGTTCGACCTCGTCATCAGCGACGTCGTGATGCCGGACATGGACGGCTACGATCTCTACATGGAGCTGAAAGAGCGTCGGCCCGAGCTGCCCGTTATTTTGATGACCGGTTACCTGTACGACCGCGACCACGTGATCAAGCGCAGCAAGCTCGCCGGGCTCGACGGCAAGGTGCTTTTCAAGAAACCGATCGATCCCGAACGTCTGAAGGCGATCATCCTCGAGCGCTGCGCGAAGGAGGACGGGCATGGACGAGGCCGCGACGCGAGAAGGAACCCGCCGGTTCCGTGACCGCTTGGCAGGAACGGTCCCGGCCGACCACTTCCGGCAAGGCGGGACCGGACTCCTGCTGTCGTCGATCGGGATCGGCACATATCTCGGCGAGCCCGACGACGCTACCGACGCCGGCTACGGCCAGGCGCTCGTCGCCACGATCGCCCTCGGCACCAACGTCATTGATACCGCCATCAACTACCGCGCGCAGCGCAGCGAGCGCGTCGTCGGGATGGCGCTCGCGGCGCTGATCGCCGAAGGCGAGCTGCAGCGCGACGAGGTCGTGGTCTGCACGAAGGGCGGCTATCTGCCCTTCGACGGCAGCTACCCGACCGACCCCGGCCGCTACTTCCAGGAGACCTACGTCGGCTCGGGTCTCCTCACCGCCGCCGACCTCGTCGCCGGCTCGCACTCGCTCGCACCGCGCTACCTCGTCGATCAGATCGAGCGTAGCCGCCGCAATCTCCGTCTCGCGACGATCGACGTGTACTATCTCCACAATCCCGAGACCCAGCTCAGCGCGGTCGACCGCGACAGCTTTCTCACCCGCATGACGGGCGCGTTCCGCGTCCTCGAGCGCGCCGTCGAGCAGGGGAAGATCGGCGCCTACGGCGTCGCGACGTGGAACGGCTTTCGCGTCGCGCCGGACCAGCGCGAGTACCTGTCGCTCGCCGACCTCGTCGAGCTCGCGGAGCGCGAGCTCGGGAAGAGCCATCACTTCCGCTGGGTGCAGCTGCCGTGCAACCTCGCGATGCCGGAAGCATTCACGCTCCGCAATCAACGCGTCGGCGACCACTTCGGGTCGCTCGTCGAGGCGGCGGACGCGCTCGGGGTGACCGTGGTCGCGAGCGCGTCGTTGCTGCAAGGCCAGCTCGCCGGCCGGATGCCCGACATCCTCGCCGAGGCGATGGTCGGCCTCGACACCGATGCGCAGCGCTCGATCCAGTTCGTGCGCTCGACGCCGGGGGTCACCACCGCGCTCGTCGGCATGCGCCAGCGGGCGCACGCGGAGGAGAACCTCGCGGTCGCGCAGCGCCCGCCGGCGTCGCACGACGACTACCTGCGGCTCTTCACCGCGCGCGAGGGCTGACGTCGCCCGGCGCCTCTGCTAGGGACGCATCATGGAGATTCCGCAGACGACACCTCCGGAGGCGTTCGACGTCCTGCGCCAGCACCTGGACGCAGTCTACCTCGACGTGCGCACGGCGCCGGAGTTCGAGGCCGGACACCCCGCGGGCGCGCGCCACGTGCCGGTCCTCTTCTACGGCGCCGGCGGTCAGCCGCGGCCCAACCCCGACTTCGTCGGCGCCGTCGAGGCGCTCGTGCCGCGCGCGACGAAGCTCCTCGTCGGCTGCCAAGCGGGCGGACGCTCGCAGCGTGCGTGCGAGCTCTTGCACGCCGCCGGGTTCACCGACGTCACGAACGTCCGCGGTGGCTTCGGCGGCGCGCGCGACCAGACGGGCCGCGTGATCATCCCCGGCTGGCGCGACGCCGGCCTCCCCGTCGAGACGGGCCCGGCGAATTCCTGACGTGGCGATCCGCATCAACAAGGTCTACACACGGACCGGCGACAAGGGCGAGACGCATCTCGTCGGCGGCAAGCGTGTCCCCAAGGACGACCCGCGGATCGAGAGCTACGGCACCATCGACGAGCTGAACGCGATCCTCGGCATCGTGCGCGCGTTCAACGACGCGGCGCCGAAATCGCCGATCGCGGCGCGCCTCGACGCGATTCTCCGCCAAGTGCAAAACGAGCTCTTCGACCTCGGCAGCGAGCTCGCCACGCCGCCGGATGCCGAATGGGACGGCATGATCCGCATCGGCGACGAGCAGGTGAAGGTCCTCGAGCGGACGATCGACGAGTGCCAGGAGGACCTCGAGCCGCTGAAGTCGTTCATCTTGCCGGGGGGCGGCACGATCGCGGCGTTTCTCCATCAGGCGCGCACCGTCTGCCGCCGCGCGGAGCGCGACATCTTGCGCCTCGGCCGCCGCGAGCCGATCGGCGACGGGCCGCTGCGCTACGTGAACCGGCTCTCCGATCTGCTCTTCGTGCTCTCGCGCTGGGTGTCGAAGCATCTCGGCGAGCCGGAATACCTGTGGGAGAAGGGCCTCACGCTCCCGGCCGGACGCCCCCCGAAGCGCCCGCGTTCGGCAACGGCGCCCGTAAAGGGTGCCGGCGCCGCAGCGCCGGCGTCGACGCGGAGAGCGCGATGACGGCGCCGATCTACCTCCGCCAGCTCGAGATCGGCCCGATGCAGAACTACGTGTATCTGGTCGGCGATCCCGAGACGCGCGAGGCGGCCGTGGTCGATGCGGCCTGGGACATCGACGCGATCTTGGACGTCGCGGCCAAGGACGGCATGACGATCACCAAGGCGCTCGTCACGCATTTCCATCCCGATCATCTCGGCGGCCGCTACATGGGGATGAACGTCATCGGCGCGACCGAGCTGCTCGCGAAGGTGCCGGTGAAGGTCCACATCAACACGCGCGAGGCGGGGTTCGTGCACCGCATCTCCGATCTCTCGGACTCGGACGTGGTCGCGGTCGAGGGGGGCGACGTGGTGCACGTCGGCAACGTCCCGATCACGTTCATCCACACGCCGGGTCATACGCCGGGCTCGCAGTGCTTCCTCGCCGCCGGGAATCTCATCTCCGGCGACACGCTCTTCATCGGCAGCTGCGGCCGCAGCGATCTGCCCGGCAGCGATCCGGCCGAGCTCTACCGCAGTCTCAACCACACGCTGCGGAATCTTCCCGACGAGACGATCGTTTATCCCGGCCACAACTACGCCGATCGACCGACGTCGACGATCGGCCACGAGAAACGCCGCAACATGTTCATGCGTTTCCAGTCCGTCGACGAGTTCCTGCGCTTCATGGGTCGCTGACGCCTCGCTGTCACGGCGCGTCAGAGCAATACCGCGCCCGCCGCTACGAATCCGCGACACTTTTACGAATCTAGTTGAGCTTCCGCGGACCGAGGTCTACAGTTCGAGACGCATGACGGCGCATCGCAGCTCAGTTCCGCCGATCGACTCGGATCTCTTCGACACCGTCGCCGCAGGCGCGTCGGATCTCCCCGAGCGGCGTCTCCTCGCCGCGGTCCTCTTCGACGCCGTCTTGCAGCTCGCACGTCGCGGCTCGGCAGGCGCCGCGGACGCGGTACGCTGGATCCGCAATCGCGACGACGACGACATGCCGTTCTCGTTCACCGCCGTTTGCGAAGGGCTCGGCCTCGACGCCGACTATCTCGCGCGCGGGCTCCTCGCATGGAATCCCGAGCATGGCGAGAAAGGCACGCCGCTGCCGAGCCGCCGCACCCTCGCGGCGCCGCGACGCCACCGGGTCGCGCTTCCCGCACGCCCGCGGCGCCGACGCAGCGACGCCGCCGCGGGCTGAGCACCGCCGGGACGCGTCCGTCGTCGGCGACCGCCGCAGCGACCGACGGCACGCGCCGCGGCGCGACGCCGTAGCGGTTTGAATTGCCGGCCAGCGTCGAATAAGTTTCCGCACGCTTCGATTCCTCGCCCAGCGAAGGTGCACCCATGAGTGAGAAACGCGACCTCTACGAAATCGGCCACGTCCCTCCCGTCGGCTACGTCCCGCGCGAAATGTACGCGCAGGTGATCCGCCCTGAACGATTCGGCGAGCCCATGAGAGCGTTCAAGATCGAGAAGGTGCCCGTTCCCGATCTCGCCCCGGATGAGGTCCTCGTCTGCGTCATGGCGGCGGGCATCAATTACAACAACGTGTGGGCGGCGCGCGGCGTGCCGATCGACGTCATCAAGGTACACGCGCGCGGCGGCGACACGACCGGGTTTCACATCGGGGGCAGCGACGCGTCGGGAGTCGTCTACGCCGTCGGCAAGGACGTCACGACGCACAAGGTCGGCGACGAGGTCGTGATCCATTGCGGGGTGTGGGATCGAAACGACCCGTTCGTGAAGGCGGGGCACGACCCGATGTTCGCGCCGAGCTTCCAGATCTGGGGGTACGAGACGAACTGGGGCAGCTTCGCGCAGTTCACGAAGGTGCAGGCGCATCAGTGTCTGCCGAAGCCGAAGCATCTCACGTGGGAGGCGGCGGCGGCGTACATGCTGGTCGGCGCGACCGCGTATCGCATGCTGATGGCGTGGCCGCCGCATACCGTGCAGCCGAACGACGTCGTGCTGGTTTGGGGTGGCTCCGGCGGTCTCGGCAGCCAAGCGATCCAGATCGTGAAGGCGCAAGGCGGGATTCCCGTCGCCGTCGTCTCGGGCGAGGACAAGTTCGACTTCTGCAAATCGCTCGGCGCGAAAGGCTGCATCAACCGCAAGAAGTTCGACCACTGGGGCATGTTGCCGCACTGGAAGGACACGGCCGCGTACGACAAGTGGACCGCCGGCGCGCGCGCGTTCGGCAAGGCGCTCTGGGACGTGCTCGGCGACCGGCGCAGCCCGCGCATCGTCTTCGAGCATCCCGGCGAGGACACGGTGCCGACGTCGATCTTCGTCTGCGACACGGGTGGCATGGTCGTCATCTGCGCCGGCACGACCGGCTACAACGCGACCGTCGACCTGCGCTACCTGTGGATGCGCCAGAAGCGCTTCCAGGGCTCACACTTCGCGAACGACGAGCAGGCGAAGGGCTTGAACGATCTCGTCATCGCCGGCAAGGTCGATCCCTGCCTCGGCGAGGCGTTCACGTTCGACCAGGTCCCGCACACGCACCAGATGATGTACGAGAACCGCCACCCGGCGGGAAACATGGCGTGCCTCGTCGGCGCGCCGCGCAAGGGTATGAAGGAGCTGCCGCTCTAGCGCCGCGGCCGGCGCGCCGCTGCACAAACGTGTTATCCGACCGCCAATGTTGCGTACGTTTCTCGTGGCACTCGGGGGACTTCTCGGATCGGTCGCCCGCTTTTGGCTTTCCGGTGCTGTCCAGCGCCTGAACGGCGGTGATTTCCCGGTCGGCACGCTGGCCGTCAACCTCCTCGGCGGGTTCGTGATCGGCCTCGTCATGGCGCTTTCGTTGGAGCGCGGGGCGCTGGACGCCAGTGTGCGCTTGTTCCTGACCGTCGGGTTCTGTGGTGGCTTCACCACCATGTCGACCTTCAGCTACGAAACGCTGGCGCTCCTTCGCGATGGGCAGACCTCGTTCGCCCTCGGGAACATCGCGGCTAGCGTGGGCGGTAGTCTCGCCGCAACATGGCTTGGCTATGTGCTCGAGAGGACCCTATGAAGATTACCGGCGAGGGGAAGCTCCTCCGCATCTTTATCGGCGAGTCGGACACGCTTCGCGGGCACGCGCTGTATGACGTGATCGTGCAGAAGGCGCGCGAGCTGGGGCTAGCTGGGGCGACCGTCTGGCGCGGCATCGAAGGCTTCGGTGCCGCGAGTCGCATTCACACGGCCAAGATCCTGCGGCTCTCGGAGGATCTTCCGATCGTGATCGAGATCGTGGACGGCGAGGAAAAGATTCGGGCGGCACTACCCGAGCTGGATGCCCTGATCGAAGCGGCGGGCTGCGGCGGCTTGGTGACGCTGGAACGAGCCGAGGTCATCCGGTACGCCCACGGCGCGCCCCAGTCAAAATGAGTCACTATCCGAGGAGCGCGTTTGCGCGTCGCGAGGCGGTCACGTATGCCGGCGCGCACGGAGGCTCGTGCATGCGAACGCTCGTGACCGTCGTCTCTCTCGCCCTCGTCGCCGCCGCCGGCTGCGCGCCGCGCCACCACGGGGCGCCACCGATGGGGCACCCGTGCCCGGGCAAACAGGCGCTCGCCCCGAGTGGAGCGCGTGCGCCCGAGGACCTCGATCGCTTGTTCGGTGAGCGGCTGAATGCCGGCGACGTCGACGGCGTCGTCACGCTCTACGAGCCGACGGCGACGCTCGTCCGACAGGACCGCAGCGCTGCGACGGGTACGGCGGCGATCCGCGAAGAGATCGCCGGCTTCGTCGCGCTCCGAGCGCACATCACCCTGAGCGTCTTCCGCGTCCTCCTCGGCGGCAACGACATCGCGGTCGTCTACGACGACTGGTCGGCAACCGGCACCGATCCGAACGGCAAGCACGTCGCATTCGGTGGTCATGCGAGCGAGACCGTCCACCGCGGCGTCGACGGCAATTGGCGCTTCGTCGTCGACGACCCGGACGCGCGCAGCGCGCCGTCGCGCGCGGTGCCGCGGCACCACGCGGCGAAGCGGTCGCACGCGCCGGCGGCGCACCGCGCGCATCCGTCGACGACGAAGTAGCGACGCGTCCGCGCCCGTCGGGGACGCCTCGATCGTCGTTCCGCTCGCCCGCATACATCGCCCAGTAGTACAACGCTCGAGCTGTGCGTCGCATCGCCGCATACCTCGCCAGCTTCGCGCCGCGCCTGCCGCGCGTGGTGTGGGCGATCCAAGCCGCCGGGCTGGCGAACACGTTCGGCAACGGCGTCGTGGTGCCGTTCGCGATCATCTACCTCCACGACGTGCGCGGCATCTCGCTGACGGTCGCGGGGCTCGCGGCGTCCGCGAGCGCGCTCGGCGCGATCGCGGCCAGCGCCGCCGGCGGCCCGCTCGCCGACCGCTTCGGCCCGCGACCGATCTTGAGCGCGGCGTTGCTCGTCCAGGCGATCGCGATCGCGTGCTTCCCGTGGATTCGTACCGGGTGGCACGCCGTCGTGTTGCAGCTCGCGTTCGGCGCCGGCGGCGGCGCGTTCTGGCCGGCGCAAGCGAGCTTGCTCACGCTCCTGACACCGGAGGACCAGCGTCACGTGGCCTTCGCACAGCAGCGCGTCGCCGTGAATCTCGGCTTCGGCATCGGCGGCGTCGTCGGCGGCGCGATCGCCGTCGCCTCGGAGCCGGCGACGTTCACGGTGCTCTTCGCGATCGACGCGCTCACGTTTCTCGTCTTCGCGATCCTGCTCGCGCGGGTGCCGTCGCCGCCTGCGGCGCAGCACCACGTGGTCACCGGCAGCTATGCCGTCGTACTGCGTGACCGCGCGTTCGTCGGTCTCTTCCTCTTGAACACGCTCTTCGTCGCGGCCGGCATCGCACCGCTCATCCAGCTGCTGCCGGTCTACGCCAAGAACGTCGCCGGCGTGAGCGAGCGCGCGATCGGACTCATTTTCTTCGCCAACACCATCACGATCGTGCTGATCCAGCTGCGCGTCGCGCGCGCGCTCGAGGGCCGACGTCGCATGCAGGCGTTCGCCCTGATGGGGGTGGTCTGGTCCGCCACGTGGCTGGTGGTCGTCGCCGCCGTCGAGACGCTCGATGCGACGCCGGCGGCGTTCGTCCTCGCCGCGTCTGCGGCCGTCCTCGGTGCGGCCGAATGCGTGCACGGCGTCGTGCACGCGCCGCTGGTCGCCGACCTCGCTACCGCGGCGACCCTCGGGCGCTACATGGCCCTCGGCGCTCTCTCGTGGCAGCTCGCGTTCGTCGTCGGACCGGCAGTCGGCGGCGCGCTGCTCGACGCCCATCGTGTCGGGGTCTGGATCGTCGTCGCGGCGGGGTGCGCGGTGGCCGCCGCATGGTCGCTCGTCCTCGAGCGCAGCCTCCCGCCGGGAGCGCGCCGAACGCCGGCTCCGCGCGACGCCGTTCCCCTGGCGAGCGCGTACGACGCCTGACCGCCGCGCTCAGGCGACGAGCAGCACGACGAACGTCGCGAACGCGATCAATCCGAGCACGCTCCGGAGGGCGTGCAGCCGACCCCAGCGCCGAAGCAGCATCACCGTGTCGGGCGACGCGGCGTCGAGCGTCGCGTCGAGCAAGCGGTGGTTCGTCGGCAGCACGATGAGCAGCGTGAACGGCACGACGGCGGCGAGCGATACCGCGCCGAGGAGCCACGCGACGGCGCCGCCGAGCGCCCAACGCGCCGCGCCCGCACCCGCGCCGGCGACCACCAGCGACACCTGCATCACGGTCGCGCGCGCATAGCTCGGACGAAACTCGGCGAGCGCGACGGCGGGGCCACAGCTGAGCCGCGCCGGATGCTCGACGAACGTGATGTAGAGCGCCGCGCCGGTGAAGAGCCCGGCCGCGAGGATGGCGACGAGCGCGACGATCGCCATCCCGCTACGCGGTGACGGCCGCCAGCCACTCGACCAGCGGCACCGTGCGCTTCGTGTGCACCGTCAGCCAGTCGACGAGCTTGCGCGAGACGAGCAGCCGGCGCGGCAGCGCCGGAAACGTGACGATGAGCCCCTTCCGCTTCAAGAGATCGACGCGCGGGTGGTCGGGATCGAAGCCGCGCGGGACGCGTTGCAGCGTGTCGTGCGAGCCGATGCCGAAGCCGGCGCGGGTAAGCTTGCGCAGCAGTTGCTGCAGCGTCCCGCCCTGCCCGTCGTCGACGATAGCCCGACGAAAGCTCGCGAGCTGGGTGCCGTCCATCATGTATTGACCGGCGGCGACGAACAGCTCGTCGGCGGCGACATGGAAATAGAGCGCCGCTGCCGCCGACGGACCGTGGCCGGTGCCGTCGACCGCGACGTAGCCGCCGATATGCGTCTTGTACGGTGACTTGTCCTTCGAGAATCGGACGTCGCGGTAGATGCGGAACACCTTGGGGGCCGCCAACGGCTCGTGTCGATAGAGCGGCTCGAGTCGGGCGCGGGTCTCGGTCAGCAGCGCCTGCATCGGCGCGTGCCAGCCACGCTCGTATTCCTCCCGGTGCACGGCGAACCAATCGCGATCCTGGTTGCGCGCGAGCGCGCGAAAGAAGCGGCCCTCGGTATCGGCGAAGCCTTCGAACCGTTGCGCCCGATCGCGAGATCGGGCTGCGCGAGGCTGTGCCGGCCCGTTGCGTGCGGGTATCGCCATGCGCCTTCCATAGGGCGACGACCGGAGCGACACAACCGCTACGAGTAGCCGCTCAGCCATAGAGCCAGACGAGGAAGAGCGCGCCGAACACGAGGTCGCCGGTTCCCGCCGCGACGGCCTGCAACGGCAGCGTGCCGCCGAGCCAAAGCACCGTGAGCAGCGCGAAGAACGCGAGCTTGCCGGCGGCGGCGAGAGCGATGAAGAAGCGCTCCGGTCTGCCGCTCACGGCGAGCGCGAGATACGCGAGCCCGAAGAGCAGCACGAACATGCTGACGGTCGCCAGATAGAGCGGGTGCTCGGCCTCGGGAAAGCCGGCGAGCGCGCGCAACGCATGCGCCGGCGGCAGGAACCCGATCGCACCGACGACATTCATCGCCGCGGTCGCGTACAGCGCACGCCGCATCCACACGGGTAGCAGCGTCGCATCGACGGGTGATCGCGCGGCGGTCATCGTGGTTGCATTGCTCACCATCAGCGTGACTCCTTCGTCATTGGTGGTGGACGACGATCATCGGGCTCTCTCCTCCCGCGGCGTCACGCCGAACTGCGTGATGAGCAATGCCGCGCCCGCCATCGTGATGCCTTTCAAGAAGAACGACGTCTGGATCCGCCGCATCTGCTCGTCGGGCGCCGTCGTCATCGCGACGCCGTGCACGGTGATCGTCACCGGAACGAGGAAGATGAAGATCAGCCACCCCCCGAGGCGCGCGTAGCGGTTGCTGACGATCATCGCGGCGCCGATCAGCTCGACGATCGCGGAGACGATCACCCAGAACGGCCGAAACGGAATCGCCGCCGGCATCAGGCTCGTGTAGAGCGCGAGATCCGTGAAGTGGGTGAGGCCGGACAAGAAGAAGATGAGCGCGAACATCACCCGCCCCGCGACGGCGATCGCCGGGTGCAGAATGAAGACGTCCCGCTCGCTGCGCGCCACTGCCGTGTCCTCAGAGCGCCGCCCAGAAGCGCTCGAGCTCGGCGGCGACCTCGGCCGGGCGCTGCAGCTGCCACCAGTGCGACGTCGCCGGATACGACACGAAGCGGGCGCCGGTCCGCTCGGCGAGACGTGCGCCGAAGCGCGGCGGCGCGTACGGGTCGTCGTCGCCCCAGAGCACGAGGCCCGACGCCGTGATACGCGCGAGGTCGCCTTCCCACTCCGCGGACACCCGCACGGCGGACCGGTAGAGCGTGAGGATGCAGTGTTTCATGCGCGCGTCGACGAAACCGGCGGCCTCGGCGGCGTAGGCGTCGGGCACGCCCGCCGCGACGAGACCCTCGCGCATCGCGTCGGGAGTGATCTGCTCCATCAACGCCTCGCCGACGCCGGGCGTCTGCCACATTTGCGCCGTGGGATGCCACTCGTACTCGGAGTCGACGGGCGCCGCGCCGCCGACCCAGCTGCGCACGATTTCCGGCCGCACGCAGACGGCGCGCACCGCCAGCAGCGAGCCCCAGTCGTGCGCGACGAGATCGATCGGCGGCGGCAGCGCGGCGAGCTCGCCGAGCAGCCAGTCGACGTACGCGTCCTTGGTGCCGTCGAATCCCTCGGGCACCGGCCGGCCGAACCCCGGCAGCGACAGGCAGACGACGTCGCGGCGCGCGAGCCGCGACGTGAGCGGCGCCCAGACGCGCTCGGTATCGGGAACGCCGTGGACGAAGACCGCAGGCATGAGCGCGCGACCTACAGCCGCTGCGCGAGCTCGGCTTGGAAGCGCCGGATCCGTCGCGCGTTGGTGCCGAAATCGCCTTTACCGATCCGCGAGTGCGAGCGCACGTTCACGACGGCGCCGTCGCCTTCGTGCGTGACGTCGATCGTGACGTCGTCCTTGAAGCGGAAGAGACGCGTCGTCGAGACCGCCTCGATGTGGCCGCGATCGCGGTCGTTCGTGGTGACGTCCCAGCCTTGCGCCCGCGCCGTCGTGAGCGCGGCGTCGAAGACCCGGTCGTACGGCTGCGCGAAGCGCTGCGGCTGCAGATCCGGGTACTGCGGCGTCGCCCCCGTGCGCACGTCGTTGATCGTCGGCCAGATGCACGCCGCGAGGAGCCGTGCAACCACGAGCGTGACGACGACGATCCCGATCCGGCGCAGCATCGCGGGCAACCTGCCTGATTCCGCGAGCGGAGGGAAGCCCGACGACCCGACTAGCGCTGCGCCGCCTCGGCGCGGCGGGCGAGCTCCTCGGCGGAGACGTCCTCGTTGTGCGTCGCGATCCACCACTGGTTGCCGCAGGCGTCCTGCACGCCGCCGGTGCGGTCGCCGTAGAACTGATCGGCGGGCGCCGTGATGGACGTCGCGCCGGCGCGGAGCGCGCGCGCGTATACGGCGTCGGCGTCGGCGACGTAGAGGTGGAGCATCGCCGGGATCGGCCGGTGCGGCCCCTGCGCCTCGCCCATCATCACCCGCGAATCGCCGATCTGCACCTCCGCGTGGCGGATCGTGCCGTCAGACATCGCCATGCGGAAGACCTCCTTGGCATCGAAGGCGCGGGTGAGAAACTCGATGAGCTTGGGAACGCCCTCGACGACGAGATAGGGCGTCACCGTGTGATAACCCTCGGGGATCGCGCGTACGGTCATGGCGCCTCTTTGCCACGCCGGGACGCGTAGTCAATCCGACGGTCGATCCGCCGCGAGCGCGGCGTCCTGGGCCGCCAACACCTCCGCCTTGAACTCCGCGGTGATGCGCTGCGGCCGGCCGTCGTCGTCGACGAGCGCATGCACCGTCGTCGCCTCGGCGACGAGCGCGCCGTCGGCGGCGGCGATCTCGTACGCGATCTCCACCCGCGCCCGGCCGAAGCTCGCGACCGCGGCGCGGATCACGAGCTCCTCGTCGTAACGCGCCGGCCGGCGGTACCGACACGTGACCTCGATCACGCCGAGGTAGCGCCCGCGCGCGACGTAGTGCCCGAACGGATGCCCGAGGCGGCGGAAGAGCTCGGCGCGGCCGATCTCGAGGAGCCGCAAGTAGGACCCGTAGTACATGATGCGCATCGGGTCGCAGTCGGCGAAGAGGACGCGGTAGCGCGCCACGTCGAGGAGATCCGCCATCGCGACGTCAGTGCAGCTCCATGCCACCGTCGACGTTGAGCGCCTGGCCGGTCACGTTCGGCGCCGTCGCCAGGTAGACGGCGGCGCGCCCGATGTCCTCCGGCGTCTGCGGGCGCCCGAGCGGGATCAGCTGCTTGATGTAGCGCTCCCACGACTGGTCGCGCGTCTCCCCCGCCGTCCGCAACGTCTCGGCGAGGTACTCCCACATCTGCGTCCGCAGGATGCCGGGGCAGATCGCGTTCACGCGGACGTTCGCGGGCGCGAGCTCCTTGGCGAGCGCGTTGGTGAAGCCGACGACCGCGAACTTTGAGGCGCAGTAGTGCGCCAAACCCGGGGCGCCGTTCTTTCCCGCCACCGACGCGACGGCGATGATGCACCCGCCGCGCTCGACGAGCGTCGGAATCGCCGCTTGGCACGAGAGAAAGACGCCTTTGACGTTGACGGCGAGACGACGCCGGCGTTGCACACGAGGACATCGAGGCCGCCAAGCGCGTGCACCGTGTCGGCGACCATCGCCGCGCAAGCGACCTTCCACGTGACGTCGGCGGCGATCGCAACCGCGCGCCGTCCGCGCTCGCCGACTTCCGCGGCGGTGCGCTGCGCGCACGCGAAGCCGCTGACGTGGCTGTCGCCATACTGCTGCGCGCCCGCGGCAAGCGTGTCGACGTCGGCAATCGCGACGTCGGCGCCGGCTTCGGCGAGCGCGAGCACGATCCCGCGCCCGATGCCGCGCCCGCCGCCGGTCACGAGCGCGACTTTCCCTGCCAAGGTCGTCATGACGCTCTCTGTCGCTCAGGAGCGGACGCAGGTCAATCGCGCGCGATCGAAGTCAAGACGTGCTCGTCGCGAATCGGCAGTATCGCCCGGCGGGGGCGACGTCAGCGCGACGCGAACGGCAGCGCGAAGAGCACGAGTCCGATCGAGCCGAGGGCGATCGACCCGAACCACACGACGCGCAGGCGCGTCAACGCCGCCACCGCCCCGAGGGCGATCGCGACCTGAAAGAGCGCCACCGCCTGCGCAAACCGCTGATGGCGCGCGAGGAGCGCGTCGGCCTCGCGCGAGCGCTCGTCGCGCTCGTGCTCGCGGGCGCGGGCCTCGTCCTCGAGCTCGGTTTCGCCTTTGGCGTGACGCGCGATCTCGGCGGTGAGGTCGGCGGGCGGCTCGTGGCCCGCCGCCTCCCACGCCGCGGCGGCGGCGCGCGCGACCGAGCCTTTGATCGCTTTCGCTTGATAGTGCGCCCACACGTCCGACGCCTCGGCTTGCAGGCGGCTCGCCTCCGTCTTCAGCACCAGCGCCTCGTTCACGGTGTGGCCGGCCTCGAGCGCGGCGAGCGCCGCGAATGCGGCGAGGAGCGCCGTCGAGAGCGCGATCTGTCGGAGGAAGGCGCCGCCCTCGTGCTCCATCTCTTCGTGGATGCGCTCGCGTAGCTCCGCGGTCTCGACCTCGGGTTCTTCCGGCATGCGCGCTCGTCTATCACAGCGCGCAGGACGTCCGCACATACGAGCCGCCGGCGAGCGGTCATGGCCGGTATCCGGCGTGCGCGTTCCGTCACCATCGCGAAAGGAGTACGGTCGCGCGCCGAGGAGATCGCGTATGGCCATGCCATGGGTCGAGGTGAACGAGGCGCGCACGCTGCCGGGCCTCAGGCTCGTCGTGTCGAAAGGGATCCCCAATCCGTGGTCGGAGGGCGCGAAGGCCCTCTTCGACGTGAAGAAGATCCCGTGGATCCCGGTGCCGCAGCGGGTGATGGGCGACAACTCCGCCCTCGCCGACTGGACCGGGCAGACGAGCGCGCCGGTCGCGATCCTCGACGACGAGCCGCCGCGGACGACCTGGAGCGCGATCCTCTACCTCGCGGAGCGTCTCGCACCCGAGCCGGCGCTCATTCCGGCCGGCGCCGAGGAGCGCGCGCGCATGTTCGGCTACCTCCACGAGCTCTGCGGTGAGCTCGGCTTCGGCTGGTGTCGCCGCCTGCAGATGGCGCACACGGTGCTCACGAATGGATCGCCGTTGCGGGCCGTCGGCGAGTACGTCGGCGCGCGCTACGGCTACGGCCTACAGACGCCGCAAGAGATCGAGCAGCGGCTCGAGGACCTGCTCCGTCTCTTCGCGACCCAGCTGCGCCGCCAATACGACGCGGGACATCCCTTCTTCATCGGCACGCGCCTCTCGGCGCTCGACCTCTACTGGTCGACGTTCGCGACGCTCATCGAGCCGCTGCGGCCCGAGATGTGCCCGATGTACGAGGAGAGCCGCCATTTTTACACGATGAGCGATCCCGCGTGGCTGGCGCGCGTCGATCCGCTCCTCCTCGAGCATCGCGACCGCATCTATCGCGACCATCTGCCCATGCCGCTCCGCCTGCGCTGACGTCGAGACGATGCGCATGGACCGCGCGCTCGGCAGGGTCACCGTCCTCGGCGGCGACCGCGATGGCAAGTACCCGCACGGGAATTCGCTCCTCGTCTCCGGGACCGAGGAGACGATCATCGTCGATCCGTCGTTGTCGTTGGTCGGCCGCGCCGCCGCAGGCTCGACGGCGGCGCCCGGCGACGGAACCGACGCGACGTCGCTCCCACGCGTCGATCGCGTACTGAACAGCCACTGCCACGAGGACCACATCGCCGGAAACCACCTCTTCCCCGACGTGCCGTGGCATCTCCACGAGGCAGACCTGCCCGGGCTCGGGTCGATCGACGCGATGATGGCGATCTACGGCATGTCGCCGGCGATCGACGTTGTGTTTCGCCGCGCCGTGCTCGAGCAGTTCCACTACACGCCGCGGCCGGACGCGACGCCGTTCCGTGACGGCGACGTCTTCGAGCTCGGCCGCTGCCGGGTGCGCGTCATCCACGCCCCCGGCCACACGCGCGGCCACAGCTTCTTCCACGTCGAGCCCGAGGACGTCCTCTATCTCGGCGACGTCGACCTCACGAGCTTCGGCCCCTACTACGGCGACGCGTGGTCGTCCTTGGAGGACTTCGAGCGTACGCTCGCGCTCGCGCGCACGCTCGACGCGCGCTGGTACGCGACCTTCCACCACATCGGCGTCGTCGAGGGGCGCGCCGCGTTTCTCGAGCGCCTCGACCGCTTCACGGCCGTCATCGCGGCGCGCGAGGCGCGGCTGCTCGAGTTTCTCGCCGCGCCGCGGACGCTCGACGAGATCGTCGCGCACCGCTTCGTGTATCGCCCGGGCGATGTGGTGCCGTACGCCGACGACGTCGAGCGCCGCAGCATGGGGCAGCACCTCGCGCGGCTCACGATCGCGCGCCGCGTGCGCGAAATCGAGCCGGCACGTTTCGTCGCGCGCTGAGCGCCGCCGCGCGTGCCGGCGCAAAACGTCAGGACGCGTTTTTGAACGAGATGTGGAAGTAGTCGCCGTACTCGCGCAGCCGCGGCACTTGCCGCATGGCCTTTTGGCACTTCAGGTCCGCTTTGGCGTCGCTCTCGTCGCCAAGGCCGGCGTTCGCGCCGTTCGCGGGCGCGATGCACATCGCGTCCTCGCGGTCGATCAGCATGTTGCCGTCGTCGTCGAAGCAGTTGTCGCAGATCTCGGTCGGAACGACGGCGGGCCCCGCGAGCGTCGGAACGCTCAACGAGACGAGTATGACCGTCGACGAGGCGACGATGAAGCGCAGCGATCAAAGGCGCGCGAAACGGGGGGTCATGTGGCTCTCTCCTTCCGTGGAGTGCTGAGTGGCGGGTAACTCCCTACGCGAAGAGGGTGCGGGCGATGACTTTCAGCTCGAGGATCGGCTTCACGCCCTCGAAGATCGGCAGCACGGTCGCGTCGACGACGTAGCGCGAGATCGGGAACTCCTCGGCGTAGCCCCAGCCGCCGTGCAGCAGCTGCCCTTCCTGTGTCACCCACACGGCGACATCGGAGGCGAAGAGCTTCGCCATCGCGGGGAGGAGGGCGATCGACTCGTCCTCGTCCATCGCGCGCGCGGCAGCGTAGGTCAGCTGGCGGGCGGCGGCGATGTGCGTCGCCATGCGGCCGAGCTTGTACTGTGTGAGGCCGAACTCGCCGATCGGCTTCCCGAACTGCTTGCGATCGTTGGCGTACTCGGCGCTGCGCTGGAGCGCCGCCTGCGCGAGGCCGGTGGCGCGCCCGCCGGTCTGGAGACGCCCGGCGGCGAAGCCTGCCATCTGCAGATAGAAGCCCTTGCCGAGGCCGCCTTCCTCGCCGACGAGGTTCTCCGCCGGGACGAAGAAGTTGTCGAACATGAGCGTGAAGGAGTGCATGCCGCGGTAGCCGGGCGTGGCGTCGGCCTTGCCGGTGAGGAGCCCGCCGCCCGGCTGGCGCATCTCGAAGGCGTGGCCGGGAAAGGTCTCCTTCTCGACGATGAAGAGCGAGAGGCCCTTGGCGCCGAGCTTGGGGTTCGGGTCGGTGCGCGTCAGCAGCGCGAGGACGTTGGCGCGGCCGGCGAACGTGCACCACGCCTTGGCGCCGTTGATCACGTAGCCGCGACGGCCGTCGCGCTCGGCCACGTCAGCGCGACAGGTGATCGACGCGACGTCGGAGCCTGTGTCCGGCTCGGTGACCGAGACGCCGACCATGAGGTCGCCGGCGACGATCGGCGGCAGCCACTTCTCCTTCTGCGCCTGCGTGCCGCCCTTGAGGAGCGCCTTGGTGAGGATTTCCGGCCGCGTGATGAGGCTCCCGGCGCCGGCGAGCGACGCCGCGGAGAGCTCCTCGGTCGTGACGATCATGACCAAATTGCCCATGCCGCCGCCGCCGTACTCCTCGGGAACCGCCATGCCGAAGTAGCCGAGCTCGGCCATCTTGCGGATGAGCTCCTCGGGGATGAGGTCGTCATGGCGGTGGAGGCGCTCGGCGATCGGAGCCACCTCCGTCGCCGCGAATTGGCGGACGGCGTCGCGCGCCATGCCGGCGATCTCGTCGATACGACCGTTGTTGACGCCGCGGGTCGCCAGCTGATGGCGGCCGAGGGCGGTCAGGCGGTCGTCACGGAGGCCGGCGCGGATCGCGGCGCGCACCGCAGGGGCGGCCAGCGTGCGCTCGAGGAACGCCGCGTCGAGCCCGAAGTCCTCGAGGTGCGCATCCAGCTGCGCCGTCGCCTTGGCGGCGACCTCGGCGGCGAACACGAGCGCCATGTCGTCGATCCGTGCGTCACGCCCGCCCTGCTCCGCGAGCTCGTCGGCGTATGCGCGCAAGCGCTTCGCCGCCTCGACCTCGGTCGCGAGATACGCGACGCGCTCCGCGTGCGGCTGATGGGCGTCGATGTCGCGCCCGCCGTACGTGATCGCCGACGCCTGCGCGACGGCCTCGTCGACGGTGGCGTCGAGCGCGTCGATCACCGACGCGAGGGCACCGTCGGCCTCGGATCCGCTCATGGAAGTGGTGCTCTATCACTCGCCGCGGAGGGCGCCAATCAGAGACGGCTACTCGCGCTCGATGAATCCGCGGAACACGTGTTCCATCTCGACGAAGCTGTCGTCGACGTACATCGGCACCATACCGCCCTGCGTGGAGAGGATGGTGACGGCGTTCACGTTCGCATCCTCGGTCGACGCGTGGCGGAGCCGCTCGGTCATGCCCGCGTTCACGATACCGACCTCGCGATAGATGTCGGTCAGATGCTCGAGCTCCCAGTCCGGCGCTTTCCCTTTGCGCGCACGGAAATACTGCGCCACCAAATACATCGCGACGGCGCGGTAGACGGTCTCGTCCGCGGAGGCGAACGGCAAGTGAAATCGCACCATCGGCCGCAGCTGGTCCATGACGGGGCAGTTACTGGTCACCATGTAGATGCCGATGATCGAGCTCAGCCCTTTTTGCAGCGTCGTGTTCTTCTCGTAGACCCGCTCCGCGGTCTCGACCTTGACGGTGGTGTTCTCGAACGAGACGGCATCCTTGAAGGTCTCGACCACCGCGGCGAGGTTCACCGCGACCGGGCAATGCTCGACCTCGTCGCCGAGCGGGCAGTTGGCGCACTGAAAATAGTGGAGCTTGGTCCATCCCGGCTTCGGCGTGGGCGGCCCCGGCAGCGACGCCAGGCTGTCCGCGTCGAGCCGCACCTCGAAGCCTTTCTCCGTCCCGTCGGGCAGGCGGAACGTGTAGCCGAAGCGCAGGACGTGGGCTGAACCCGGATCCGCCATGGCGACCACGTTCGGCCATTATGCGGCTCGCTGTCAACGCTCCTTCGTGCCGGCACCGGACCTGCTCCTCGCCGGTTTCGACCGCGGCGGCGCCATGCGAATTGTTGACGAGGCGCACCCGCAATCGCTAGGATCGCGCGAATTTTTTGGGCAGTGGCCGCGGCTCCCCGAGCACCTCACCATCAATGCGTACTCTCGTTAGCCGACAACCAAGGAGTCTGTGATGGAGATCCGTCGCGTCGCCGTGATCGGAAGCGGTCAGATGGGCGTCGGCGTCGCGCAAGTGACGGCGCGCGCCGGGTACGAGACCGTCCTCGTCAAGATGACGGACGGTCCCGTCGAGGCCGGCAAGCAGAAGATCGCCAAGGCGCTCCAGCGCGACGTCGAGAAGCAGCGTTGCACCGAGGACGAGCTCAAAGACACGCTCGGGCGGCTCGAGTGCACGAACCGCATCCACGACCTCGGCGAGTGCGACCTGGTGATCGAGTCGATCATCGAGGACATGGACGAGAAGAAGCGCCTCTTCGCGCGGCTCGAGGATATCGTGCGCGAGGGCGGCATCTTCGCAACCAACACCTCGACGCTCTCCGTGACCGCGCTCGCCGAGGCGACGCGCCGCCCGGCGCGCGTGATCGGGCTGCACTTCTTCAATCCGGCCCCGGTCATGAAGCTCGTCGAGATCGTGCCGACCTTGCGCACCGACGCCGCCGTCATCGGCGCCGCGCACGCGTTCGTGGCGAAGCTCAAGAAGACCGGCGTCCTCGTCCGCGACTTCACCGGCTTCGTCGTGAACCGGCTCCTCACGCCCTACATGGTCGACGCGATCCGCACGTTGCAGGAGGGCCTGGGCTCGATCAGCGCCCTCGATTCGGCGATGCAGCTCGGCGCCAATCACCCGCTCGGCCCGCTCGCGCTCGCCGACTTCATCGGCCTCGACAT
This sequence comes from Deltaproteobacteria bacterium, assembly GCA_005879405.1. Classification (GTDB taxonomy): domain Bacteria; phylum Desulfobacterota; class Binatia; order UTPRO1; family UTPRO1; genus DP-19. Next base: position 25,193 of record VBKW01000104.1, read on the forward strand.
CGTCTTTCACATGGCCTCGAATCTCTTCGAGGAGTACCGCGAGCCGCGGCTCACGCCGCCGCCGCTGCTGCGTCGTCTCGTCCTCGCCGGCTATCTCGGCCGCAAGAGCGGCAAGGGCTTCTACGACTACTCGACGACGCCACCGACGCCGAACGACTGGCTCGTCGGCACCCCGTCATGACGCGGCCGAGCGAACCGCACGGGATTGCGCCGCGGACTCGCGATCGGTAACCACGCTGCCATGAGCGCCCCGCTCACCCGCATTCACCACGTCGGTGTCGTCGTCCGTAACCTCGAGCAAGCGTACGGCTTTTGGCGCGACTGCCTGGGATTGCCGGTGCACAAGGTCGCGACCGTCGAGGATCAGGGCGTGCGGGCGGCGCTCCTCACCGTCGGCGACAGCGAGATCGAGCTCCTCGAGCCGCTCGCGCCGACGAGCGGCATCGGCAAGTTCCTCGCCAAACGCGGCGAGGGTCTGCATCACCTCTGCTATGCGACCGCGGACGTCGCGGGCGCGCTCGCCGCGGCACGGGCGAAGAACGTGCGGCTGATCGACGAGCAGCCACGCCCGGGGCTCGCCGGGATGATCTGCTTTCTCCACCCGGCGTCGGCGCACGGCGTGCTCATCGAGTACGCACAGCCCTTTCCGGAGGATGCGCACCGATGAGGACGTTGCGCATCGACCACGTGACGGTGGTGTCGCCGGATGCGACGCGTGCGGCGGCGACCTTCGAGCGGCTGTTCGAGCTGCGGCGCGCGACG